>JAQBPE010000013.1 GCA_028287685.1 Cyanobacteria bacterium RYN_339 | reverse complement strand
GATCGCCACCATTTCGGCGACGTCGTGCTGGAGGTGACCTGCCCGCGCTCGCCGTGCATGAAAATCGAGCAAAACAACGGCCTGCCGGGCCTGCTCCTGCGCGTGCGCGAGACCGGCCGGATCGGCTGGCTGTACCGCGTGATCCAGCAAGGGCAAGTCTCGGCGCCATGCGAGATCGGGGTCGAGCCGGGGCCGTACCCCCAGTGGTCCGCGGCGCGCGTGATGGACGTCTTCACCCGGGCGAAGGTCGGGCAGGCCGCCGCCGAGGGCCGGGAGCTGCTGGCTTGCGAGGCGTTGGTGGGCACTTGGCGCGACGTCCTCCGGGAGACGTTATCTTGACTTTAAATCAATATTGACAGCTGCTTAACGCGGTCGGGCTGATCTTGGACCGATAAGCCGGTATGGCTATCGGAAACGTAGCGGCTCGGCCGCTCCCTACTTGGAACACCGGGTTGCCGGTGATGGTACCCGTGCCGGCGGAAGCGCCCGTCGCGGTCGCGGCCAGCGGGTTCTCCGGGATGCGCGCTACCGGGCACTTCTTCAAGGGCCTGTGGGCCCAGGGCGCCGACACCGTCAAGGGCGTGATCGCGCACCCGCTGCGGGCCCTGGCCTTCTCGGCGGCGGTGGGCGGGGCGATCGCCCTGGCACCCGTGGTGGGCATCGCGAGCGCGGCCACGGCCGGCCTGGTGGTGTCGTTGGGCTTCGCGGCTTGGGGCGCCTGGGGCATCTTCAAGGGCTACAGCGCCTACAAGGCGCACCGGGCCGCGGGCGACGGCGCCGCGGCCGAGCTGGATTTCGAGACGATCGGGCGCGGGGCGTTCGACGTGACCCTTTCGCTGGCCCCGTTGGCCGCGGAGTATGCCTTCAAGCGCTGGGGCCCGCGGTCCGCCCGGCCAGTCGCCACGCGGCGCGCGGCCCCTCCCGAAACCGTTGCGCCGCGCCGGCCCCTGGCGCCGCGCCAATCGATCCGCCCACCCGCGGCCCCGCATGAATCACCGACCTGGCTGGCCACCCGCGCGGACCGGCTGCGCGAGCTGGCGTTCCAAGATTTCCGCGCGGGGAAACAGGACCAAGGCGTGGTCTACCACCAGGCCGCGATCGTGCTGGACGAGCTGGCCAAGCTGATGCGGCGGGTGGCCGGGCAGGCCAAGCGCGGCACGCTGACCGCCGGCGAGGCCGCGGAAAAGGTGGCCACCCTGCGCGCGGCCAACGCCGACGCGCTGCAAGTGGCGCACCAGGTGCGGTTAACGCGCTAGGTCCGGGCTTTCGGCAGCCACCGGCACCGTCACCGTGACTTCGGGCGGGCGGCTGCGGAAGGTCAGTGTGCCGCCCTCGGTAAACAAGTTCTTGCGCCGCGGCAGGTCTTGCGCCACCTTCGCCACCACCAAATCCGGATGGGGCAGGAAGAACAGCTCGTTGGGGATCGCCCGGCCCGGGGCCGTGATCGTGCCGGCGCCGGCGCGCACGCCGTGGCCGTAGCAGGTGCCCAGGTAGCGCTGCTGGCTGTCGACGGACTGGCCCGGCCCCACCTCCGCCACGATCGTGCGGCCGTCCAGGCGCGTGTCGCAGCAGATGCAGTGCATGATCGCCGTCTCCGTGCCGAACATGCTGAACTGGTAAGGCCCGGAGATGATGAAGGCGCGCGGGTAGACCACGCACATCAGCACGTTGTTGTTGTTCGCCACCGACGCCCCGGCGCCGATCACGCTGGCGCGCACGGAGGCGTGGTCGTCGATGTTGGCGCCAGGGCCCACCACCGACATGCGCACGACGGCATGCGCCCCGATCCGGGCGCCGTCGCCAATTTCCGAGAGCTCGACCACGGCGGTCGGGTGGATGTCGCACCCCTTGCCGATCGTGTTGAGGTGCTGCATCGCGCCCGAGAGCGAGCCGCCGCCGCGCAGCCAGGCATAGAGCCCGCGCCACCAAGGCAAGTGCTTGGCCCGCTTCGAGCGCGCCATCAGGGCCTGGACGTTGGCCTGGAAGAGGTTGGGCCAGGTCTGGATCTCGATCAGCACCAGGCGCGTGAGCAAGGCCTCCAGGCCCTTTCCGGGGGCGACGCCCATGTGGGTGGGCATCGGGGCGTCGAAGGTCTCCTCGTCCAACGTTAGCAGCACCGGATCCTGGGACCCCTTGCGCCAGAGCGGCAGCGGCACGTTGCCCTGCGCGTCGCGGGGCAGGTGCCAGAGCACGCGCTCCGTGAACAACCCTTGTCTCGCAACGGCCTGGCCGGGCTTGCCCTGCGCCAGGAAGAGCTGCAAGGCTTCCGGCGTGAAGTAGAGCGCATCGCTCAGGAGGATCTGGGCCTCCTCCTCGTGCTCGACAAGCTGCAGCCCGCAGGCGGCCAGCGTCTCGCGCTGCAGTTGCAACAATTCGCGGTCCAGCACGCGCCAGGCGGCGGGCAGGTCGTCGAACGGGTAGAGGCGGCGGTGGCTGGGGATGAGGTAGGCGTTCAAGCTTGGTACCGGGCGGCGGCGATGCAGGCGTTCTGCCCGCCGAAGGCGAAGGAGTTGCTCAGGAAGCGGTCGTAATCAAGCGCCCGCACGACGCCGGGCACGTAGTCCAGGTCGCAGTCCGGGTCCGGGTGGGTGAGGTTGATGGTCGCCGGCACGAAGCCCGCGGCCATCGCCAGCAAGCTGCCGATCAGCTCGACGGCGCCGGCCCCCGCCACCAGGTGGCCGATCTGGCTCTTGGTGGACGATACGGGGATCTGGTAGGCGTGGGCGCCCAGCACCTGCTTGATGGCGAGCGTCTCCGTCTTGTCGTTCAGTGGCGTGGAGGTGCCGTGCGCGTTGACGTACTGCACGACCTCCGGCGCCCAGCCGGCCATGCGGAGGGCGCCGCGCATGGCGAGGCAGGCGCCGCGCCCCGAGGGCTCCGGGGCGGTGGGGCGGTAAGCGTCCAGGCTCGCGCCGTAGCCCAGGATCTCGCCGTGGATGCGGGCCCCGCGGGCCAGCGCGTGTTCGAGGTCTTCCAGCACCAGGATGCCGGCGCCCTCGCCGGGCACGAAGCCGTTGCGCGTGACGTCGAAGGGGCGGCTGGCGCGGGTCGGCTCGTCATGGTGGCTGCCCAGGGCACCAAGGATGCTGAAGCCCATCACGCCCAATGGGCTCGCGATCGCATCGTGGCCGCCCGTCACGGCCACGGGAACCACGCCCGCGCGCACCAGCCGGAAGGCCTCGCCGATGGCCATGGCGCCGGCCGCGCAGGCGCCGATGTTCACGGCGCGCGGCCCCGCCAGGTGGTACTTGCCGGCGGCCCAGACCGCGGCGCCGTCGAAGGGCATCTGGTAAGGCGTCTCGCGGGCGTTGGCCAGCGACCGCAGGCAGTCCGGGTTCTCGCCGGGGCCGAAGCTCAGGGCGCGCTGGAAGGGCGTGGTGTGGGCGAAGACACTCTCGCCGGCATCCTGGATCGCTTCCAGGGTGGCGATCGCCGCCAACAGGGCCTTGCGGTCCTTGGCGAGGTATTGGCGCTCGTCCGCCGTCAGCGCCGCGCCGGCCAGGTCCGCGTCATCGATCTCGCCACCCAGCCGGTTGGGGAAGGTGGCGGAGGCGAAGTTGCGGATCAACCGCGTGCCGGAGCGGGCGGTTCTCAGCCCTTCCAGCAGGGCGGGCAGGCCCACGCCGATCGGGCTGGCGACGCCCATGCCGGTGACGACGACGCGGCGGGTCACGTGTAGACCTCGCGGCGCGGCGGGTCGCCGTCCTGGCAACGCGAGGCGAGCTGCAGCAGCAGCTCGTAGGTCCAGGCGAAGTCACGCGCCTGGGCGTCGGACTCCGCGGCGAAGAAGACGAAGCCCAGCTGCCCCTCGGCCAAAGGCTGGTCGTCGAGGTAGGCGGTGACGGCGCACTTGGCGCCTTCGGGCCGACGGCCCAGGATGCGGGTCTCGAGGCGGGCGCGCTGGCCGGGCTGCAGATCGGCGTGCCAGCGCAGGCGGTCCACGGAGGTCATCAAGCTCAGGACCTTCCGCCCCTCGCGGGCCTCGCTGTCGCCCAGCAGGAAGCTGGAGAGCTGGGCCAGCGATTCGATCAGCAAGCTGCGCGGGAAGTGGTCCGCGTCCGTGCGCGCGACGGCCTTCAGGCCTTCCGCGCGGTCGCCCGGATGCCAGGCGGTGATGCTGTCGACGAGGTGGAAACGCACGCTTGAAAGGCTCTCTCTGTCTTGATTCTAGCATTTCGCGGGGTGGCAGGCAACCGGCGTGTATAATCGGCAGATGAAGTTGCTGCTCCCACTCTTGTTGGCCGTGACGCTTTCGGGCTGCTTCTTGATGCCCAAGCCCAAGCTGTTCCCGGACAAGACGGACATCGCGCAGAACAAGGCGGTGTATCGCGAGGGCGTGGTGCTGCACCTGGCCATCGAGTCCTACATGGCCGCCCACCAGGAGGCGGCCCCGCTGCCGGACGAGTGGATCCGCGTCCTGACGCCCAAGCTCCCCGGCGGTGTCTTCCCGGCCAACCCCTGGTCCGGCAAGCCCCAGGCCGACGTGGTCCACTTCTCCACCTGCCCGGATCTGGGCGCTGCCTACGACGAGCCTACCGCCGTCGGCACCGTGCTGGGGCCGGGCGTGATGCCAGGCGGCGGCCCGCCCACCTGCCGCACCTACGGCACCTTCATGTTCACCGCCACCCACGGCGGGCTGCGCTACTTCCTGTACGGCATCGGCCGGGACGGCAACAACGCCGTCGTGCGCTTCCTGGCCCAGCCGACGGGCAACTGCTGCGAGTGAAGCTGGTCCTGATCGACGCCGGTCGGCTGGCGGAGGCCGAGGCCGCCCTGGACGCCGTGGAGCGCGAGGCGCTGGCAGGCTACACCTTCGAGAAGCGCCGCCGCGACTGGCTGTTGGGTCGGCTGGCCGCGAAGCTGGCCGTCCAGGCGGTAACGGGCGCTCCCACGGGCATCCGCTCGGAGGAGAACGGCCACCCGACGGCCACGGGGCTGCCGCCCGGCTGGGACCTGTCGTTGACGCATGGCCACGGCTTCGCGGGGGCGATCTGCGCGCCGGCGCCCGTTGGGGTGGACCTCGAGCTGCTGCGCGCGGTGCCGCCGAACGGGTGGCGCTTCTTCCTGACGCCCGCGGAGCGCGATTGGCTGGCCGGGGAGCCCCTGGGGCCGCACGGCGAGATCATCGCCTGGGCCTTGAAGGAGGCCGCCTACAAGGCGGTGCAGGGGCGCACGGAGGGCATGCACCACCTCACGCTCGACGAGGTGGCGGACGGCCGCGCGCGCATCGGTCACCCGGCCGGGACGCTGGAGGCGCGCTACCAGCTAGGGTCGCGCTTTTGCCTGGCGATCGCCAGCCCCGTGACAGGCTGGCTAGCCGACGTCACCTGGCCGCAGGTCCCCTGAGCCAAGCGAAGCCCGCGCGAGCGGCAGCGTGAACCAGAAGGTGCTGCCCTTCGCCAGCTCGCTGCGCACGCCGATGCGGCCCCCGTGCGCCTCCACGATCGCCTTGCAGATGCTCAGCCCCAATCCCGTGCCACCGACGCGGCGGGTGCGCGACATGTCGAGCTGGGTGAAGCGCTGGAAGAGCCGCCCCAGGTCGTCCTCGCGGATGCCCAGCCCGGTGTCGCAGATCTCGCAAAGCACATGGTCGCGCTCGCGCCGGGCCATCACCCGGATGTGCCCGCCGGGCGGCGTGAACTTGATCGCGTTGCCGATCAGGTTGGTCAGCACCTGGCCAATCCGCTGCACGTCCGCCTCCAAGCTGGGCAAGCGCGGGGAGATCTCCGACTCGAACACCAGCCGCCCCTGTTCCAGCAACGGGGCCAGGGTTTCGGCAACGGACGCCACCACCTCCGCGAGCGCCATCGGCTCGGGCTCGATCGTGAACCGGCCGGCCTGGATGCGGCTCATATCAAGAAGGTCGTCGACCAGCGCCAACAGCAAGTCCGAGCCCTTCATCATCTTGAGGACGTACGCGTGCTGCAGCGGGCTCAGCGGCCCCGCGATGCCGTCTTCGAGCACCGAGCCGAAGCCCATGATCGCGTTGATCGGCGTGCGCAGCTCGTGCGAGAGGATGCCCAGGAACTCGTCTTTTAGAAAGTCCGCGCGCTGGAGCGTCTCGATCCGTTCCTCCTGGCTGCTGGCGCGCTCCACCTCCAGCATATGGCGCTCCGTGATATCCAGCAGCGTCCCCAGCCGGACGGGCTCGCCTTCGTGGGCGATCGTGCGCTCGAAGGCCTCGCAATAGACCATCTCCCCGTCCTTGCGGAGGCCCCGGAAGGTGAAGTGCGTGTCTTCCGCCGTCCCGCGCTCCAGGGGTTCCAGGTGCTTCGCCACGTCGTCCCGGTCCGCGGGGTGCACCAGGTCCAGGGGCCCCATGTGGCCGACGAGCTCCTCGACGTCGTACCGGAAGATCGCCGCGCCGGCCTGGTTGAAGTAGAGGTAGTGGCCATCGCGCGCCAGGTAAGCGCCGACCAGCGACTGCTCGACCAGGGCGCTGAACAGCTCGTCCCCGTGCCGCTTCAGCTCCACCGACGACTGCCGGGCCCGCAGCAAGATCTCGATGCGGGCTTTCAGCTCGACCTTCTCGATCGGCATGAAGATCAGCTCGTCGACGGCCTTGTAGAGGTAGCGCGTGACGAGGCGGAGGTCCTTGTGCATCGTCACGAACAGGAAGGGCAGGAAGGCAGGGGCTTCCGCCTGCCTCCGCGCCTGCACCTCCTCGAGCTGAAGCTCCAACGTGGGGCCGTCGATGATGCAGAGGTCGAACATGGCGTCCGGCACGCGGCGGTCGGCGGGGATGTACACCTCGAAGCGTTGTTCCAGCCAATCCGCGAGCAAGCGGCAGTTTTCGCGGTTTTGGATCAGCAGCACCACGCGGACGCGCGGCGCGGGCGTTGCGGAGCGGAGCATCCTAGGCGTCTTCCCGCGCGACCGTCCAGACCGGGAAGCCACTCAGGATGCTGTTGACGCCCACGAGCGGCTGGCTGACGTGGATGCCCTCGGCGTCGAACGTGAGCTCCCGGATCGACGAGTCGAAGTCCGTCAGGCGCTTCTTGAGCACGCCCAGCGCCTTGCAAAGCGACACCCGGTCGCCGTTATGGCGCTCCATGTACCGGATGTAGATCACGTTGTCCGCCAGGTAGCTGATCTTGAGGTCCGTCACGCGGAAGTCGCCGCCCACGGACTCGACCTCGTTGATCAGCAGCACCGCCACGCCCATGTTCTGGAGGTATTTACACTGGGCATGCAGCCGGCCCACCATGTCCTCGCCCTTCAGCGAGAGCCGGAAGCCCGCCATGCTGTCGATCATGACGATGCGCGTGCCCTTCTCCTCGACCTCCGTGCGCACCATGCGGGCGAATTCGTCCGCGGAGTAGACCAGCGGCTCGACCTTCACGACGGACAGCGACCCCTCCCGGATCAGGCGGCGGGCCGGGATACCCAGGCCTTCGGCGCGGTGCAGCATCACCTCGACCTCTTCCTCGAAGGAGTAGATCACGGAGCGCTCGCCGCGCGTGGCCGCTTCGCGCATGAACTGGATGCCCAGGCTGGTCTTGCCGACGCCGCTGGGGCCGGTCAGGATCGAAACCGTGCCGCGCTCCAGGCCGCCGCGGGTCATGGCGTCGAGCTCGGGCACGCCGAAGGGGATCGACTCCGGGTTGAAGGGCAAGCCGTAGTCTTCCGGCACCAGGCGCGGATAGACCTCCAGGCCGTGGCCGGTCAGCTTGATGGCGTGCTGGCCGCTGGCAAACGCCGAGCCGCGGAACTTGGTGACGGTCATCGTGCGCGTGCCCAGCTTGTTCTCGAGGTTGAGCACGCCGTCGCCGATCACCTGGATGTAGTCATCAGGGTCGTTGTCGCTGGTTTCCGAGGTGAACAGGACCGTGGCGCCCTGTTCCTGGAGGAAGTGCAGGAAGGACAAGGCTTGCCGCCGGAACTGGAACGCGTCCTGCGAGAGGTAACGCAGCTGGGAGATGGGGTCCACGAAGACGCGGTGGGGCCCAACGCCCGTGACATGGTCGATGATCTTCTTGGTGATGGGCTCGCGCTCGACCTCGGCCGGCGAGAAGATTTCGTAGCTCTTCATCTGCGCGAAGAAGTCCGGCGAGGGGCTGAGATCCAGCACCGAGACGTCCGTCAGGTCGAAGCCCTGGTGCGCGGCGTTGTCGCGGATCTGCTGCTCGGGCTCGCCCAGCGAGATGTAGAGCGACTTCTCTCCGAGCCGCGCGCCGGCCGTCAGGAAGTGCAACCCCAGCGTCGTCTTGCCGGTGCCCGGCCCGCCGCGGACGAGGTAGGAGCGGTGCTTCAGGAAGCCGCCATGCAGGATCTCATCCAGCCAGTCCGCGCCGCTGGAAACGCGCTCGTCCGTTTGTGCATGTTGCCCCATGCGCGATCCTCCTGCAGGCTAAGCCAAGGCGTTGGTTGCGTAGGAGCAAGATTATGCCAGCGCTTGTTAGCTCCTCCCAACAACCAAGCGGAAGATCCGGGTTGATGGGTTTGCACCTTGACAGGGCATAAAAAACCATCCTCGATTCCCCCGCAAGGAGCGCCCCGTGGCCTTTGACCCGAACCGTCCCATCACGCCAGGCAAGGGCTATGTCCCGTCGCGCGCCACGCCGCAGCAACCGAGCATCACACCCCAGGTCACCGCGACCACACCCGGCATGGCGGGCGATCGGGCCAAGATCGGGCTGGACGACCCTTACGCGGTGGACGATCCGTATGGCGAAATGCCCAAAGCGCCCGAGGACGACGGCACGACCTGGGGGGACTACAAGGACCCGCATAAGCCGGAGTTCAACTTCCACCACGCCAGCGTGGGTGGGCAGCTGTGGACCACGGACCCCAACGGCGACGTGGTCTGGGCGGACAACGGCAAGCGCGTGGCGCAGGGGCAGGTGGATCTCATGCCGGAGGCCCAGCGCAATGCCTACTTCGGCCTGGCGGGGATCTCGCCGGTGCCGCCTCGCCAGCCCAGCGCCTTCCTCGAGCCCAAGCCCCGGGAGGGCCCCGGCGTCCAGACGGGCGGCGTGTGGGGCTTCAAGGACGACGACTACGGCTACGGTAGCGGCAAGCTGGGTGGCGACGGCGAGCACCCGATCCCGGTGGGCGGCGAGAGCGGCCTGGGCGTGAAGATGCCGGTGGCCTACGACCCCAAGCACGACACGGCGCGCTTCGACTGGAGCACCCACGAGGTGGTGGAGTCGAGCTTCGCCCGCGTGGCGCGCTGGGCCGACGACCTGGTCAAAGGCGGCAAGATGGAGCCCAACGAGGCCTTCTACCATTCCATCCAGCGGCTGCGGCGCGACTTCCTGAACACGGAGCGCGACTGGCGCGAGAGCGGCTTCGCGGACGTCCAGCCGCTCGATAAGTAAGCCCCCCGGCGGAGGTATAATGCCCTCAAGGAGGGAATGCCCATGCCGGTGCCGTTCCTGATCATTTTCGTCCCGGTGGCGCTCGCGGTGTTGGGACAGCACCTCGGAGGCGCCTGGACCTTCCTCACGCCGGCCTTCGTGTTCGGCCTGGTGCCGCTCCTGGACCTCGTCCTGGGCCGCAACAAGCGCAACCCGGACCCGGAGCGGCCGCCCTCGCTGCTGCTGCACCGCCTGGTGGCGCACCTGGCCGCGCCCGTGCTAGTGGCCCTGGTCATCTGGGCCGCCTGGACGGTCACGCACGTGCGGCTGACCCCGCTCGAGCTGGTGGGCCTGGCGCTGTCCGTGGGCATTTGCACCGGCGGCATCGGCATCACGGTGGCCCACGAGCTGATCCACAAGGCCTCGAAGCTGGACCGCCGGCTGGGCCAGGTGTTGCTGCTCAACGTCGGCTACATGCACTTCTACATCGAGCACCTGATCGGCCACCACGGCCGCGTAGCCACGCCGGAAGACCCGGCCAGCGCCCGGTTGGGCGAGTCGTTCTATCGCTTCTATCCCCGTACCGTCCTGGGCAGCTGGCTGAGCGCCTGGCGGATCGAGGGCGAGCGGTTGCAGCGGTTGGGGTTGCCCGGGTTGCACTGGCGCAACCAGATGCTCTGGTTCGTGGCGCTGCCGCTGGCGTATGGGGCGTCGCTGACGGCGTTCGGTTGGCAGGCCTTCCCGTTCTTCCTGGTGCAGTGTTTGGTTGGGTTCTCGCTGCTGGAGCTGGTGAACTACCTCGAACACTACGGGCTGGAGCGGCAACCCTTGGAGAACGGGCGCTTCGAGCGCGTGACGATCATGCACAGCTGGTCGAGCGCGCAGCGGCTGACGAATTACTTCCTGGTGAACCTACAACGGCACTCGGACCACCATGTGAATGCGGCCAAGCCGTATCCGCTGTTGCTGCACATCGACGAGGCGCCGCAACTCCCGACGGGCTACGCGGGCATGGTCATGCTGGCGCTCGTGCCGCCGCTGTTCCGGCGCGTGATGGATCCGCGCGTGGCTGCCGTGCGCTCCGGCCACTAGAGCGCCGTCCCGAGGGCCGCGGCTTGCTCGCGGGCCAGCTTGGGCACCAGGTACAGGTTCACCACCAACACTTGTAAAGCCGCCGCCATCGGCACGGCCACCAGGGCGCCGCCCAGGCCGCCCAGGGTGAAGCCAATCACCAGGGCGCTGATGGCCATGATCGGATGCAGGTTCACGCTGCGCTGGAAGATCACCGGGGCCACGAAGCTGCCCACCAGGTGGATCGCGACGAACAGCACCGCCGCGGTCCAGAGGGCGGTCAAGGGCGAGACGAACAGCGCCACCGCCACCGCGGGGATCATGCCGATGAACCCGCCCACCATGGGCAGGATCGAGATGAGCCCCAACACCACGGCCAGCAGCAGCGCGTAGGGAACCTTCAAGACCAGCAGCGTGACCAGGCAGATCACGGCCAGGATGCCGCTGATGGCGGCCTGGCCCGCCACGTACAGCGCCAGGCGGTTGCCCATCTCCGGCAGTTGGGCGTCCAGCGTGCTGGCGTAGCTCCTGGGCAACAACCCCAACAGCCCCTGGATCAGGGCGGGGGCGTCCAGCGCCATCATGATCGTGAGCGTCAAAATCAGGGCCATGTTGCCCAGCGAGAGCGCCGCCACCACCACCAAGGACACGCCCTGCATCAAGCCGCCTTGGAGCGTACCGGCCAGGCTGCCCAGGTTGGGCGTGAGGTTGGCCAGCCAGGGCAGCTGGGGGAAGCGCGTCGGCAGGCTCGCCAACAGGCCGGGCAGGCTGCGTGCCAGTTGCTCGCCCTGCGTCACCAGCACGGGCACCACGGCGTACCCCAGCAGGACCAGCGCCAGGCCCACGCCCAGCACCAACGCCGCCACCACCACCGCGCGCGGGATGCCGCGTGCCTGGCCGGCCTTGACCACGGGCACCATGGCGGCGGCCAGCACCATGGCGAGCAGCACGTAAGTGACGTAGGCGTGCAGCTCCGCAAGCAGCCAAAGGCTACCGACCACCGCCAGGGTGACCAGCAGCTTCTGGACGTAGATGCCAAGCTCGTCGCGATCCGCCATGCCGTCCATCATGGGCGTCAGGCGGCTGGCGACCTACAGATTACCGGTGGTTCCTACTTGTCCAATGACTTGAGGCTGGCTTCGGGGTAGCGCGCGCCCGCCGCCACGTCCTTGGGGGCGATCGCCTCGATCTCCGCCAGCTCGGCGGGGCTCAACGTGACCTCCAGCGAGCCCACGTTCTCCTGCAGCCGCTTGCGGCTCTTGGTCCCGGGGATCGGCACCATGTCCGGGCCCTGTGCCAGCACCCAGGCCAGGGCCAGCTGGGCCGGGGTGCAGCCCTTCGCCTTCGCCAGCGCCTCGATCTTGGCCACCAACTCGAGGTTCTTGGCGAAGTTCTCGCCCTGGAAGCGCGGGGAGTTGCGGCGGTAGTCATCGGCCATGAAATCGTCGAACGACTTGAACCGGCCGGTCAGGAAGCCGCGGCCCAGCGGGCTGTAAGGGACGATGCCGACGCCCAGCTCGCGGCAGGTGTCGAGGATCTCGCCCTCGATTTCGCGCGTCCACAACGAGTACTCCGACTGCAGCGCGGCGATCGGGTGGACGGCGCAGGCGCGGCGAATGGTGGCGGCCGAGGCTTCCGAGAGGCCCAGCCAGCGCACCTTGCCCTCCTTGACCAGCTCGGCCATGGCGCCCACCGTCTCCTCGATCGGCGTCTTGGGGTCCACGCGGTGCTGGTAATAGAGGTCGATGTGGTCGATGCCCAACCGCGCCAGGCTGGCGTCGCAGGCGCGGCGGACGTACTCGGGGCGCCCGTTGACGCCCAAGAAGCTGCCGTCTTCCCCGCGCACGTTGCCGAACTTGGTTGCCAGGATCACCTTGTCGCGGCGATCGCGGATGGCGCGTCCAATCAGCTCCTCGTTGCGGCCCACGCCGTACATGTCGGCCGTGTCCAGGAAGTCCACGCCCAGCTCGAGGGCGCGGTGGATCGTGGCGATCGACTCCGCCTCGTCGGCGGCGCCATAGAACTCGCTCATGCCCATGCAGCCGAGGCCGAGAGCGGAGACTTGCAGGCCGGGGCCCAGGGTGCGCTTTTGCATGGGGATCCTCCTATCGAAGCGGGCGTCCATTCTACCCCCCGCGCGGGTATAGTGGGGGCGGAGCCTGGCCCTCATGAAGTTCCTCTGGAGCATCCCGATAGCCGTCCTGGTGGCCCTGCCCGCGCTGGCCCTGGACGACGGCGAAAAGCTGATCGGCGCCGCCTACCAGGGCGACGTCACCCAGGCGCGCGAGCTGATCGAGGCCGGCGCGCCCGTGATGGCCGTGGACGTGCACGGCGACACCCCGCTGCACTGGGCGGCCCGCGAAGGCCGGCTGCCGGTGGCGGTGTTGCTGCTCCAACGCGGCGCCGCGATCGACGCGGAGAACAAGGCCGGCGAGACGCCGCTGATGGGCGCCACTGCCCACGGGCAGCTGCCGCTGGTGCGCCTGCTGCTGGCGCGCGGCGCCAGCCTCGACCCCAAGGACCAGGAAGGCCGCACCGTGGTGCAACTGGCGGTCGCCAGCGGCATGGACGCGCTGATCGTGCTGGTACAGGAGGCCGCCAACGGCGTACGCCCCCAAGACGAGCTGGGCGGCGCCTTCTTCGGCTCCAACAGCGCCTCGTTGGTCTCGCTGGAAGACCGCATGCGCACCCTGGGCCCGCGCATCGACGCGCTGCCCTACAAGGACGTGCCGCTCACCGCGCCCGCCGCGCTGCCCTTGCCGAAGTGGGAAGGCCAGAAGTTCATGTTCCTGCCCATGGAGCGCGACCTGCCCTCGGAAGCGCCCTCCTTCAAGCTGGGCACGTCCCGCGGCGACGGCGACACGCGCAACGCGCCCTACGAGAGCCTGGTCGGCCGCGTGGGCACGGTGGTGCGCACGGGCAAGGACTTCGTGGTCATGAAGATGGACGACGACGGCGTCATGCTGCGCGGCACGCCCGGCCCGAACGGCAACCTGCCGGAGCTGGCGCCGGCGCTGGACCTGTACCTGGCGCGCAAGCTCTACGCCGGCAAGATCGTCTGGCCCAAGGACCCCCTGCTGGACCGCTACACGCGCGCCAAAGGCGCCGAGGCCTTCGTGCGTATCGGCGCCGGCGTGCCCGTGCTGGTGCGCGGCGTCTTCCCCGGCGAGAACGCCGCCAACCCCATCCGCTTGGTGCTCGAGACCGGCGACGGGCGCCAGGGCTTCCTCGACATCGCGCTTTCCGGCACGAACGCGCCCACCGGCGGCCGGCCCGTCTACCGCTTCAACGACATGTTCTTCGCGGGCGACCCTCGCCACTCCACGGGCTGGGGTGCCGTGACGTGGAGCGCGATCCGCGCGGGGCGCGTCTTGCCGGGCTTCTCCAAGGACCAGGTGCGCGCCGCCTGGGGCCGGCCCGACCAGCAAGACGGCGATACCTGGCTCTACGCCGACCCGGCCGGCAGGGTCCGGTTCGCGGGCGGCAACGTGGTGGAGGTCAGTCGGCGGAGGGCGAACTAGGCTCCTTCCCCAGCCGGCCGTACAGCCACGATACGGCGATCAGGACCGCGCCCAGGCCGCCGGAGGCCAGGATCCGCCAGGGCGTGTCCAGGCTGGCGAGGTCCACCAGCAGCACCTTGCCGGCCGTGAGGGCAAACAGGGCCAGGGCCCCCTGCCGGAGGTCCTGGCGGCCGAACCGCAAGCCCAAACCCAGCATCAGGGCGCCGGAGACCAGCCACAGGCCGGTCACCAACACGGTGCCCAGGCCGCCTGCGGGGCCGGCCTCCCACAGCAGGCGCGTGGAGTTCCAGACGCCGAGGGCGGAGACGGAGATCGGGATGAGGGCCTGGAACTGGCGTTCCTGGGGGCCGGCGTCCTTGTGGCCAAGGGCGTAGATGCCCAGCAAGGCGATCATGACGATGGCGATCGCCCCGCCCCATTCGGCCGCGATCGGGGCCTCGCACAGCCAAAGCCCGGCGCAACCCGCCAGGAAGAAGCCGGCGCCGCGCATGACCGTGCCGCCCCAGGTCAGCGACAGCGCGTAAAGCGCCAGCCCCAGCCCCGCGGCGGTCGACACGCCAAGCATCTCAGGATGTAAGGTCGCGTACAACAGCCAAATCACCGCCGCGGGGACCCAGCACGCCAGGAGCACGCGGGCGGGGTGCTTCGGCCGGGGGTCCAGGCCGATCATGAGGATGCCGGCGGCGACGCTCAGCGTCATCGGCAGCGCGTGCGGGCTGAAGATGGCGGTGGCGCTGACGCCGCCGGTCTCGATGACGGACATCGCGATCAGCGCGCCCAGCCCCGTGGTGAGGTAGCCCCAGCGGCGCAGCATCTGGCTGTCCAGCCGCAACCCCAGGGCCCAGAGCAGCGTGCCCTCCACCACCCAGGCCACGGCGTACCAGTCGGCATCCAGCTGGATCGGCAGGGCGATCGAGGCGAACAGGATGCCCAGCCCGGCCGCGGCGTCGTGGAAGGCGCGGTTGGCGGGCGCCACGCGGCGGGCGGCCAGGGCGATCGCCCCGCACGCCACGGCCAGGCCCAGCGGGAAGCCCGCCTTGGCCGCGCCCAGTGTGGCCTCCAGCGTGAAGTAGGTCGCAGGCGCGTAGGTGCAGGCGGCGGCGACCAGCATCAGCACGTCGTGCTGGTTCATGTCCTCGCGGCGGCGCGCGGCGTAGACGGTGGCCGCGGCGGCGAACTCCAGGAAGAACAGCGTGTACCAGCCCGCCAGCGCCCAGGGGTCGACATGGTGGCCGCCCCAGGACCAGCCGACGGCCAGGGCGGCGGTGCCCAGGAAGCCCAACCAGCCCAGCGCCGGCCAGCGCTTGAACAGCGCCGCGCCCAGCACGTTGAGGTCCAGGATCGCGATGTACGTGAACAGCGCCCAGGGCGTGTCGGACTCGCCCCCGATCACCAGCGGGGTGACGAAGCCGCCCAGGGTGGCGAGGACGCCGATGACCATGGCGTCGAACCGCACGGCCAGCCAGATGCCGGCCAGGGTGGTGAGGGCCATCAGGCCGAAGGCGGCCTGGTTGCCGAACAGGTGGTGGGTCGCGTAGCCCGTCCAGGCGTCCAGGTAGGACAACGCCAGGCCCGCACCGGCCAGGCCGTCCGGGAACCAGCGTTGGGAGCGCTTGCGCGTGAGCGCCGAGGCGGCGAGGAAGGCGATCGCCAGCCCAAAGCCGCCGGCCACGCGCACGATGGGCGGGATGGTGGCCCAGGCATAGGCAAGGCCGAAGGCCATGGCGAGGAAGATGGCGGCAGAGCCCAGCCAGAGGGCGGCCTGGCCGCCAATCAGGGCCTCCCAGCTAAAGCTCGTTCCCTCCCCCCTCGCGGGGGAGGTGCCGGAGGCGGAGGGGGTATCCGTCGCCGCGATGGCTCCCCAAGACGCCCCACCGCCGGCCCCAGCCCCCTCCGCCCTACCGGGCACCTCCCCCGAAATGGGAGAGGGGGCTTCGATATTGGCCTCCAGCACCGCCAGGCGGCTCGAAAGCCCGGCGAGCTCCCCGCTCAGGCGGGTGATCTGGGCCCTCAGGTCTGTCAGCTCGTCCATTCGGTCTCCTCCCACCCCCACATACCCGATGGGTAGAATGCCTGCATGGTCCGAACCAACCTCCCGATCGTCTCCGGCCTGGCTTACTTGCCGCGTGCCGCACACTTGCTGGCCACCAACCGCCAGCTTTGGCCCTACGTGGCCGCGCCGCTCGCCCTGAACGTGCTCGTCGGCGGGGCGTTGACGGTGGTGCTCGTGGGCCTCGGGTGGCAAGGCGTCGACGTGCTGCTGGCGCGCGCGCCGGAGTGGATGGCGGCGGCCGGCCCGGTGCTGCGCGTGGTGCTGGCCGGCCTGGTGCTGTACCTGGTGGGGATGTTGGTCGGGCGCGTCGGGGTGGTGCTGGGCGCCCCGTTCTACGCCGCCCTGGCGGAACGCATCGAGCTGATGACCTTGTCGATTGAAGACATCCCGGACCGGCAGGGCGGCTTCCTGTCGGACATCGGCCGGGCCTTCCTGTTCGAGCTCAAGAAGCTGGGGTTGGTGCTGGGCGTGGGCGCGCTGGCGCTCGCCGCCAACCTGGTCCCGGTGGCCGGGCAGGTCGTCGGCCTGGTGGGCGGCGGGGCGCTGGCGGTCTTGCTGGTTTGTCTGGATGCCTTCGACCCGCCCCTGGAGCGCCGGCGGCTGCGCTTCCGCCAGAAGGTGGGGGTGGTGGTGCAGAACCTGCACGTGACGCTGGGCTTCGGGATCCCGGCGGCGCTCCTGGCCGGCGTGCCGTTCCTGAACCTACTGGCCTTCCCCTTGATCATGGCCGCCGGCACCCTGCTCTACTGCGAGCGCCTCCGCCGCTAGGGCCTTGGCGCGCTTGGCGGCCCACGAGCCCGCCACGTGGCCGCTGGAGAAGGCGATCGTGATGTTGTAGCCGCCCGTGTGCGCATGGACGTCGAGGATCTCGCCGGCGAAATACAGGCCGGGGGCGACCTTGGAGGCCATGGTCTTGGGATCGATCTCCTTGAGGTTGACCCCCCCGCCGGTCACGAAGGCTTCCTCGATCGACAAGGTCCCGGTCACCGGCGCGCCGAACTTCTTGATCAGCTGGGCGAAGGCTTGCAGCTTCGCCTTGGGGAGGTGGGCATAGGTCACCTCCGGCAGGATCCCGGCCAGGCCCAGCAGCAAGGAGAGCGCGCGCTCCGGCACGTAGCCCTTGAGCACATTGAAGGCGGTCTTCTTGGGGTTGGCCTCGAACATGGCCAGGATGTCCGCGAAGGCGTCCGGCACGTCTGGCCGGAAGTCGATCGCCAGCGTCAGCGGCGCCTCGCCGCGGGCCAGCCCGACCGAAACGTAGTGCCCCAGCCGCAAGGCCGCGGGCCCGGAGACGCCGAAGTGGGTGAAGATCATGTCGCCCAGCTGGGTGGTCAGCTTCTTGCCCTTGGCGTTCGTCAGCGTCAGCGGCACCTCGCGCAGGGACAGGCCTTGCAGTGACTTGTCCTGCACCCAGGGCGCGTCCAGCGTGATGGGCACCTCCGTGGCGAAGAGCGGCGTGATCGTGTGGCCGGCCTGCCTGGCCCAGGCGTAACCGTCGCCGGTGGAGCCGGTCTTGGGCACGGACATGCCGCCCACGGCCACGACCACGGACGGCGCCCGGCGCTCGCCGCCGCCATGCAGCCGGATGCCGCACACCTCGCCGCTTTCCAGCAGCAGCCCGGCCACCCCGGTGTTCAACATGATCTCGACGCCCCGATCACGCAGGTGGCGGATCAGCGTCTCCGCCACGGTCGTGGCCTTGTCCGTCACCGGGAACATGCGGCCGTGGTCTTCTTCCTTGAGCGCCACGCCCAGGCCCTCGAAGAGCCGGATGATGTCCTTGTTGCCGAACTGGTGGAAGGCCGTGTACATGAAGCGCCCGTTGCCCGGGATCATCTTCACGATGTCGTCGATCTCGCCGGCGTTCGTGACGTTGCAGCGGCCGCCGCCGGAGATGATCAGCTTCCGGCCGAGGCGATCGCCCTTCTCGACCAGCAGCACCCGGGCGTTCTGGCGCAACGCGCCCACGCAGGCCATCAGGCCCGCAGGACCGCCCCCCACCACGATCACGTCATAGGTTGTCATGGGAGCACCTGGGGTCTGCGCTCCAGCGTGACCAGGCGCAGGCCCTCGCGCACGGGCCGGGAGGCCACGGGCTCGAAGCCGCGGCCCCGGTAGAACGCCAGGGCCGGCTCGTTGCCCGAGCCCGTCGTCACCCGCATCCCTTGCCACCCCGGCACCTGTGACTCGAGCGCCGCGAACAACCGGCCGGCCGTGCCGCGCCGGAAGCGGGCCGGCTCGACCATCAACCGGCAAATCTCCACCGCGTGGTTCGCCACGGTGTAGGACAGGATCCCGGCCAGCGCGGCATCCGGCGTGGTCTCGGCCAGGAAGGTCTCGCCGCAGGCCAGCAGGTCCTCCGGGCGGTCCAGCATGGGGGGCAGGTCCTCCACCCCCAGCAGCCGGGCCTCGACCCGGTAGGCGGCCAATTGAAGGGCCAGCACGGCATGCACGGTGTTGGGATCGAGCAGCAGGCGCTGGATCACTTGGCCGCCAGCCCCGCCACCACCGGCACGAGCGCCTCGACCACGCGCGCGAACGACGCGTAGTCCAACTTCTCGGGCGTGTCCGCCGGCGTGTGGTAGTGCGGGTAGCGGAATGGCGCCGTGTCCGTGATCATCACGGCCTCGAAGCCCTCGCCCCAGAAGGCCCAGTGGTCGCTCCAGCCCACGCCCGGCACGCTGTCCGGCAGGGCCGTCCATTGGGCGGGGAACGGCGTGGCGGCGCGGAAACGCGCGGCGACGTCACGCGCCAGCCCGAAACTAGATAGATTTCCCACGATGGCCAGGAAGTCGCCGCGGTCCGGGTAAACCCAGCCGAGGCCCGGCATGGGGTACTGTTGGCTGCCCGGGCCATGCATGTAGCAGCCCATGGTCTCGAGGCTCAGCATCGCCACCACGGGTTCGTGGCGCTCGCGGCAGCGGCGCGCGTAAACGCGGCTGCCCATGCCGTCGGTCTGGAAGCCGTACTCCTCGTTGGCGAAGGCCACGAAGCGCAGCTGGCGGGCGAAGGTCTTGCCGGCCAGGGCGTGGGCGATCGCCCGCAAGGCCGCCACCCCGGAGCCGTTGTCGTTGGCCCCCGGCGAGCCGAGCACGGTGTCGTAGTGCGCGCCGACCACGATCGCCTCGCCGCTGCCGGGGCCTGTGGCCACGATGTTCTCCAGCGTAGCACCCTGGTTGACGTAGGCCTGGCGCTCGACCGCGTAGCCGTCGCGGGCCAGGTCGCGCGCCAGCCAGTCCGCGGCGGTGCGCAAGGCGTCGTAGCGTTGCGCGTTGCGCTCGCCGATCGTGACGGCCAGGGTCTCCACGTCGGAGGCCAACGCCCGGGCGAGCGCCGCCTGGGCCGGCGTCACCGGCGGCAGCGGCTCCCGCGGCCAACGGGCCGCGGCCCACAGCCCTCCCAACCCGCCGGCGAGCGCCAGCACCAGGCCCAGCGCCAGGCGCGGGCGGGTGATCATGCCTCGGGCTCCCCGTGCACGACCGCGTCGAGCTGGGCCTTCACGCGGGCCAGCAGCGCGTGGCGGTCATCCGGGGCCTTGCGCAGGACGCCCTGCACGGACGTCGACAGGCGGGCCAGATCCTCCGGGCCGAGGTCCAGCGCGGTCAAGACGATGATCGGCACCTGCGCCAGCGCCGGCCGGCGGCGGGCCTCCTCCACGAACTGGAAGCCATCGACCTCGGGCATCATGATGTCGAGCACGATCAAGGCGGGCGTGTGTGCCTCCGCGCGCTCCAGCCCATCGCGGCCGTTCACGGCGGTTTCCACGACCAGCCCCTCCTGCTCGAGCAGGATGCGCACCATGGTGCGGGCCGCTTCGTCGTCTTCTACGACCAAGATCGGGCCGCGCGGCTCGCCGCGGAAGATCCGCTTGAGCGCCTGGGCCAGCCGCGTGCGGTCCACCGGCTTGATCAGGTAGTCGGAGACGCCCAGCGCGAAGCCCATGGAACGGTCGTCCACCATCGTGGCCATGACCACGGGGATCGCCCCCAGCTCCGGATCGCCCTTCAAGGCCGTCAGCACGCTCCAGCCGTCCATGCCGGGCATGATCACGTCCAGCACGATCGCCGCCGGCTTGAGGTCCCGCGCCAGCCGCAGCCCCTCCGGCCCGGCCAGGGCCGTCGCGACGCGGTAGCCTTCGCGGCTCAGGTAGCGCGCCATCAGCTCGCGCGCGGCAGGGTCGTCGTCGATCACCAGCACGGTGGGTCCGCGGCCGGGCGTGACGACCGGGGCGGCATCCGCCAGCGGTAGCTGCACCGTGAAGGTGGAGCCGGAGCCGAGTGCGCTCGTCACCGTGATCTCGCCGCCCAGCAGCTCCACGAAGTGCCGGCAGAGCGCGAGGCCCAGCCCGGTGCCGCCGAAGCGGCGGGTGGTGGAAGCGTCCGCCTGGGTGAATTCCTCGAAGAGCGTGCGCTGCTGCTCCGGCGACATGCCGATGCCGGTGTCGCGAACCCAGAAGCGCAGCATCTCGCCGTCCACCCCCGCACCCAGGGTGACGGTGCCGCCTTCCGTGAACTTGGCGGCGTTGGATAATAAGTTGAACAGCAGCTGGCGCAGCTTCAGCGCATCGGTCTGGATCAAGGGCAAATCCGGCACCTCGACCACGAGCGTGTTGCCCTTCTGCGTGGCGAGCGGGCGCACGGCCTCCGACACCTCCGCGAGGATGGCGCCGGCGTCGGTCTCTTCCAGGTAGACCTCCATCTTGCCGGCTTCGATCTTGGAGATGTCCAGGATGTCGTTGATCAACCCTAGCAAGTGTCGCCCCGCTCCGTTGATCTTCTTGAGGTCGGCCACCATGGCCTCCTGGCCCCCGTCTTCCGCCTCCTCGCAGAGCATCTCGCTGTAGCCGAGGATGGCGTTCAGCGGCGTGCGCAGCTCATGGCTCATGTTGGCGAGGAACAGGCTCTTGGCCTTGTTGGCGCTCTCGGATTGCTCCGTGGCCGCCATCAGCTCGACGGTGCGCTCCGCGACCCGGTCCTCCAGCTCCTCGTTCTGCCGGGTGACCTGCTCGGACACGCCCTCCAGCTCGCGCGTGCGGTCCGCCAGGGCCGCGATCGTGGTGTTGTAGAGGTCCGCCAGCATGCGGTACTGGCGCAGGCTGAAGATGCCGAAGAAGCCGATCACCAGCAGCAGCCCGCCCAACCCCAGGGCGCCCGCGAAGCGCGCGTCGCCGTCGAGGGCGCGCTGGCGTATCCCCAAGAGCCGGTACTCCTCGTCGCGGAAGGCCTTGTTCCGCTCGCGCAGCTCGGTCATGAGCTTGTTGTCCAGGGCGAGGTCGGCGCGCGCGGCGGCCATCTCGCTCTCCGCCCGGGCCTGCCATGCCCGGGCCTTGGTCAGCAGCTCCTGGGCCCGCGCCGCCTGGCCCGGGTTGTCGTCGACCAGGTGGGCCATGACGCTCAGCGCCGCCCCCAGCTCGCGGGCGCCGCTGTCGAACGGGGCGCGGTAGCTGGGGTCGTGCGTGAGAAGGAAACCGCGCTGCCCGCTCTCCATGCGGTTAAGGAGGTTGTTCACCTGGTAGTTCGCCGTGATCACCTCCTGGGTGTGGGCAACCCAGCCGGCCTTGCCGCTCACGTCGACGGCCAGCCAAACCACCAGCGCGCCCATGACCGTCGTGGCGACGATCGGGACGCTGGCATTCAGCAAGACCGTGTGAAGGACCTTGTTCAAGCGGCGGGACCCAGGGGCAGGGTGAACCAGAAGATGGCGCCGCCGCCGGGATGGTTGCGCACGCCGAGCTTGCCGCCGTGCAGTTCCACCAACTGCTGGCAGATGTTCAGGCCCAACCCGGAGCTCTTCTCGCCGCCGGTGGGGATCGATCCGACGCGCACGTACTTGTCGAAGACGCGCCCCAGATCCTCGTCTGCCAGGCCTGGGCCACAGTCCTGGACTTCGACGCGGGCATGGCCGTCCTCGGCGCTCAGGCGCACGTAGCAGTCGCCGTCCGGCAGGCCGTACTTGAGCGCGTTGTCGACCAGGTTCTGCATCACCTGCAAGACGCGGTCGGGGTCCCCTTGCAGCCCGGTCGGCGCGGCGTCAGCCTCCAGGTGCAGGGTCACCTTCTTCTGGCCGGCGTAGGAGGCGTTGGCGTCGACCACCTCGTGGGCGATCGCCCCCAGGTCCACCGGCCCCATGGTCAGCGTCAACGAGCCACCCTCCAGGGCCTGGAAGTCGAGGAAGTCTTCGATGATGGTCTGCATGCGGCGCGCGCTCTTCTTCATGGAGCCGATCAGCCCGTGCAGCTTCTCTGGCATCGGCGTGCCCGGCGGCACCAGCGCCTCCACCAGCGAGGCCACGCCCAGGACCTCCGTGAGCGGGTTCTTGAGGTCGTGGCTGGCGATGCCCAGGAACTCATCCTTCAGCGCCGACAGCCGGTGGAGCTCCAGGTGGGTCTTCACGCGCGCCAACAGTACGGGGAAGTCGACGGGCTTGGTGACATAGTCGTTCGCGCCCATCTCCAGCGCGGTGATGACGTCGTCACGCTGGCTCTTGGCCGTCACCATGATCACCGGCAGATCCGCCAAGGAGTAGGTCTCGCGCACCTTCGCCAGCGCGTCCAGGCCGCTGACCTCGGGCATCATGATGTCAAAGAGCGCCAGGTCGAAGCGGCGTTGCTCGATCATGTCCAGCGCCTCGCGGCCGCCCGTGGCCTCGACGCACACGTAGCCATGCCGGGTCAACCGGCGCACCAGCACCTCCCGGTTCATCTCGTTGTCGTCAACGATCAGCAGGCACGCGCTCAAGGCCGGGCTCCTTCCAAGAGGGCCTCGATCTTGCCCAAGAGCCGTGGGAAGTCCACGGGCTTGGTGTCGTAGTCGTCGCAGCCGGCCTCGAAGCTGCGCGCGCGGTCCGTCGTGAGCGCATGGGCCGTCAGGGCCATCACGGGGATTTTGGCGGTGGCCGGATCGGCCTTGATCCGGCGGGTGGCCTCCCAGCCGTCGATCAGGGGCAGGCTCACGTCCATCAGGATCAGGTCCGGCTTGAAGGAAGTGGCCATCGCAACGCCCTGCTCTCCATCAGCGGCGATCGCCACCTCGTGGCCTTTGCGTTCCAAGCGCCGCCGCAGCATGTCCTGGTTCAGCTCGTTGTCTTCTACCAGCAGGATCCTAGCCATCCATGACCTCCGCCTTTGCCCTGGGGCCATGGAGGGCGGCCAGTCGGGCTTGTTCTTCGGGGTATGACGGGCGGCTGCATGGGAATCGGCGCCGGGCCCGGGGGGACGCCTTCCCGTCCGGCTGGCGCTATGATAATCTGCCTTGGGCCGGATGGCCAGGCCAGCTCTTGGCCGGCGTGGACTTCTCCTTGCTGAAGCCCTTCGACAACGACAAGGTGCTGGAGACCGTCCAGCGCGCCCTGGAGCCAACGCCATGACCCCCGGTGATCGCCTGCGTCAGACCTGGGAGCGCCTGAGCCCCCTGCCTTTGGGCAGCAAGCTCTTCGACATCGCCTTCGGCTTCATGGTGCCCTACACCGGCTCCATGGGCGCGAACGTGGAGGAGTTGCGGCCCGGCTACGCGCGCATGGTGCTGCGCGACCGGCGCGGGGTGCGCAACCACCTGAAATCCGTGCACGCCATCGCGCTCGCCAACCTGGGCGAGGCCACCAGCGGCCTGGCCATGAACGTGGGCCTGCCGCCGGGCGTGCGGGCGATCGTGACGAAGCTGGAGGTTGAATTCCTCAAGAAGGCCCGTGGCACGCTGACGGCGGAGTGCCACGCGCAGATCCCGGCGGACCTGGTCCCCGGCGTCGACCAGGACCAGGACGTGGTGGCGGAGATCAAGAACGAGGCCGGCGATGTGGTGGCGCGCTTCACAGCGCGCTGGCGCGTGGGGCTCGTGCAAACCAACCAATGATTCCCTCCCTTGCCGCCTTTTGGCGCAGGGGGTGCCGTCCCTATGGTAGATCCTACGGTCAGGAGGATCTACCGTGATCGAAATCGAAGGCTTGCACATCGTGGGGCCCCTGGCCCCGGGCTATGAGCGTGTTTTGACGCCGGAGGCGCTGGCCTTCGTGTCGGCGCTTCAGCGACGTTTCGGCCCGGCGCGGGAAGATTTGCTGGCGACGCGCGCTTCCCGGCGCGAGCGGTTGCGCGCGGGCGAGCTGCCCGGCTTCCTGCCCGAAACGGCGGCCGTCCGCGCTAGCGACTGGCAGGTGGCGCGTGCCCCGGAAGACCTCCAGGACCGCCGCGTCGAGATCACCGGTCCCACGGACCGCAAGATGTTGATCAACGCGCTGAACTCCGGCGCCAAGGTCTTCATGGCCGATCTGGAGGACGCCACCTCGCCGACCTGGGCCAACGTGGTGGAAGGCCAGGCGAACTTGCAGGAAGCCGTGCGCCGCACGCTGCGCCTGGAGACGCCGGACAAGGTCTACGCCCTGCACGCCGAGACCGCCACGCTGGTGGTGCGCCCACGCGGCTGGCACCTGCAGGAGAAGCACGTCCGCCTCGATGGCAAGCCGATTTCGGCCTCGTTGTTCGACTTCGGGCTCTACTTCTTCCACAACGCCCGCTACCTGATCGAGCACCGCAGCGGGCCCTACTTCTATCTGCCGAAGCTGGAAAGCCACCTCGAAGCCCGGCTCTGGAACGACGTCTTCGTGTTCGCCCAGGACGCGTTGGGGATCGAACAGGGCTCGATCCGGGCGACCGTCCTGATCGAGACGATCCTGGCCGCCTTCGAGATGGAGGAGATCCTGTTCGAGCTGCGCGACCACGCGGCCGGGCTCAACGCCGGGCGTTGGGACTACATCTTCTCCATGATCAAGCAGCTGGGCCACCGGCCGGACATGGTGCTGCCGGACCGGGCCAAGGTGACGATGGCCGTCCCCTTCATGCGTGCCTACGCCCAGCTGTTGGTGAAGAGCTGCCACGCCCATGGCGCCCACGCCATCGGCGGGATGGCGGCCTTCATCCCCAGCCGCAAAGACCCCGAGGTGAACGCCCGGGCCCTGGTGCGGGTGCAGGAAGACAAGGAGCGCGAGAGCGCCGACGGCTTCGACGGCACCTGGGTGGCGCACCCCGACCTGGTCCCGGTCGCACGCGCGTGCTTCGACCAGGTGTTGGGCGACGCGCCGCACCAGAAGCACGTGATGCGTCCCGACGTGGCGGTGGCTGCCGAGCAGCTGCTGGATGTCACGATCGGCGGCGCCGGCGTGACGGAAGCCGGCGTGCGCACCAACGTGGAGGTCGCCCTGCGCTACCTCGCCGCCTGGCTGGCCGGCCAGGGCGCCGTTGCCATCCACAACCTGATGGAAGACGCCGCCACCGCGGAGATCTCGCGCGCCCAGCTCTGGCAGTGGCTGCGCCACGCCGTGCCGTTGGACGACGGCCAACCGCTCACGGCCGCTCGCCTCGAGCGGATCTGGGACGAAGAGCTGGCCGAGCTCGACGTCCGCAAGGACGGCGCCTACACGCGCGCCGCCGAACTCTTGCGCCACCTGGTGTTCCAGGAGGCGTTCACGGAATTCCTGACCCTGCCGGCCTATGAGGCCCTGCCCTGACTCGAAGCGCCCGCGGCAAGTACTCGGTACCAATGGCGTAGGGCGGAGTTGAAAGGAGAACGCAAGGTGTTCGACAACGTCACGCACCAGGTAGACGAGCTGAAGCAGAAGTGGGCGCGCGAGGCCCGCTGGAGCGGCATCCGCCGCGACTACGCGGCCGAGGACGTCGTGAAGCTGCGCCCCAGCATCAAGATCGAGCACACGCTCGCCCAAATAGCCGCCAAGCGGCTCTGGAACCTCCTGAAGGGCGACACCTACGTCAACACCTTCGGCGCCCTGACCGGCGCGCAGGCGGTCCAGATGGTGCGCGGCGGGCTGCAGGCCATCTACCTTTCGGGCTGGCAGGTTGCGGCAGACGGCAACGCCAGCGGCAACACCTACCCGGACCAGAGCCTTTACCCCAGCAACTCCGTGCCGATCGTGGCGAAGCGCATCAACAACGCCCTGATGCGGGCGGACCAGATCGCGCGCCTGGACGGCGACGAGAGCACCTACTGGTACGCGCCGATCGTGGCGGACGCCGAGGCCGGCTTCGGCGGGCCGCTGCACAGCTTCGAGCTGATGAAGTCCATGATCGAGGCGGGCGTGGGCGGCGTGCACTTCGAAGACCAGTTGGCCTCCGAGAAGAAGTGCGGGCACCTGGGCGGCAAGGTCCTGATCCCCACCCAGCAGTTCATCCGTACTTTGACGGCGGCGCGCCTGGCGGCCGACGTGCTGGACG
>JAQBPE010000011.1 GCA_028287685.1 Cyanobacteria bacterium RYN_339 | reverse complement strand
CGCAAGGACCTGCTCGGCCAGGCGCGCGTTCGCCTCGACCAGGTGACGCAGATCATGCAGCTGCCCAAGGGCCTGGTGGATCGCCTCTTCGCGCCCCACCGCGTGGTGCAGACGTTCAGCCCCGTGCGGATGGACGACGGCGAGCTGGAGGTCTTCCCGGGCTACCGCGTGGAGCACTCGAACATCCTCGGCCCCTACTTCGGCGGCGTGCGCTACCACGAGCACGTGGACCTGGATGCCATCACGGCCGGGGCGATGCTGATGACCTGGCAGTGCGCCCTGGTCGGCATCCCCTTCGGCGGCGCCAAGGGCGGCATCACGGTCGACCCGTACCAACTCTCCGAGGGCGAGCTCGAGCGCCTCACGCGCCGCTACGCCGCGGACATGGTCAACATCTTCGACCCGCACCGCGACATCCCCCGCCCCGACGTGAGCACCAGCTCGCGCGAGATGGCGTGGATCATGGACACGATCAGCGTCAACCGCGGCTACGCCGTGCCCGGCGCCGTGACGGGCAAGCCGCTCTCGATCGGCGGCACACATGGCGCCGCGGACGCTTCGGGCGGCGGCGTGTACGTGGTGATCAAGGAGCACTTCGATCGCCGCAGCGAGAGCCTGCAGGGCAAGAAGGTCGCCATCGAGGGCTTCGGCAAGATCGGCCGCGTGGTCGCCCGCCTGCTGGCACGCGACGGCGCCGTGATCGTGGGCGTGAGCGACCGCACCGGCGGCCGCTACGCCGAGGACGGCTTCGACGTGAACGCCTTGCTACAACACGTCGAGAGCCACCGGAACCTGGAAGGGTTCGACGCCGGCACGCCGGTTTCGGAGGAAGACCTCTTGTTGCTGCCCGTGGACATCCTGATCCCCGCGTCGCTCGCGTGCCAGATCACCAAGAGCAATGCCGACAAGATCCAGGCCAAGCTCATCTGCGAGGGCGCCAACATGCCCACCACGCCGGAAGCCGACCGGATCCTGGAAGCCCGCGGCATCCCGGTGATCCCCGACATCCTCGCCAACGCCGGCGGCGCGATCGTGGGCTACTTCGAGTGGGTGCAGGACAACAACCAGCTCTTCTGGACGGAGGAAGAGGTGGTCGCGCGCCTGAAGGACATCTTGCTGCGCGCGTACCACCGCGTGGCCTTGCGCGCCGAGCGCGACCGCCAGTCCTTCCGCCTGGCCGCCCACCTCGAGGGCGTGGGCAACCTGGTGGAAGCGCTGAACATGCGCGGGCTCTACCCCTAAATCGGCTAAACACGAAGGTTTCAAGCACCCAGGCGCGGGGCATGAAACCCAGGTGATGAGAACTCCCCAGCTTGCCGCCGCCGTGGCACTGGCCGCCCTCTTGGCGGTCGGCTGCACGGACGACGCCCCGACCACGACGGCCACGGGCGCCAAGCCGCGCGCCACCGCGCGGCCCACAGCAACGCCTGCGATCCTGCCCAAGGGAGACGCCAGCCAGCCCCTGGGCCAGGTGCTGGGCCTGGACGGCAAGCCGGCCGCCGGCGTGACGGTCCGCGCCAGCGGCGCCACCCAGCTCACGCAGGTGGTGCGCGTGCCCTACGCCCTGACGGCCACGGGCTTGGAGACGACCACGGACGCCAAGGGGTACTTCTCGTTCGACGTCTCCGACGAGGCGCTCAACATCGAGGCCGTGCAGACCGCCGACGTGAAGGCGCTGAAGCTCGGCGTGCCGACCAGCACCCGTGATCTTGTACTTCAGCTGGCTTACACGGGCTCCGTGGCGGGCAAGGTCGCGGCCAAGGGCGTGACCAACCTGGAGGGCGTGGACGTCTACATCCCGGGCACCAGCTACGCCGCCAAGACGGACGCCGCCGGTGCGTTCAGCATCACCGCCGTCCCGGCGGGCGCCTACACCGTGGTCGGCACCAAGCAGGGCCTGGGCGAAGGGCGCGTGGCCGACGTGAAAGTGGAGTCGCGCAAGGCCGCACAAGCCGGCACGATCGACCTCTCCGCGGCCATCCCCACCGTCACCAAGGTGGAGCCGGCGAACGGCGGGCCGGGCGCGACGGTCACGCTCACGGGCAGCAACTTCGGCGCCGCCAAGGGCGTGCCCTTCCAGGTAACGTTCAATGGCGCCCTGGTGGTCCAGCCCAAGCGGGTGGACGACAAGTCGATCACGGTGACCGTGCCGCCCGGCGCGACCAGCGGCGACCTGCTGGTGACGGTGGGCGGCACCAACGGCAACGCCACGCCCTTCCAGGTGATCAAGAGCCTGGCGCTGTCGCCGCGGCCCTCGATCTTGGTGCTCAAGACGACCCAGGCCTTCGAGCTGAAGGCGCTGGATACAGCGGACAAGCCGGTCGTGCAGCCCGCCGTCACGTGGACCACCGACGCCACCGGCACGCTCAAGGAGGGCGTCCTTACCGCGGTCACGGTCGGCACCTGCAAGGTCACCGTCACCAGCGGCAGCGTGACGGACGCGGTGACGATCCAGATCGCCAGCACCGCGCCCACGGTCTCGTCGTTGGCACCCAACGAGCACTTCCAGGAGCCGATCGCGCTGGTGGGCGACGCCACGGGCGGCGTGATCTTCTGCGACAACGCGGCCCAGGCGATCAAGCGGATCGCGCCGGACGGCGGCGTCACCACGATCGCCGGCGGCACGCCGGGCTACCTGGACGGCCCCGGCGCCAGTGCGGCCTTCGCCAACCCCAACGGCGTGGCGCTGGGCATCGACGGCACGCTCTACGTGACGGAGTGGGAAGGCTGCCGCGTCCGCAAGATCACCAAGGACGGCGTGGTGTCGACGCTGGCGGGCAGCAAGAACTGGCCGAACGACCACCACGGCTACATCGAGGGCGCCAACGCACGCTTCGACAACCCCAAGGGCGTCGCCGTGGACACGGCGGGGAACGTCTACGTGGCGGACTGGAGCAACCATGCGGTCCGCCAGATCACGCCCGCGGGCGTCACCACCACCTACGCCGGCACCGGGACGGCCGGCGACACGGACGGCCCCGCCGCCACCGCGCTGTTCACCAACCCGGCGGGCGTGGCGATCGCCCCCGATGGGTCGCTCTACGTGACGGACGCCGGCACGGGCAAGCTCAAGCGGATCTCACGGGACCGCAAGGTCACGACGATCGCGTTGGGCCTGAACAAGCCCCTGGGGATCGCGCTGAATGGCACCCTCATCTACGTGGCCGAAGCCGGGTTGAACCGCGTGGTCGAGGTAGGGCAGGCGGGCGTGGTGAACTTGATTGCCGGCAACGGGGAAGCCGGGTACGCCGAGGGGATCAAGCTGGACGCACGGTTCAACGAGCCGAACGACGTGGCGATGATCGGGCCTTACCTGGGCGTGGCCGACCGCTTGAACCACCGGGTGCGGAAGCTGGTGCTCTAACTCTTCTTGGGCGGCAACGGCCGCGCGATGATCACGCCCACGTGGCGCGGGAAGAGCGTGAGGTACTCCACCAGCGGCTTGGTGCTCACCGTGACCTTCTGCCCCGGCTCCGGCGCGTGCAACAAGTGCACCGTCCCGTTCGGCTGGCGGTAGATCAGCCCGGTGTGGACCACATCCAGCCCCTCGATATCCGTCGCGAAGGCGATGATGTCGCCGGACTGCAGCAGCGGCAGGATGCCCGCCACCTTGGCGTTCGGCAGCACATAGCGCGGCGTACGCGCCAGGCCGGCCTCGACCGCCTGGATCTCCTTGAACGTCCGGTCATCGCCCAGCTTGCGGTAAGCACCACGGTGCGTGCTCATGAAGGTGATCGGCCGGCGGTCGGCCTGACCGCCCAGGCTGGGCGTGAGGTCCTTCACGTTGCCGCGGCGCTCGTTGTCCGCCACCCAATCGCTGAAGTAGTGGAGCCGCGTGGCATAGTTGCCGCGCACGCCGCTGCGGTAGCGCAGGGACTCGAGTTGCGTGCGGTAGGCGGTATAGCTGGCCGGCGTGCCCAGCGAGACGGCGCGGGCGATCGCCACGCTGTTCTCCACCAGGGTGACGCAGTCGAACGCGTCCAACCGGCAGATCAGCGGCTCCGGGGCGCCTTCGCGCACCGGGAAGGCTTCCAGCGAGGACTCGAGGTACGGCCGGCCGACGAACGAATGGGCCACCTGCGCGACGGTTGCCGGCATGGTGGCCTTGGGCTTCACGCCTGCGATGGCGTCGATGAACGGCAGGCTCTCCTCGCCCAGGGGCGTTGGGACGGCCAGAGCGGCTGGCGCGAGCAGGGTTACGAGGGCCAGGGGGGCGAGGAGCTTGAACATACCCGTATTGTAACCGAAACAGCCAAAACGAAACGGGCGGACCTTCACGGTCCGCCCTGTAAGTTGGCCGGGCCTAGGACCCGGTGAGCTTGCCGTAGATCCAGTTGCCCGCGAGCGCGCCGGCGCCGAGGACACCCGCGGTGAGCCACCAGGCCGGGTTGCCGTTGGCCGCAGCCCGAAAAAGTGGCAGGACCCACTTGAAGGTGGCGAAGCCGCCAGCGGCCCACGACAGCGCGCGACCGATGCTGATGCCGCTCGTTGCGGCAGGCTGGACCGCGCTGGACTGGTACTGGTCGTACCCCAGCCCGCCGGACGGCTGCCCCGCCGCCGCATAGGGCTGCGTGAGCGCGCTGTTCGCGCCGGGACGGTTGGTGCCGTAGTTGCCGACGGCCGAAACGTTCATGCCCATGCCAGGTTCCTCTCTCCTAAACGAACTCTTGCCATGCTATCGGCGCGAAGCCGCCGACAGTTTCTTAAGCCTGAAACAAGCCCCCGTTAAACTTTGAGGAACGGAAGCCGGGTTCCCAAGCTCGGTTGTTGGGCGGAAGCCTGACGCCGCTTAGAATCCTGCAAGGAGGACGTACGCCGATGAGCCTGATTTTCGAGCAACGCCACGTGTTGGTCCTGCCGGACGGCACGGAGCAGGAGTTGGAGTGGCCGCCGCACGTCCGCACGGGTGATCTGATCGCCAGCGACGTGGTGGGCATCAGCCCGGAGCCGGACGGCAAGTACATCGTGACCCGCATGGAAGAGATCATGGCGGACGAACTGCCGCACATCATGATGTATTACCTGGAGCGGTTCTAGCGCCAGGCAACCAGGCGGGTATAACGCCGATGTGAAGCGTTGGAGCGCCCTCCTGGCCATGGTGATGTTCGTGTCGGCCTGCCGCACGAGCGCCGACCCCGTGCGGCCCAAGGCCAAGCCCAGCGCCCTTCCGAGTGCCGAAGTCAGCTTGCCGAGCGCCGCCCCGCCCGTGGTGGCGCAGGCGCCGCCCGACAGCGTGAAGCTGACGGGGCATGTGGCGATCGATGCGGGCTACGTCATCTCCAACAACGGCGGCAGCATCGTCTCCAACAACGGGGGTTCCGTGCTGGCCGTCGGCGGGGCGCTGGTGTCCAACAACGCGGGCAATTTCCGGCTCTTGGAGGCCGCGCCCACCGTGTTGCCCGCTTACGGCATGGCCGTTGAAGCGTTCGCCTTGCCCGATTTGCGGCCGCTCACCGTGGCCGCGGACCAGGGCGGGAAAGCGCTTACGGCCGTTACCTCCGAACGGGACGGTGCCTTCACGATCTACGTCCCCGCGGCGCTCGCCAACAAGCTCGTCATCAGCGGCCGCGTGCCCGGCAGCAGCGATCCGCGCGCCCAGGTCAAGCTGTTGACGGACGTCGCCACCAACGGCGATCGGGCGCTGGACGAAGACTCCACCCTGATCTCCAACTACCTGATGGAGGGCTTCGTCTCGCGCGTCCGCGAGATCATCACCACCGACGATCCCCAACGCGTGGTCGAGAGCCTGACGCTCAGCGCGCTCTCCCCCCCCGTGAAGCTGGCCCTGGCGGCGGTGGTGAAGGAGATGAACCAGGCGGGGCTCGAGGCCGGCCTGCGCACCGCCAAGCCGGAGGCCACACTGAAATTGGCCCGCGCGGCCACGCTGACGGTGGTAGACCACCTGAAGTTCGACCAGATCATGATCACGCCGGCCGTCCAGGCCAACTGGCCCTTCCCAGACGCGCCGGCGTTGCCCACGATCGTCACGGCGATGCGGAAGACGCGCGAGGGCGCGGCCGCCAAGCTGGCGGCCGACCCGGCCTACTTCGAGCGCCAGCCCTACTTCCAGGCGGCCAACGCGGGGAAGCCCGCCGGCAGCGCCTACCGCATCCTCAAGGCCGCGGATCTGGTGGACTTCGTGGCGCGCGAGTACCTGTACCAGACCATCTCGGACCCGGGCTTCAAGATGGACACGGCCCTCACCAGCGTGGGCCTGCCCATCACCTTCGACGTGCCGGCCGACGACCAGGCGGATTACCTCTTGTACGGCGCCAACGCGCTTTTCGTGGCCTTCGGCCAGGCCCTGGTCCTGGACCAGGACGGCGCCAAGAGCGAGGTGCTGGCGCAGATCAAGGCCTTCCGCTAGGGCATGAAGCGGCCGGCGTTCGGGTCGGCGGGCTGGCGTTCCAGGGGGATGAACTTGCCGTCGCCCGCCTGGACGTAGATCCGCTCGTAGAGGGGGCCGCCGTACCCGCCGCCACCGCCGAGGCGATCGCCGGGGCGGCCGTAGAACTTCACGCCGTTGTGCTCGCCCAGCAGCACCATCTGCTCGGGCGCCACGTCGATGGCGACGTTGCGGTTCGTCGCGTGCCACTCGCCGCCCTGGTAGGGGATGGCATAGCCGGTGGAGGAGCTGGGCCAATAGCCCGAGCTGGCTTGCACGGCCGGCTTGTTCACGGTCGAAAGCGCATAGAGGAGGACCCAGGCCGTCACGACGGCCATGGCAAACCAGGTCTGCCAGCGGTTGGCGTGGTAGCGCCAGGTATCAACGCGCATCATATGGCACCCTCCTGTGCGATGACGGTATCACGCGACCCAGGCGGTCCCAACAACCGATCAGCCGTTGAGCATGTAGCCCGCGGGGTGCCGCACCAGCAGGTCGGGGTTGGAGGGATCGCGCTCCAACTTCTTGCGGAGGTTCTTCACGTGGGTGTGGATCAGCTGTGGATTTCCCAGCCCGCCGCGTCGCCCCAGGCCTTCCGCCAGCAGCCGCTCCGCCGTGACGGGCGTGCCGGCATGGGCAGCCAGCACGCGCAGCACGGCATACTCCGACGGGGTCAACACCGCCTCGCGCTCGCCGACCCGGGCGGTGCGCGTCGCCGGCTCCAGCGTCAGGCCGCCCACGGCCATGGCCGGCGCCTCCGGGAACCGTAGCAGCCCCCGGATCGGCGCGCGCAGCCGGAAGACGAATTCCACGCCGTCGAAGGGCACCTCCACGAAGTCCGTCGCACCCACGTAGAAGGCTTGGTACTTGCGCTTCTGGTCGCCACGCGCCCCCAGCACGATCACCGGCGTGTCCTGGAAGGCCGCCACGCCGCGCAGGCGGTGGCAGAGCTGCAGCCCGTCGAAGCCATGCAGGTCCGCGGCCAGCACGAACAGGTCCGGCAGCCAGGCCAGCGCCTGGTCGAAGGCGTCGGGCCCGTTGGCGGCTTCGCGGATTTCCGCGGGCAGCTCCGCCGTCACCAGGCGGGTGATGGTCGCGCATTGCACGCGGTCGTGGCAGGCCAGCAGGATGCGGACCTTGCGCCCCGTCGTCACGTCGCGTTCTCCACCGCGGCCTTCAGCGTGGCCGGCATGGCGACGGGCTGGTAGGCGCGGTTGAGGCAGACATGGGCGGTCTCGCCGGTCGCCACCAGCGTGTCGTCGCGCCAGAGCTCGTAACCGAAGCGCATGCTGCGGCTGCCCAGCTCGTCCAGGCGCGTCACGATGCGCAGCTCGTCGTCGTAGCGCGCGCCGGCCCGATAGCGCACGTGCGCGTCGACCACGGCGATCATGAGGCCGGCGGCCTCCATCTGGTTGTAGTCGAAGCCCAGCGAGCGCAGGTAGGCGCCGCGTCCCACCTCGAAGTAGATCAGGTGGTTGGAATGGTAGACCACGCCCTGGGCGTCGGTTTCCGCATAGCGGACGCGCACGGTGGTTTCGACGACGGGGTAGGCCATAAGCCTACAGGGTACCACCCCGCCGCCCGGCGGGGGAGGCGCCCCGGATGACCAGCGCCACGGAGCCCACGATCAGGGCGGCGCCTGCCAAGGTCCAGGCGGTGACGGGCTCGTGCAGGAACACCGCGCCCAGGCCGACCGCCACCACGGGGTTCACGTAGGCGTAGGTGGCCACCAGGTCGGGGCGCACGTTCTGCACCAGCCACGCATAGGCGGAGAAGGCCACGCAGCTGCCGAACACCACCAGGTAGGCGATCGCCCCCCAGGCCCACCACGGCACGGTCGACGGCGAAACCAACGGCTCGCGCAAGGCGGCGGTGAGGATCGTGAAGCCCACGGCCGCCGCCAACATCTGCCAGGCGGAGTTCTGCAAGCTGGAGGCCGGCACCGGGATGCGGCGCCCGATCAACGTCCCCACCGCCCAGGCCACCGTCCCACCCAACACCAGCACCTCCGCCCACAGGGCCTGGTTCCAGCCCGCGCCCAGCCCGGGCCACATCAGGGTCACGACGCCGACGAAGCCCAGCAGGATGCCCGCCAGGCCCGTCAGCGTGGGCCGCGCGCCTCCCAGCAGCGACTCCAGCCCCAGCGTCCACAGCGGCAACGAGGCCACCAGCAAGGCCGACAGCCCGGACGGGATGTACTGCACCGACCACACCACCATCCCGTTGCCGGCGAAGAGCAGGAACAGCCCCACGATGGCGGAGCCGCGCACCTCGCGCCAGGGGGCCCAGGGCTCGCGCCGCAACGCCGAAATCGCGAACAGGATGGCGGGCGCCACGTAGAACCGGGCGGCGGCCAGCTCGAACGGCGGCAGGGCCTGCACCGCGACGCGCATGGCCATGTAGGTCGACCCCCACACGATCCACACGATCCCCAGGGCGGCGATGGCCTTGAACGACAGGCCCTGCGGCTCGCCATCGCCTGCTTGCCGTGCTACATTACCTGTCGTCACCGTATCGCCTACCGCCCCGAGCACCCGCCCCATGACCGCCCCCTTGCTCCAAGTTCGAGGCGTCTCGAAGAGCTTCCCCGGCGTCCAGGCCCTGGACCACGTGGACCTCGACGTCCGCGAGGGCGAGGTCCACATCCTACTGGGCGAGAACGGCGCGGGCAAGAGCACGCTGATGAAGATCCTGGCGGGCGTCCACCGCCCGGACGCGGGCGAAATCCAGCTGCGGGGCGCCCCCGTCACGATCGGATCGCCCAAGCACGCGCAGCAGCTGGGCATCGGCACGATTTACCAGGAGTTTAACTTGGTGCCGGACCTCACGGTCGCGGAGAACCTCTTCTTCGGCCACGAGCCCACCCGCTTCCCCGGCGTGGTCGACTTCAAGGCCCTCAACAAGAAGGCCGTGGGCTACCTGGCCGAGCTGGGGTTGCAAGTGGCGCCCGATCGCCTGGTGCGCGGGCTGGGCGTGGCGCAGCTGCAACTGCTCGAAATCGCCAAGGCGCTGACCCAGGACGCCAAGATTCTGACGATGGACGAGCCCACCGCGGCGCTCTCCGAGCGCGAGGCCGAGCGCCTGTTCGTGGTGATCCGCAACCTCGCCAAGCGTGGCGTCGCCATCATCTACATCTCGCACCGCATGCCGGAGCTCTTCGCCCTGGGCAACCGCGTCACGGTGCTGCGCGACGGCTGCACGGTGGGCACCAAGGTCATGGCCGAGACCAACCCGGACGAGCTGATCCGGTTGATGGTGGGGCGCGAGCTGCGCGACCTCTACCCGCCCGCCGCCACGGAGCCGCCGGGCGACGAGCTGATGTCCGCCACCTTCGGGCCGTGCTCGCTCACGCTGCGCCGAGGCGAGATCGTCGGCATCGCCGGCCTGGTGGGCTCGGGCCGCACGGAGTTCCTGCGCGCCTGCTTCGGGGCCGACCGGGTGCCCGGCGAGGTCAAGATCAAGGGCCGCGTCACCGTCATCAAGTCGCCCAAAGACGCCGTCCGAGCGGGCATCGGCTTCCTCACGGAGGACCGCAAGCACCAGGGCTTGGCGCTGACGATGAACGTCCGCGAGAACACCACCATGGCCGCGCTGAAGCGCTTCTCGCCCATGGGCTGGCTCCAGAAGGCCCAGGAGGGGCTGGAGGCCGTGAAGCACATCAAGGACCTGGCCATCCGCACGCCCGGCCCGGAGCAGACCGCCCGCAACCTGTCCGGCGGCAACCAACAGAAGGTGGTGCTGGCCAAGTGGCTGACCACCCAGAGCGAGATCCTGTTCTTCGACGAGCCCACGCGCGGCATCGACGTCGGCGCGCGCTCGGAAATCTACCACCTGATGCGCGACCTGGCCCGCCAGGGCAAGGGCATCCTGATGGTGTCGTCCGACCTACCGGAGGTGCTGGGCATGTGCGACCGCATCGTCGTCATGAGCCACGGCAGCTTCGTCGGCGAGCTTCCGCGCGCAAGCGCCACCCCCGAGGCCATCGTGGCCCTGGCTACCCGAGGTTGAAATGAGCACTGGTACCGGTTCGCTGGCGCAGCCCTCCAAAAACTCGCAGTACTTGAAGTATTTCCTGGACAAGTTCATGGCCCTCGCCGGCCTGTTGATCCTGTGCACGCTGCTGACCATCCGTACGCCCAACTTCCTGACGGTGGACAACCTCTTCAACGTGGCCCGCCAAATCAGCATCAACGGCGTGGTGGCAGTGGGCATGACGATCGTGATCGTCACGAGCGGCATCGACCTTTCCGTGGGCTCCGTGCTGGCCCTGGCGGCCTGCGTGATGGGCCTCTTGATGGTGAAGGGCGTCGGCATCCCGCTGGCGGTGTTGGCCGGCCTGGCGGTCGGCGGCCTCGCCGGCGCGGTGAACGGCCTGATGATCACCAAGCTGAAGATCACACCCTTCATCGCCACCCTCGGCATGATGAGCGTCGCGCGCGGCCTGGCGTTGGTCATGACGGACGGCCAGCCCGTCGACGCCCTGCCCGAAGCCTTCACCAACGTGGCCGGCAACATCGGCCGCGTGCCCATCCCCCTGATCATCATGCTGCTGGTGGCCGCGGCCGGCGCGGCGGTGCTCAACCAGACGCGCCTGGGCCGCTATGCCTTCGCGCTGGGCAGCAACGAGGAAGCCGTGCGGCTGTCCGGCGTGAACGTGGACGGCTACAAGCTGGCGATTTACAGCCTGAGCGGGCTGCTGGCCGGTGGCGCCGGCATGGTCCTGGCCGCCCGCCTCGGCTCGGCCCAGCCCACGGGCGGCGGGCTCATGGAGCTCGACGCCATCGCGGCCGCCGTCATTGGCGGCGCCAGCCTGATGGGCGGGCGTGGCACCATCTTCGGGACGCTGGTCGGCGTCACCATCATCGGCGTCCTCCGCAACGGCCTCGTGCTGTTGGACGTCTCCGCCTTCTGGCAACAGCTCGTCATCGGCGTGGTCATCATCCTCGCCGTGGCCGTCGACCAAGTGCGTCAACGGACCTAATTCCAACCAAAAGCAAAGGAGCTTTCGATGTTCAACCGCCTGGCGATCGCCGCCGTCACCGTAGCCATGATGCTCGCCGGGTGCGGCGACAACGAGAAGAAGACCACCGTGGCCGTCGTCGGCAAGGCCGCGGGCGGCGAGTACTGGCTGGCCGTCAAGCATGGTGCCGAGAAGCAGGCCGCGACCATGGGCGTGAAGCTGCTCTACCTCGGCCAGCCCACCGAAGTGGACATCGCCGGCCAGGTCGACCTGGTGGAAGGCCTGATCCAGCGCAAGGTCGACGGCATCGCCATCTCGCCGGCCGATTCCAAGGCGCTCTCGCCCGTGGTCAAGAAGGCCGTGGACGCGGGCATCAAGGTCGTCACGATCGACTCGGATACGACCGCCAAGGACCGCCTTTGCTACATCGGCACCAACAACGAGGAGGCCGGCAGGGTCGCCGGCGAGCAGATGCTGAAGCTGACCGGCGGCAACAAGGCCAAGGTCGCCACCATCACCGGCGTGATCGGCGCGCAGAACCTGGCGGAGCGCCTGACGGGCTTCCAGAAGGCCGTGGGCGACAAGCTGACGCTGCTGAACGTGCAGCCCGACAACGGCAACAAGGACAAGTCGATGTCCATCGCCGAGAACACCATCACCGCCAACCCCGACGTGGCCGCCTTCTTCACCACCACCGCGATCGGCGGCCCGGCCGTGGCGCAGGCGCTGACGACGTCCGGCAAGAGCGGCAAGATCAAGGTCATCTCCTTCGACACCACGCCCACGCTGCTCAAGCAGCTCAAGGAAGGCTCCGTGCAGGTGCTGATCGCGCAACAGCCGGAGAAGATGGGCGCCCTGGGCGTCGAAAGTCTCATGAAGGCGATCAAGGGCGAGAAGCTGCCCCCGATCATCGACACCGGCGTGGTGGCGGTGACCAAGGAGAACGTCGCGGACTTCGAGAAGTAAGTTACCGGCGGCCGTCCAACCAGGTCGTCAGCAGCGTGTTGAGCTCCGCCGTGCGCTCCAGCGGGAGCAGGTGCCCGGCGCCGGCGACGGAGACGAGCTTGGCGTGCGGGATGGCGGCGGCGATCGCCGCGGAAGCCGTGGGCGGAATCACCTGGTCCGCGCTGCCCGCGGCGACCAGCGCGGGCACCTTCACCTGGCCCAACCAGGCCTTGGCGCCCTGGCGCACCGCCATGCCGCGCAGTGCGCCTTCGATGCCACGGGCGTTGCCCGGCTCCATCCAGCCGCGCACCCGGGCGGCCATCGCGGTGTCGTGGTTTTCCGCGGCAAGCATGATCGGGGCCATCGCGTCGATGGCGGGCTTGGGCCCCTGCGCGGCGACCTGGCCGGCGAGGTCGAGCAGGCCCTTGGTGTCGTCGGA
>JAQBPE010000502.1 GCA_028287685.1 Cyanobacteria bacterium RYN_339 | reverse complement strand
GCGTGGCCGTGGGCGCCGCGGTGGACCCCGCGGTGGGTGCCGCGGTGGGCCCCGTGCTGGCGTGCGGCTTCACCGTGGAAGGCGTCACGCACGCGGAGACCACCCCCAGCGTCCACGCGGCGGCGATGCCGATCCGGAAGTACGTCTTGCTGCCCACCGCCACGTTATACCCAGGGACTACGAAGGTCGGCCTTGCAAGAAGGTCCGACGCCGCGCGACCAACGGTCGTTTGCTGCCCGGGCCGGCGGGTATCATAGTGATAACGCCGGCACGTCGCCGGTGGGCCCGGGAAGGACGAGCAGATGTTTTCAAGCCAAGGCTATGCGTTCGTCAAGGTGTGTCACGACCAGCGGGTGACGGGCGGATCGTCCACGCCCAGGGTCCCCTCGACGGCGCCCGTGGCGGGCCCCGCGCCGGCCGCCGATGCCGACACGGCGTTCCAGGACGCCGGCCTCGCCGAGCCCGGGCTGACGGCGGACCAGCAGAAGCAGCGCTTCATCGACGGCCAGTTCCGGGGGGTGCCGGGTGGCCACCCCGGCGGCACCGAGAAGGCCCTGGCCGCCCAGTTCGACAAGTTCGCCGGCGCCGACGGGAAGCTGGACACCAGCGAGTTCCTGCAGCTCACGCAGGCCTCCGCCGCGCAGCCGGCGCTGCCCGGTTCCATGGCCGAATACCGGAAGATGAGCGAAACCGAACGCTGCAAGCTCGTCGAAGGCCTCACGGATGAACAGGCGCACGGCCTGCCCGTCGCGGTGCTCGAGGCCATGTCGCAGGAGCTGGCGGCCCACGAACACAACTGGAAGCACACCGGCGCGGTCGACCGGGCGCTGGACGACGCCATGACCCCGGAGGGCCTTGCCAAGCAGGACCTGAGCAAGCTCACGATGGACGAGGCCCGGCTGCTCGAGCAAGATTGCTTCGACAGGGACCTGAACAACGATCCGGCAGCGACGGCCGCGCTGCGCGCGAAGCTGGACGGCATCCAAGACCCCAAGGTGCGCGCCCAGCTGAAAGGCACCCTGGATCGCTGGGAAGCCGACCAGAAGGCGAACGCGACCCCCGGCTAGGAGGGGTCAAGCCCCGCGCGGCAACGTGAACCAGAACGAACTGCCCGCCCCCGGCGTGCTCTCCACCCCGATCTCGCCGCCATGCGCCTCCACCAGCGCCCGGCTGATGGCAAGCCCCAGCCCCGTGCCGCCCACGCGCCGCGTGGTGCCGGCGTCGACCTGGTAGAAGCGGTCGAACAGCAACGGCAGGTGGTGCGCCTCGATACCCTCGCCGTTGTCCGTCACCATGATGCGCACGGCCGCTTCGCCATCTTGCACGGCGATCGCCACGCGCCCCCCCGGCGACGTGAACTTCAGCGCGTTGCCGATCAGGTTGCCCAACACCTGTTCCACGCGCCCCGGGTCTGCTTCCAACGGCGCCAGCGCGGGCACCGCGAGCTCCAGCACCACGAGGCCCTCGCGCGCCTGCGGCTCGAAGGCGAGCCCCACGTCGGCCACCATGCGCGCCAGATCCACCTCGCGCGGCTCCAACCGGAAGGCGCCGGCCTCCATGCGGGCGTAGTCCAGCAGGTCGTCCACCAGGCGCTCCAGGCGGCCCGCGCCCTCCACGATCTGCTGCACGTAGCCGTGCTGGGTGTCTGACAGCTCGCCGCCTACGCCGTCCTCCAGCAGCTCCGCGTAGCCGCGGATCGTGGTCAGGGGCGTGCGCAGCTCGTGGGAGACCGTGCCCACGAAGTTGTTCTTCATCAAGTCTAGCTCGCGCAGGCGCTCGTTCTGAAGCACCAGGCCCTTTTCGAGCGCCTTGCGCTCCGTGATGTCGCGGAAGGCGGAGACGCGCACGCGGCGGCCGTGGTAGTGGGCGGGGCGCGAGACGATCTCGACGGCGAAGCGCGTGCCGTCCTTGCGCAGCGCCTCCACCTCGTACGGCCGCGTGTCGTTGGTGCTGATGCGCTCCTGGATGAACGCATGGTACTCCGGCGCGGCGGTCGACGGCCCGTCGAGGCCGACGAGCTCGTCGAGCGGATAGCCGAACATGTCGGCCAGGGCCTGGTTCGCCTCGATGATCACGCCCGCGTCATGGATGGCGACGCCGTCGAAGGTGGCCTCGACCAGCTTGCGGAAGCGCTCCTCGCTGTCGCGCAGGGCCAGCTCCGTGCGCTTCAGCTCCGTGATGTCGCGGACCACCGCCACCACGCCTTGGATCTCGCCCGTTTCGTCGTAGTAGGGGAACTTGCTGGTGAGGTGGGTCTTCTCGCCCCAGAACGCGCTGTTGAAGCTGATCTCGTAGCTCTGCGGCACGCCGCTCGCCACCACCTCCGCGTCGGTGCGGGCGATCAGGGCGATCGCCTCCGGCGGGAAGAAGTCGACGTCGGTCTTGCCCACGATCGCCTCGACCCGCTCGGCCCCCACCAGCGCCAGCGCGCCGGGGTTGGCGTAGACGAAGCGGCCGGCCAGGTCCTTGATCGTGATCGTATCCGTCGTGTGGTCCACGATGGCCCGGAAGAGGTGCTCGTTGCCCAAAGTCTGGCTCCTTCCATGCCAGTGTGCCCGACACTCCCGACGTCGTAACGTTCAGGCACCCCTTCCAGCGCCGTCTTCAGATCTTCTTCAGCCGTTATCCGTTACCCTGGCTCCGGAACCCTTTCACGCTAGATGGAGTACCCCGTGTTGTCGTCCCCCCGTAACCTCGAGATGTCCCTCTCGGCCGCCGCGCGCGTGGCCGGCAGCCCCGCCGAAGCCTTTGGCGCCTGGGCCCTGACCTGGCAGCAAATCGAGGCCCGGATGCAAGGCGAGGCGGCCGCGGGCTTCCGCGCCTTCGTGCGCGAAGGCGTGCCCATGAGCAAGGAGCTGGCGAACCAGGTGGCCGAGGTCGTGATGCTGTGGGCCCGCAACCACGGCGTGACCCACTACACCCACTGGTTCCAGCCGCTCACCGGCATCGCCGCGGAGAAGCACGACGCCTTCATGTCGCTGAAGTATGGCCCGGACGGCACCCAGGCCATCGACCGCCTGCCCGGTGCGCTGCTGTTGCAGGCGGAGCCGGACGCCAGCTCGTTCCCGTCGGGCGGCCTGCGTGCCACCCACACGGCGCGCGGCTACACGGTCTGGGATCCCACCACGCCCATGTTCATCCGCCGCGACGGCCTGACGCCGACCCTGGCCGTGCCCTGCGCCTACGTCAGCTACACCGGCCACGCGCTGGACCACAAGACGCCCTTGCTGCGTGCCCTGACGGCGCTCTCCAAGGAAGGCACGCGCTTCCTGAACTTGCTGACCGGCACCGACAAGGTCAAGCAGGTGGACGCCACGCTGGGCACGGAGCAGGAGTACTTCCTGATCGACCGCGAGCACCTGGCGCAGCGCCCGGACCTGGTCATGGCAGGCCGCACGCTGCTGGGCCGCGTGCCCGAGCGCAACCAGCAGCTGGAAGACCACTACTTCGGCCCGATCCCGGCGCGCGTGCTGGCGTTCATGGGCGAATTGGAGCACGAGCTCTACTCGCTGGGCGTGCCGGTCAAGACGCGCCACTGCGAGGTCGCGCCCGGCCAGTTCGAGCTGGCGCCCATCTTCGAGGAGGTCGGCGTGGCCGTCGACCACAACCTGCTGGCGATGGACGTGATGCGCCGCGTGGCGGAGCGCCACGGCCTGGCCTGTTTGCTGCACGAGAAGCCCTTCGCGGGCATCAACGGCTCCGGCAAGCACAACAACTGGTCGATGTCGACGGACGCCGGCGAGAACCTCCTGGATCCGGGCGACACCGCCGAGGAGCGCGCGCGCTTCGCCGCGGTCCTGGCCGCCGTGCTGACGGCCGTGCACCAGCACGCCGCCTTGATGCGCGTGACGGTCGCTTCGGCCGGCAACGACCACCGGTTGGGCGCCAACGAAGCGCCGCCGCCGATCATCTCCGCCTACCTGGGCGACGCGATCGACGCCCTGGCCGACGCGATCGAGCGCGGCGACGGCTACGACCTGCGCATCGGCAAGGCGATTTCGATCACCAAGCAGCTGCAAGTGAAGCTGGACGCCACGGACCGCAACCGCACGGCGCCGTTCGCCTTCACGGGCAACAAGTTCGAGTTCCGCGCGGTGGGCAGCAGCGAGAACTGCGCCTGGCCGATGACGGTGCTGAACGCCGCCGTGGCGGACGCCTTCAAGACGCTGTCGGACCGCATCGAGGCCGGGCTCAAGGCCGGCGGCGATCGCGCCAAGGTGGTGGCCGACGTCGTGCGCGAGGCCGTGAAGGCCGCGCGGCCCGTGCGCTTCGAGGGCAACGGCTACACGGAGGAGTGGGTGGCGGAAGCCAAGCAGCGCGGCCTGCCCGTGCTGCAGCACACCCCCGCGGCGCTCTCCGCCCTGCGCGACACGGCCGGCACCCAGTTCCTGTTGGCGCACGGCGTGTTCGACCAGGAAGAGCTGGACGCGCGCCACGAGATCCTGGCGGAGCGCTACCTCAAGGCGCTGGACATCGAGGCCGGCACCTTGGCCGACATCGCCCTGACCCGCGTGCTGCCGGCGCTGGAAGCCCAGGCCTCCAACTCCGGCGACGCGCTGCTGGCCTTCAAGCAGTCCGGCGCGCCCAGCACGGCCCGCCAGGAGGCGCGCCTGCACGCCGTGGCGGACCTGGCGGAGTTGCTGCAAGTGGCCGCCGAGGCCTTGGAGGCATCCCGCGAGGAGCTTTTCGCCGGGCACGACGTGGCCAAGGGCATGCAGCACGCGGTAGACGTGCTGGTGCCGGCGCTGGCGGCGCTGCGCACTCACTGCGACGCGGCCGAGGCCGTGGTGGCGGATGCGCTGTGGCCGATGCCCAAGTACCGCGCGATGCTGTTCCCGGTCGGCTAAGCGATTGAAAGAGGGGCGGAACCCAGCGGTTCCGCCCCTTTTTGCGTTGAGAGCTAGTGCACGCCCGCGGGCTGGCGGAAGTAGGCCTTGCCCGCGCGCTCGATGTCCGCGCCGGCCTTGCCCAGGTCCTCGGGGACCATGCAGGGCGAAACTTCCAGCTTGGCGTTGAAGGCCATGAACAGGGGCTCGCACTTGCCGGGGATCTCCGACGGGTCGTCGATGTTGACGAAGAAGTAGCCGGTGCGGCAACCGTCCTCCAGCGCGAAGTAGGCGTTCTCGGGCTTCAGCTCGGCCAGGATGGCCTGCATGGTGGGCGCGAACCTACCGCTGCCGAGCAGCTCGTTGCCGCGGTCGGTGGGGATGATGGCCTTGATCAGGAAACGCATGGGGGATGTTCCTTTCACGTCGGGGAAGCGCGCCATCCTAGCGCGGCTTGATGTATCGCGCAAGCATCGTGATGGAAGCAAGCATAGAAGGCCATGTACGGCACGCCGAATGGCGTCAATCGCGGTTGCCCACGCCGGTTCCGGTGATATGATAGGGGGGTGCACGACCTCCCCCTGAAGAGGACTTCCCCCATGGCGCTCGAACACCGCTCCGGTCCCATGACCTTCGCCGAGTATCAGGCGTTGCCGGAAGGCTCTTACAACCTGATCGACGGAGAGCTGATCGTGTCGCCTGCCCCGTCCCCATGGCACCAGCAGATCCAGTTCCGGATCCATTCCGCGCTTCATTCCCATGTTCATTTGCACAAGCTCGGCCGGGTCTACGGCGCCCCGGTCGACGTCGTGCTGCGCCAGGAGAAGCCGCCCGTGGTGGTACAGCCGGACGTCCTGTTCGTGGCGCATGGCGGGACCGCGGAGGTCACCAAATGCTGGATCGCGGGTCCGCCGGCGCTGGTGGTGGAGGTGGTGTCACCCGGCAATGCTCGCCTGGACCTGGTTCGTAAGTACGAGGTGTATGGGCGCTACGGCGTCGGGGAGTACTGGCTGGTGCTACCGGAGCTCGAGCACGTCCAAGTGCTGCGGCAGGCGGCAAGCGGCTTCGCGCATCCCGAGGTGCTGGAAGGCAAGGACGTGCTGACGAGCAGCCTCTTGCCAGGCTTTAAGCTGCCACTTCCGGCGCTGTTTGCCCCGGAGGACTGACCACCAACCCGCGCGAGAAGCGACCCATGGCCGGGTAGTGCTTTCGCCGCCAGATCGTGCCCTCGACCAGGTAGTGCACGGCCATGAACCAGAAGGCCAAGGTGACCTGCCACTGGGCCGGGATCGTGCCCAGCACCGCGGCCATGGACACCGCCAGCCCCACCGGCACCAACCCCCACTTCCACCAGCGGCGCTCGCGCGCGAAGCGCGAGAACAACCCATCAGAGGGCTCCGCCGTCGCGCGCAGGTGGTGGTGCGTGTAGCAGAAGGAGAAACTTTGCACGTTGTGCGTGGTCGAGACGATCGAGTAGGTGATCAGGAACCAGCTGGGCGGCAGGGCCGTGGCCACGCCGTAGCTGAACAGCGCGCCGCCCAGGAGCACCAGGTGGCCCAGCGGCAGCGTGCGGCGCAGTTGGTAGGCCTGCCACGCCAGGCGGGCCAGCAACGCGAGCCCGAACAAGGCCACCAGGGCGGCCACGGCCACCGGCAGGTGCGGGAAGGGCAGCTGCACCAGGGTGTGGGTGCCCAGCTGCTCTTGCGCGCCCAGATCGAGCGCCACCGGCTCGCCCACCATCTTCCAGACCAGCGCGAACACCGCCGCGGTGCCCAGCAGCCAACGCGCGTCGCGCGAGAAGCCGCGGATCTCGGCGGGGCCGCCGGCCTGCATGTAGCGCCCGTCATACGCGTGCATCAGCCCCTGGTGCTGGCGCGTGATGTGGTAGAAGCCCAGCAGCACGTGCAGCATCACGGCGAAGCCGAAGACGGGCGTGCCGTAGGTCAGGATGATGGGCACCAGCGCCGCCACGGAGATCACGAAGGGCCAGAAGAAGGTGCCCGGTTCGTAGTGCTTGCGGCCGTCTTGCGGCAGCAGCATCAGCCAGGTGATCCAGTTGTGGCCCCAGCCCGTCAGGATCGAGCTGACCATGTACAAGGGGATGTAGCCGCGCGGGCCCAGGCAGCAGGCGGCGCCGGCCATGGCCAGCACCTGGACGAACGGGAAGAGCCCGTACCAGGCCAGGTCGTAGGGGCGGCGGTGCAGCCAGATTTCATCGGTTGAAGCGAGCATGCTGGGCCCATTATTCCTTGCCGGGCATCGGTTTGCACGACGACAAGAAAAATATTTGTGCAACTTAGGGAACCCGTTCTCGGGTGCCTTCGTCTACCCCTCGCAACCACCGAACAAGCAGTTCAGACGGAGGAGATTCCCGTGAAGTTCAAGTCGCTTGCCCCGCTGATGGCTACCCTCATCGCCGCCGTTGCCCTGCCGGGTTGCGTCGTGGACGGCATCGCCTCGGTGACCATCCCGAGCCGCTCGCATGCCAGCGACACCGTCATCATCGACGACGGCTACTCCGACGTCTCCTACAGCGACAGCTACGGCAGCGACGACGTCATCATCGTCGACGACGGCTACGACAGCGGCTGGCGGGGCCGGGGCCGCACCACCACCACCACGGTGATCACGCAGCCCGCGCCGGTCGTGGTGGCGATGCCCCAGGTGCCGGTGCAGCAGGCGCCCGCGCTCGACCCGATCATCCAGAGCTTCACGGCCAACCCGTCCAACGTGGTGCCCCAAGGCCAGCCCATCACCTTCACGGTGGTGGCGAACGACCCCGGCAAGCAGTCCCTGCAGTTCAACTGGGCCTCGACTGGCGGCATCCTCAGCACCAACACCGGCCGCGTCGTGACCTGGTCCCCGCCCGAGAAGCCCGGTATCTACACGGTCTCCACCATCATCACCAACTCCCGCGGTGGCGCGGTCACGGGCACGCAGAACCTGACGGTGCTGGCGGACGGCTCGATCAAGACCACCACCACGACCACCACCGCCGTGGCGACGACCACCACCGCCGCCACGACGGCCACGACCACCACGGCCGCCACCGCCACGGCCATGAAGACAGCTTCCCGCTAACCATCCTTCCCCCACACCGACCACCGGATCCCGTCCCCCCGGGATCCGGTGGTCGTTTGGTACAATCGGGCATGCTCGCACCCGATTACGCCCCCCTTGTCGCCTACGACGCCTGCTTTGCCATGGTGGAAGCCCACACCGGCGAGGTGGTGGCGCGGATGAACCCGGCCCGCTGCGCCCGGCGCTTCGTGCCGTGCTCCACCTTCAAGGTGCCGCTGGCCTTGATGGCGCTCGACCACGGGCTGATCACCGAGACGTCGCGCTTCAAGTGGGACCGCAAGCCGCACCAATACGCGGGTTGGAACGCGGACCAGACCACCACCACCTGGCTGAGCGAGTCGGTGGTCTGGGTCTCGCAGCTGCTGGCGCCCAAGCTGGGGCGCGCCACGATGCACGACGAGCTCGCGGCCTTCGGCTACGGCGACGCGGACACCTCCGGGGCGATCGACAGCTTCTGGCTGACGGCCTTCACCCAGCCCACCTTGCACGTCTCCGCCGACGAGCAGCTCGCGTTCTGGCAGCGGCTGGAGAACGGCAAGCTGCCGGTGAAGCATGCCTCGCTGGTGGCGTTGCGGCACGTCTTGCCCAGCTGGAAGGATGCCCAGGGGGACCTGCTGACGGGCAAGACCGGTTCCGGCCGCCTGCCGTCGGGCCGCCAGATCGGCTGGTTCGTGGGCACGATCAAGGCCCAGGGCCACACCTACGCGCTGGCGTGCAACCTCGAAGCCAAGGTCGACCAGCCGGCCGGCCTCGAGACGCGCCGCCTGGTCAGGGGGATCCTGGCTTCGGTTGGGTGGTGGGTCGAGCCCACGGCCAAGCCCGGCTCATAAACCCTCCAGCAATGCCGCCAGATCGGCCGGCGGCGGCGTGCCCAAGGCGTCGCGGTAGCGGCGCTCGCAGAGTTGGTAGTGCTCGCGCGCGCGCTGCGGCTCTTCGGCCTCGATGAAGCGCAAGATCAGCTCGCGGTGGAACTCGTCGGCCAGCGGGTCGATCTCGAGCGCACGGTGGATCAGCTCCTCCGCGATCAGGGCGTCGTCCTCCAGTTCGAGCCGCCGGCGGGCGGCGGCCAGCGCGCGGTCGCGGAAGCGCAGGCGCAGGGTCACGACCCAGTCCTGGTCGAACTCCGGCAGGAACGGGCCGCGGTAGCAGGCCAGCGCGGCGTCCAGCAGCCGCTTCTCCTCCACGGGCTCGGCCTGGCGGGCGGCCCGCAGCGCGCGGTCGAAGTCCGCGGTGTCGAGCTGGATCGGGGCCTGGCGGTTGAAGACGTAGCTGCCGGCGCTGAGCGGCACCCAGCGCGAGAGCTGGCCCTTGTCGAGCCCGGGCTCCAGCGCCTTGCGCAGGCGCATCAGGGTCATGTTCACGGCGGCCTCCGTGGTGCGCTCGTTGGGGAAAAGCACCTCCATCAGGCGGTCCTTGGTGGCGCCTTCCGGCGAGTGGAGCAAGTAGGCCAGCAACAGCTTGGCGCGGAAGCTCTGCCACTGCTTCTCCTGCATCTCCTGCCCCAGGCGCCAGACGCGCAAGCCGCCGAAGCAGCGGATCGCGAGGTCGGGCAGATTCAGGGGCGGCAACGGGCCGGTGGCCCGCAGGCGGGGAGCCGGCGCGGCGCCCAGCAGGCCCTCGACGTCTTGTTGGAGCTTGCGGTAGCCGCCCTTGCGGGCGCGCTCCAGCAGGGCGTCGATCACGGGCCGGGCCTCCGTCAGGCGTCCGGCGGCCACCAGCACCTTGGCGCGGGTGTGGGCGAACTCCGGCAGGCCGGCCAGCTCCGCGCGGCCGGCGAGCACGGCTTCGACCTCCGCCAGGCGCGCCAGGGCGCCCGCGTGGTCGCCGGCGAGGCTCGCGGCCTCCGCCTGGAAGTTGCGCGTGAAGGCCAGGCCCAGCCGGTCGTCCGTGCGCTTGGCCAGCGCCTCCGCGGCCTCGAAGCACTCCTCCGCGGCCTCCAGCCGGGCCTCGCGCAGGTGGGCGTAGCCCAGGATGCGCAGCGCGTAGCCCTCTTCGCGGGCCAGTTGGTAGCGCCGCACCAGGTCCAGCGCCGCCGTCGCCGCCGCCACGGCCTCCGCCGGGCGTTCCAAATAGGCCAGCGCCAGCGCGCGGTTGATCGGCGTCATCCAGATCACGGGCGGGCCGTCCGCGGGGCCGGCGGCCAGGCCGGCGTCGTAGCTGGCGAGCGCGCGGGCGTAGTCGCCCAGGCGGGTGTAGCACACGCCCAGGTTGTGCAGCGCCCGCGCCGCCGCGGCCGTCGCCCCCCGCGAGCGCGCCAGGGCCAGCGCCGCGTCGTAGTGGGCGATCGCCGCGGCCGCATCGCCGGAGAGCAGCGCCAGTCCACCTTCCAGGTTCATCACGTCGAGCGCGTCGGGGCCCGTGAGGTGGTCGCGTACCTCGTCCAGCAAGCCCTTGGCCCGCTCGATCTCGCCCCGGCTGGCGTGCGCGAGCGCGCGCCGCAGCCCGGCGCGCGGGGCGAGCGTGGGGTCCTGGGCGGCGTTGAGCAGCGCGCGCTCGGCTTGGTCGAAGTCGCCCCAGCGGCGCCAGAGCTCGCCCTTGGCCAGCTCCAGGTGGGGCTCCGGGCTGCCGACCAGCGCCAGCCCCTTCCCCAACGCCTCCAGGCGCCCCTCGTCCAGCCAGCGCTCCGCCACCCCGGCGAGCTGGGACGCGGCGATCGCCCCCGCGCCCGCCTCCATCCAGGTGGCCAGCGCGGTCAATACCGCCCCGTCCTCCCACTGCCGCGTCGCGATGCGCTCCAGCAGGGCCGCGCCCTCGGCCCGCCCGGCTTCCGCCAGGAAGCGTCGTCGCAGGCTGCGGCGCACCGGCGGGGACACCGCGAGCCCGGGCAGCAGCAAGCGGCGCCGCTGCAAGCCCTCGCGCGCGGCCGGCGCCAGCTCCACGCCCAGCACCTCGCGGGCGAAGCCGAGGTCGAAGGTGTCGACCAGCGCCAGGCGCGCCAGCACGGCGCGGTCGTCGGCGGAGAGCTCCGCCAACACCACCTCGTCCAGGTAGGCATCGAGCTGGTCGGGCGCGAGCCCCATGCCGGCCGGCCAGCCGCCGGTGGCGGCCAGGGTGGCGTCCGGCCGCAGCAACTTGAGCTCCGCCGCGTCGAAGGCAAGCTCTGCTTCCTCCAGCACCACCAGCTGCCGCTTGGCGCGCAGCTCCGCGAGCTTCACTTCCGGCGCCTGGCGGGTAGCCAGCAGCACCCGCACGGTCGCGGGCAGGTAGCTCAAGAGCCGCCCCAACAGCGCATCCAGCGAGGGCGAGGCGGGCAGGTGCCAGTCATCCAGCACCAACGCCACCGGCGCCTCCACCTGCTCGTCGAGGTCCGCGATCAAGGCGGCCAGCGCGGCGAGTGCCCCCTCGCGCTCGCGAGCGTGGCCCAGCATGCCGCTGGCCGCCGTGCGGAAGCCCGGCACCGCGGCCTCGCAGGCGGCGATCATGTAGCCCAGGAAGGCGTCCAGGTCCGCGTCTTCCGCGTCCAGCGTCAGCCAGCCCACCGCCCGGCCGCGGGCCCAATCGGCCAGCAGCGCCGTCTTGCCGTAGCCAGAGCCCGCCACCAGCGCCACGTGCTGCCCGGCCGCCACGGCCTCGTCCAGGCGCGCCAGCAGACGCTCGCGCCGGACCAAATCTGGCCAGGCGGGCGGAGGCTGGAGCTTGCGGCGCAGGATCGGCGGGGACACGAGGGGCTATTTGCCCCGGGAGCCTGCCTGCCTCACGCGGCCCGCGCGACCAACCGGTCGAGGTAGGCGATCCGGGCGCCGAGGTCGGCGTGCGTGTTGGCATCGCGCAAGGCGGCCAACACGTCGGCGTGCGCGTCGTAGAACCAGGGGTGGCAAGCTTCCACCCAGGCCAGGTACGCGCCCGCGATCCGCCGCACCTCGGCCTGCTCCCGCTTCGCCCGCCCGAACCATGCCAACGCTTGCTTCATCTCAACCCCTCCGTGAAATAGATATAGTAAATAACTAGTCGATACTTTCTCTATTTAACAAAGATTTTATCTAGGCCGGATCTCATACGTCGGGGTGAGTGCATGGCGAAGGACTGGGGCTTGATAGCTAGGAGCCCGCTCGCGCGCCTACCGGTGGTGTACGCAAGCGAGCCCTTCCTTGCCGAGCGCACGCCGCCGCAGCGGCGTGGACCGCGCTCGGAACTGGTGAGAAAGAGACGACGCTAGCAAGTTCCAGGACTAGCCAGGCGCCACCACGGCGTGTGAGAGCCGGCCTCGGGGGTATGAAGAGCGGCATGAGCCCGCGCCTGTACCTGCCCTTCGCCGATGGTCGCTACACCGTCACCGCCCGCATGCGCCCGCTGGGCGCGGAGCCGCACTTCCAGGTGGACGAGCAGTACCTCGACTTCATCCAGGCCAAGCAGGCCAGCCGCCGCGCCCACCGCGACCGCTACTACCGCCGGGCCAACCCCTCGCTCGCGCTGGAGTGCGCGCTGCTGGCCTTCGCCCTGCCCACGCTCGCCGCCGACGCGCCGCAAGTCTTCCGCGCCGACGGCGACACGCTGGAGAACCTCGCGTTGGGGCTGCGGTTGCGCTTCGATCCCGAAACCGCCTGCGTGATCGAGGCCTCCGATCCGGAATACGTGGGCATGGCGGCGATCGAGGCCCTGGCCTTGCAGACCCAGGAGGACTGGGCGCTGTTGGCGCGCGAGGGCGACAGCGACCGCACGGTCGCGCTGCACGTCAGCTTCCCCAGCCACTGGCGCCCGGAAGACAAGATCGACCGCTCGTTCGTGGAGGTGCACCGCCCGGTGCCGGGCGTGGACGCCCTGTTGAAGGCGGCGCCCAGCATCGTCGGCATGATGGTCGACAAAGGCCCCTGGGAGCGCTTCACTTGGACCTTGCCCCGCTCGTCGGCGCTCGACGAGCACCTCGACGCCCTGCCGGCGCGCGGCCCCATCCCCTCGGTCGAGGCCGTGGGCCGCTCCGCCTGGCTGCGCGTGGAGCGCCAGGTGACGCACGGCTTCCCCGCCGCCGAGGGCGCCCTCTTCACGATCCGGCTGCACATCGTGCCGCTGGAAGAGGCCGTGGCGGACCCGGCCATGGCCCGCGCGCTGGCGTCGGCGGTGCGCAGCAAGACGCCGGACTCGGTGGCGTACAAGCAGTTGCAGGATTGGCAGGAGCCGCTGCTGGCCTACTTGGACGGGCGCGGGGCGGAATGAAGCAACTGGCACACGGCTACACCCTGCGCGTCCTCGACGCCGAAGAGAACCAGGCGATCTGGGCGCAGCACGGCGAGGCAGCCTTCAAGGATGCCGCCCAGGTCTTCCGCTACCGCGACGCGTTGTCGCCGGACGACCTGGCACGCATCCAGGCGCTGGGCACGCGCATGGGCGAGCCCTTCGAGCTGCGGCTGGGCGTGTTCCTGGGGAACGAGGTGGCCGGCTGGAGCCGCGGGGTGCAGGAGTCGGCCGACACCTATTACATGGTCAACTCCGCGGTGCTGCCGGCGCACCAGCGCAAGGGGCTGTACAAGGCGCTGATCGCGGCCTCCCTGGAGATCTTGGTGCCGCTCGGGTTCCAGCGGATCTACAGCCGCCATACGGCCACCAACAACGCCGTGATCATTCCCAAGCTGCAGGCGGGCTTCGTGATCACGGCGCTGGAGGCCAGCGACCGGTTCGGCACCCTGGTCCAGCTGACCTACTTCCCCAACGCCGCGCGGCGCAAGGTGCTGGACTACCGCGTGGGCCTGGCCAGGCCTGACGACGAGGTCCGCGGGTACCTGGGGCTCTAAATCACGGGCCTCGAAGTAAGGAGCCGTCATCGACCAAACGTCGTGCTGATGTGGTGTGAAGAGGAAGCGCCCGGCGAGCGAGCAGCAATCGTCGCTGACCTGCAGGAGTTGATCGATGACTGCGCGAAGCCCGGAAGGACGGAGGGACCAGTCATTCGCCTGGACGATCTCGATGCGGTCGCTTGCAACATCCGGTCGTTCAAGGACAGCTTGCGGCTCGAAGTAGAGGCCCGCGGTGGGATCGGCCGACTCGCCGAGCTGACGGGTATCCCCCAACCGTCGCTGTCGCGCTTCTTCGGATCGGCCGCCATGCCCCGGCGGGCCACCTTGCTGAAGATCGCAAGCGCGCTGGACCTTGGCGAAGTCGCGATCGCAACGCGGTGGATGCGACCTTAGCGCACGAACGGCGCCAGTTAGGCCTTACCATTGCCAGCTCGATCGCGTTCCTTCGCGACCCGAGCTGTTTCAATTCCTGGAAGCCCTATAAAAAGGTTCTGAAAAGACGTGGTCGTCCCCCAAAGGGGATGGCCACGTCTCTGATTTGAAGTTGGAAATCACGGCAATTCCGGAAACGATCGGCGCAAAATTTCCGGATTTGCCAGGTTTTCCAAGTTCGTTTCACGACGAGTTGCCCGGACACAGGCGACCCCCTGCCGACCGACCGGCGCTCTTTGTGCCTACCAGCCGGACTCTGCTAAGTCGCCTCTACGATGTCCTTCAGCGCCGCCACCGCCTGCGGGTAGCCCTGCTCCGCCGCGCGCGTGATCCACTCGACGGCGACTTCCACGTTCTGGGTCACGCCGATGCCCTGCATGTAGCACACCCCCAAGTTGTACTCGGCGTTGGGATAGCCCTGGTCCGCCGCGGCCTTGTAGCAGCCCGCGGCGCGGCTGGTGTCTTGCGCCACGCCCGCCCCGGTCTGGTAGCAGACGCCCAGGTTGACCAGCCCGCCCGGGTGGCCCTGTTCGGCCGCGCGCGCATACCAGGTGGCGGCTTCGGCGAAGTCCTCCGCCACGCCCGCGCCGTGGTCGTAGCAAAGCCCCACGTTGTATTGGGCATTCGCCAGGCCCTGGTCCGCGGCCGCACGGAACCAGCGGGCCGCAACCGCGGCGTCTTTGGCCACGCCCTGGCCCCTCATGTAGGCGCTGCCCAGGGCAAGCTGGGCGTCGGCGTCGCCGGCCTGGGCGGCGGTTTCCAGGGGGTCTAGGGTCATCGGGACGGCTCCTTTCCGGTCCGTCATTCTAGCGCGAAGCGCGGCTTCCGGGGTCATGACCGGCCTCCCCGCGTCCACCAGGTCGCCGACGACCACGTCGATGTCCTTGTAGGCCTGCGGGGCCTCCTCGTACAGCAGCGCGCGGTCCTCGCAGACCACCCAGCTGCCCAGCGCGGCGTCGAAGGGGTGGGCGCCACCTCGCGCCCGGAGAGCCATGCCGCAGCCGATGTCGGTGCCGACGAGGTGCGGGTAGAAGCGGCCCTCCGACGCGAACGCCGCGCCGTACGGCGGAGTTGCGCCACCGCTTCTCCCTCGATCCAGTTGGACGGGGAAGCGATGACGCGGACGTCAACAGCCATTTTCGATCCTTTCGATGCTCGGCTAACGATAGCCGGCGCCGATGCGATCGTTAGCGGATCGCGGCGCCAGCTCCTGGCTGTGTAAGCGTTTGCATGGCTGGCCTCCTTTCGCGAGGGGCTCATCCTAGCGCGACTAACGGGGATTCGTTAGTCAAAAATCGAGCCTGGTTACTTAACCGTTAGTTACTCTGCTCATAAGGCTCTTGTGAAAAGTTCAAGCGGCCTTCAAACCCGCTTCGAGAGTAGAGAAGGAGCCATTCCATGACCAAGCGTTTCATCCTCGTCGCCCTCGCCGCTGCCGTGCTGACGGGCTGTGGCAAGGTCCCCGTCACCGCCGTCGCCCCCCACGCCAAGACGACCGTGAAGGCCCCGCAGCCCACCGTCACCTTGATCCGCGACACGGAGTTCGCCGCCAACGCGAACGACCACCAGTACGACGAGCAGATTTCGGCGGCCCGCCAGGCGATCGCCGGCGAGATGGTCAAGCAGGGCCTGACCGTCCCCGACACCCTTGCCACCCGCCACGTGGCGGCGACCAGCGCCAAGGTCACGGCCGTGAAGGTGGTGCAAGGCCCCAACGGCGGCGCCGCGGCCGTGGTCGCGGCCAAGGGCCCGGACGGCAAGGCCATCGTGGTCGGCGCCAAGGACGGCAACGGCAACGCGATCGTCGCCGGCGCGGCCAAGGGCACCAACGGTGCGGCGGCCGCCGGGGTGGCGGTCAAGGGCGCCGACGGCGGCGAGGCCGGCCGCTGGGTGGCGACGGACGGCAACGGCACCGTCGCCTGGGGCGCGGGCGCCAAGGACGCGAACGGCAACGCCATCGGCGGCACGGTCGTGACCAAGGACGGCAACGTGGTGGCCTCGCGCTGGCTGAAGGCGGCCAACGGCGACGCCCTGCTCGAGACCCTGGCCTACAACCCGCACACCCACGTGCTGGTCTACTCGCTGACGGCGCTGGTGAACGGCAAGCTGACCACCGCCTCCGCCACGGTCGTGTTGCCCGGCTAACGGCACGCCACCAGCCCCCTCCGGCTCCGCCACCTCCCCCGAAATGGGGGAGGAAAGGTGGTTTTTGGGGAACATAAGCGAACATGCGTTTCTGGCTCCTCCTCGCCGTCACTTGCAGCGCCTGCGCCCCGGTGGCGTTGGCGCCCCAGGCGCAACCCAGCGGCCCGGTGCCGCCGCGGGCGACCGTCGGCGTGACGGCCCAGGCCAACGGCAGTGCGACGCCGCGCCCCGCGGAGATCCCGGATGCCCCGGCTCCCTTCGCCACGGCCACGCCGACCACCGCCCCAACCGCGGCCCCCGTCGCCACCGCCGCCCCGCAAATCGCCCAGCTGCTGCCCCAGTTGCCGGCGCTAGCCACCGTGCCCACGCCGCAGCCCACGCCCCCCGCCGCGCCCAGCCTGGTCGGCCCGGTCTCCGGGATCCACGAGGGCGGCGTGGTCTTCGCCAAGGACAACCCCTTCGGTTTCCCCGCCTCGATCGGCGTCGGCGGCCCGGACGGGTTGCTTGGCACCAACAAGTACGGCCTGCTGGCCGCCAGCCAGGGCACGCCCGCCCAGGTGTTGTTGGTCGACGCGCTGCCCTACTTCGTCACCCGCATCCTGGTAGACGCCATCCTGACCGCCGTGGCAGCCGCACAGCTGGAGGTAGGCCGCGACTACGTCTTCGACGACCACGACAAGCCCGGCAAGTTCCTGACGGTGCGCGTCGACGTGCTGGCCGACCACGCGCTCTTGAGCGTCTGGCGCGGCAAGCTGGCCGACCCGGCCCGCCAGCTGATCGCGATCCGCTGGACGGACGCCCGCCACGGCCAGGCCACCTTCCACACCCTGTCGAACGACGACGAGCCGAAGCGCACCGCCGTCGCCACCCGCTTCGACCGCGCCAGCGGCAGCGCCACCGTCGACATGGTGGTGGACGACCCGCACGGCGACGACCAGGGCGGCCCGCAGCAGTCCGCCAACCACCTCGAGCTGCGCGCCACGCCGGGCCAGGGCGCGGGCACGACCGCCTACAGCCTGCGCTCCGGCCTGACCATCCACAAGGCCTCGGAGGTCTCGACGCCCTCGGTCATAGGCGTGGCCGCGAACTGGCTGGAGGATGGGCGCGGCGCCTTCTGGGTGGCCGTGGGCAACAAGGCCACCGGCAACAAGCTGCTGTTCTGGCCGGCCGACAACGCCAGCTTCGGCCAGACCCCACCCGCGGCGCATGACTTCTACGTCAGCCGCCTGGGCTTCGACCTGCCGCGCATCCTGGCGGGCCCGCTGCTCAAGGGCATCGTGCCCGCGGATTCGGAGCTGCCCACCGCCCAACCGGCCGACCCGGGCGTGGGCGCGCCCTTCGACGACCCGAAGCTGGCCTTCCCCAAGTGAGCGCAACGGTCGAGATCGACGGCGCCTTCGGCGAAGGGGGCGGCCAGATCCTGCGCACCAGCGTGGCGCTGGCCGCCTTGACCGGGCGGGCCACGATCATCCGCAACATCCGCGCCGGGCGCCCCAAGCCGGGCCTCGCCGCCCAACACCTGGCAAGCGTGCGCGCGGCGGCGGAGCTGTGCGGCGCCGGGCTGGCGGGCGACGCGGTGGGCTCGCAGTACCTGGAAATCCACCCCAAGCGCGCGGTCCAGCCGGGCGCCTACCGCTTCCCGATCGGCACCGCCGGCGCCACCGCGCTGGTGGGGCAGACCGTGGCCGTGCCGCTCGCGCTGGCAGGGGCCAGCCAGGTCACGATCTACGGCGGCACGCACGTGCCCTTCGCGCCCAGCGCCTGCTACCTGGCGGACGTCTACGCCCCGGCGCTGGCCGATTTGGGTTTGCACCTCGCGGTGGACACCCCCAAGGCGGGCTTCTTCCCCAAGGGCGGCGGCGAGTTGCGCCTGACGCTCGCAGCGGGGAGCCCAACCGCGATCGACTGGGTGGAGCGCGGCAAGCTCACGCAGATCACGGCGATCGCCCTCACCAGCGGGCTGGAGCCGCACGTGGCGGAGCGGGGCCTCAAGGCGATGCGCGCGCAGCTGCAGGGGGTGGGCCGCCCCGTCACGTTGGAGAACCGCCCCCGGCCCGGCGAGCAGGGCGGCGCCGCCGTGCTGGTGGCGGGCAGCTGCCAGCGCGGGCACTTCGGCTTCCTGGCGCTGGGCCAGCGCGGCAAGCCGATCGAAAAGGTCGCGGAGGAGGCCACGGCCGCCTTCTGGGCCTGGTTCAAGACCGATGCGGCCACGGAGGAGCACCTGGCGGACCAGCTGGTGCTGCCGCTGGCCCTGGCCGAAGGCGAAAGCCGCTGGACCACGCAGCAGGCGAGCTTGCACCTCGAGACCGTGCTGTGGGTGGCGCGGCACTACCTGCCGATCCGGTACGATATCCAGCAGAAGCCGGACGGCAGCGCGCTCGTGACGCTGCAAGGCGCCGGTTGAGAGGGCTCGCGATGATCTGGGACCTGGTGGTGGTCGCGCAGACCAACTTCGCAATGGACCAGGAAGCCGGGCAGCGCTTCTTGGCGGCCGACAAGCAGCTGAACCAGGCTTACCAACGCCTGCTGCCCAAGCTGCCCGCCCCCGCGCGCGCCAAGCTCGCCAACGCCCAAATCCGCTGGATCAAGTTCCGCGACGCCTGGGCGGAGGTGCGCATGGACGCCTACCGGGGTGGAACGGCGGCCAAGACCGTGTACACGGATACCCGCACGGCCGCCACCACGCGGCGCACGCAGGACTTCGCCGACGTGCTGGCGCAGGTCCTGCGGCCGCGCCGGGTGGGCGAGGGCGTGCAGGACCAGGTGCTGGCCGTGGACAAGCAGCTGAACACCAACTACCAGGCCTACCTGGCCTCCATCGACGCGCCCGGCCGCAAGCTGGCGACCGTCGGGCAGCTGGCCTGGCTGGCCTACCGCGACGCGGAGCTGGCCTTCACGGAGAGCTGGCGCCACGACGCCGGCGCGCGCGCCAACCGACTTTACGAGCTGACGCAACAGCAGGCGGACGAGCTGGCCAACGCGCGCCAGCCGTGAGCCTGCAAGCCTTCGCGCGTCACCTGGCCGCGCAACAGCCCGCGGTCGCCGCCGCCCAGGCCCGCCACCTGGCGCGCCTGGGCCTGGCGGGCGCGGAGCCGGCGGCGCTGGCCCAAGCCCTGGCGGAGCTGCTGGCCCCCCTCGCGGCCGGCCAGCCGGTGGGAGAGCTCACGCCGGCGCCCACGACCACCTCCCGCCGCGAGGCCGTGCTGGCCGCCAGCGCGCTGGAGCTGGCGCTGTTGGAGTTCTTGCCCGGCTTCACGGCCGATGTGGGGGAGGCCGTGGCGATCGCCGCGGCCCTGCGCGAGGTGCACGCCGCGACCTTCGCGCTGGGGGCGGAGCGCTTCGAAACCGCCCAGCGCGACGCCTTGCGGCGCTCCGAGCGCCAAAAGGACGAGTTCCTGGGCATGATCTCGCACGAGCTGCGCACGCCCATCCATGTCCTGACGGGCTTCGGCGGCGTGCTGCTGCGCGACCTGGGCGGCCCGCTGGCCCCCGCCCAGCGCGGCTACCTCGCCAAGATGATGGACGTGACCCGCGTGCTGGGGCGGCTGGTGGACGACCTGATCGACCTCGCGCAGGTCGGCGCCGGCGCGTTCTCGCTCGACCTGGTCCCTTTGGCCTTCGCCCCCCTGGCGCGCGAGACGTTGGCGCAGCTGGCGCCGCTGGCCCTCGAAAAGGGGATCACCCTCCACGACGAGGTGCCCGCGACGCTGCCCGCCGTGCGCGCGGACGGCCAGCGCATCCACCAGGTGCTTTCCAACCTGCTGGTCAACGCGATCAAGTTCACGCCCGCGGGCGGCGCCGTGCGGCTGGGGGCGCGGGTGGAGGACGGCTGGCTGCACGTCGAAGTCGCGGATACCGGGGTGGGCATCGCGGCGGAAGACCTCGCGGTGATCTTCCAGCGCTTCATCCGGCGGGGCCCCGAGACCGGCGGGATGGGGCTGGGCCTCGCGATCAGCCAGGCCATCGTGGCGGGGCATGGCGGGGCGATCGCCGTGGAAAGCGAGCCCGGCCGGGGAAGCCGGTTCCATTTCGGCTTGCCGCTTGCTCCCGCCCATCCGCTGTTCTGATACAATAACGATAAAAAGGTCTGTCATCAAGCGACGAGCCCGAACCGTCCGCCGGCGCTAAGATTGGCGGAACGCTGTGGGAGGATGGAGCATGGGTCAATGACGCCGGGACGGCACCGCGACCTGTCCGGGCGTAGTCCGGAGGAGCTGCTGGGCGAGCTCGCGCGCATGCACGAAGAGCGCGAGCGGCTCAACGTGCGCACCGACCGCGTGGAGGTGGAGATCGTCCGGCTCACGTTGGACCTCGAGCACGAGCTGGAAGACCTCCAAGCCGACCTGCGCCTGCGCGAGCGCGCCATCGACGCGAGCGCCTCCGGCATCATGATCACGGACGCCGGCCAGCAGGGCCACCCGATCATCTACGTGAACCGCGCGTTCGAGCGCCTGACGGGCTACCCGGCCGCCGAGGTCCTGGGCAAGAACTGCCGCTTCCTGCAAGGCCAGGACCGCGACCAACCCGGCTTGGAGAACATCCGCACGGCCCTGCGCGAGCAGCGCGACGGCTACGCGGAGCTGCGCAACTACCGCAAGGACGGCACCATGTTCTGGAACGAGCTGGTGATCGCGCCGATCCGCGACGACGGGGGCCGCGTGACCCACTTCGTCGGCGTGCAGACCGACATCACCCGGCGCAAGGCGGCCGAAGCGGAGCTGGAGGAGGCCAACCGCCACCTCAAGAGCCTGGACAAGCTGCGCAGCAACTTCTTCGGCCTGGTCTCGCACGAGCTGCGGACGCCGCTGAGCGCGATCGTGGGCTTCGCGGAGTTCCTGGAAGACGACGTGGGCGGCACGCTCACGGAGCGGCAACAGGACTTCGTGCAGGAGATCCAGACGGGCGCCCGCCGGCTGGCGAGCCTGGTGGACGACCTGCTGGACTTCGCGCGGCTGGAGGCCGGCACCTTCCGGCTCATGCCCCAAGAAGGCGATCTGTGCGAAAAGGTCCGCGAGGCGCTGGAGGTGATCGCCCCGCAGGCCAGCCAGCAGCAGCTGAAGCTGGAGCTGGAGCTGCCACCGGACCCCGTGGTGCTGTGCGCGGACCTCCCGCGCCTGGGCCAGGTGCTGATTAATTTGCTGACGAACGCCATGAAGTTCTCGCCGGACGGCAGCCAGGTGCGCATCGCGGTCGAAGCCAACCCGCGCGAGGTCCGCGTGCGCGTGACGGACCACGGCATCGGCATCGCGCCGGAGCACGTGCAGCGAATCTTCGAGCGGTTCTACCAGGTGGAACCGACCACCACGCGGGCCCAGGGCGGCGCGGGGCTGGGGCTCTCGATCGCCAAGGCGCTGGTGGAGGCGCACGGCGGGCAAATGGGCGTGGAGAGCGTGCCGGGCGCGGGCAGCACCTTCTGGTTCAGCTTGCCGCGCACGGAAATGAACCCGACCTGTTAGCGGGGGGTGATCAGGAAGCCCTGCACGTCCGCGCCGCCCAGGTTCAGGTGGTAGGTGGCGTCTTGCTGGCCCTGCAAGAGCAGGTAGGTGGCGCTGTAGGGCAGCATCGCCAGGTGCCCGGCATTGGGCGCGCGCAAGGGCGACACGGAGACGCCGCGCAGGCGCTTGCGGCCGTAGCTGCCCGTGAGGTCGATGCTCTTGTAGTCGTAGCGCGGGTCGCTGCTCATGCCCGTGCCGTCGATCAGGTTGGCGCCCACCCAGTCCTGGAACACGTCCGCGAGGTTCGCGCCGCGCGTCGCCAGCCGCGCCTGGACGTTGGCGGTGCCGACCTCGCCCGCGCTCACCAGCTCCTTGAGCATGTCGGCGCCGAAGCGGTCCGCCAGGTAGGTCACGAAGAGGTAGACCGCGCCGTAGGCGCTGCCGTCGGGGTCGTTGTCCCAGTCGGTCAAGGAGTACTGGTCCGGCGAGCGCAGGTAGGCCTGGACGTGGTCGAAGAGCACGCCCGCCTCCGCGCCCAGGCCGTAGCCGTTGGCCTGCATGGCGTACATCGCCAGGCCCTCGTCGAGCCAGACGTCCTCCTGGTGCGGCGTGGTGCCCTGGAGCTTGCGGCTGGCGTTGATGAGGTGCTGGAACTCATGGGCCAGCGTGCCCAGGTAGTCCGCCGGGCGCCCGCGCGAGACCACGCTGGAGGAGATGTAGAGCATGGCGCGCGAGTTGCCGTGCGCGTCGCCGCCTTCGGCCGAGGGCGGCACGAGGTCGCGCACGGTGAAGTAGCCGATCGTGGTGTCGCGCCCGTGGTTGCCCACCTCTTGCGTGATCAGCAGCGTGGTCTTGCCCGCGGCCGGCCCGGCGGGCTCCCCGAAGAGCTGGGTGTCGGTCTGGTAGATCTGCCGGTCGAAGGCCTGGCCCATCTCGAGGCCACGCGATTCTTCCTTGCTGCCGGAGCGCCCGTCCAGCATAACCACGCAGTGCTCGCCGGCGTAGATCACGCGGCCGTCTACCTGGCGGTCCACGGGGTCGCCCCGATCATCGGCCGTGGCGATCACCCAGAACTTGGCGGTGTCGCCCACCTTCTCCTCGTTGGCGGAGGCCAGTTGGTAGCCGTGGCGCAGCGTCAGCGCGCGGTCCCAGCCGCGCAGCCTGGCCTCGAAGCCGCGGGGCCGGCCGGGGCCCGGCCCGGGGCCGCCGAACTGGCCGGGCCCGCCGAGCTGCGGCGCGGTCGCCACGGGCGAGAGGCCGCCGTCCACGCTGAAGACCATGCGCACGTCGGCCGAGCGCTCCTGGTGGGTGGAGAGCGCCAACAGGGCCGGGCGCTGCGGCGAGAGCGCCACCGTCAGATCGCTTTGGGCGCCCGCCAGCAGCTGCACGTTGGCGGGTCCGCCGTTGCCGAGGGAGCCCGCGAACCCGGGCAGGAAGCCGTCGGGGGAGGTCGGGGGCGCGCTGCAGGCGGCGAGCAAGCCGCCAGCACAGGCGAGGGTAAGCAGGGAGCGGGGCACCATAGCTTCATTCTCCACGAGGTATGTGTCATTTCGGTTTCGAAGCTGGCGATCTTTCTTAGACAAGTCGTCGAGGGCGCCGCGGCCTTGTCCTGGTAACGTGGTCTCGTCAAGGAGGCCCGCATGCCCGGATTGTACGCCCTGGTTGACTTCCACCGCCGCGCGGACTTGGCGGGGCGCCAGGCCGCCCAGCTGGCGACCGCCGCCAGCGTGACCGCCGTCTGGCGCGAGCCCGAGGGCCGCCTCGCCGCCGCCTGGGTGAGCAACGGGCTGCGCGTGGGCGCCAAGGGTCCCGCCACCAGCCCGGACGGCCAGATCACGGCCCTGGTGGACGGGGAGCTGGTGGATCTGGCGGAAGGCCTGGTGGCCGTCCGCCGCCGCGGCGCGGAGCCGACCGGCCGGGGGCCCGCCGACCTGCTGGTGGCGACCTACATGCTCGATGGGCTGGAGGGCGTTGCCAAGCTGGAGGGGGCCTATTTCTTCGTGATCTGGGACGGGCGGGCCGGGGTGGCGTACCTGGGGGGCGATCGCCACGCCAGCCGGCCGCACTTCTACGCCCTCCACGACGACCGCCTGGTGGTGGCCCCGGACGTGCGCGGCGTGCTGGCCGGCCTGGACACGCGCCCGCCGGTCTGTTGGCAGGGCGTGGCGGAGTTCCTGGCGTTGGAGCACCCGCTGGCGGACCGCACCTTCTTCGAGGGGGTGCGCGCCTTCCCCGGCGGCACCTTCCTGGCCGCCACCCCACGCGGCACGCGCTGGCACGTGTACTGGACGCCGCGCTACAGCGGCGCCAAGGAGGCGCGGCCGCGCGTGGAGGACTACGTGGAGGCCGCCACGGAGCGCTACCGGGCCGCCGTGGTGCGCCGCCTGGAAGGCCGCTGCGTGCTCTCCCTGAGCGGCGGCACCGACTCGCGGCTGTTGCTGGCCCTGGCCGCGGACGCCGGGCTGGCCACCTTCACGTTTGGACAAGCCGGCTCCGACGACATGCGCTTCGCCGCCCAGGCCGCGGCGGCCGCGGGCGTGGTGCACGAGCCCATCCCGCTGCGCCCGGACTTCCTGGCCCACTTCGCCCCGCACGTGATCGCGCGCGGCGAGGGCATGAGCAGCCTGTTCCACGCCCACAACCTGGATGGCGTGGCGGAGGTGCGCGCGCTGGCGCCGGTGGTGCTGTGCGGCGGCGCCGCGGAGTTCGCGCGGTTGGACTACGCGGAGAACGTGCTGGCCGCGAGCGGGCCGGCCTGGCAGCTGATGGGGCGGCGCGCGCTGGAAGGCCGGCGGCCGCTGGTGAGCGTGGGCTCCGACGAGGAGCTGGCCCGCCGGCTGCTGGCCTACGCCTGGAACGTGATCACGCCCGCCATGGCCCAGGAGGTCCTGGCGCCGGAGCTGGCGCGCGCGATGGGCCGCACGCTGGGGCAGGGCGTGGCCTCGCAGCTCGCCCGCATCAAGGCGGCCTCGCCGGAGGACCGGCTGATGACGTTCAACTTGATCAACCGCCAGCGGCGCTTCTCGCAGTGGGGCCTCACGCTCTCCGCGCCGGAGCTGACCTACCGCAAGCCGCTGGAGGACTACGCGCTGGTAGACTTCCTGCTGCGCGTGCCCGCGACCACCCGGCGCGCGCTGCCGGACGCGGTGATCCGGCGCCTGGCCCCCGGCCTCGCGCGCGTGCCGCGTACCGGCACGATGCACGGCCTGCAGGTGGCGATGGCCATCGTGATCGCGGGCCTGGGCGAGACGGTGGGCCCGTCGTTCTCGGCGTCGGTGGACGCCGTGAAGCAAGAGCCCACGCCTCCTGCGACGCCGGAGGCAGCGCCGCTTCCCGAGCCGCCCCTGCCCGTGCCCGGTTCGGACGACGGCGAGGTGACGACGCTGGCGGGCACGGGCGAGCCGAAGCTGCTGGATGGACCGGGCAAGCAAGCAGCCTTCTTCGGCCCGCTGGCCGTGGCGCTGGACGACAAGCAGCACCTCTACGTGGCCGAGAGCGACGGCGTGATCCGCGTGGTGGACCTGGCCGATCCCGGCCATGCGGTCTCGACCCTGGCGGGCAAGCCCAACCTCTTCAAGACGGAGGACGGGCCCGCCGCGACGGCCAAGTTCCATGGCATCCGCGGCCTGCAGGTCGTGGGCACGCGCCTGTTCATCACGGAGACGGCCCGCGACGGGGAGGGCAAGTACCTGCCCGGCGGCGTGCTGCGCGTCCTGGACCTGGCCGACCCCGCGCACCCGGTCACGACCGTGGCCGGCAAGCTGGGCGAAGGTGGCCACGCCACCGGCCCGGGCGCCCAGGCGCGCTTCACGGAGCCGACCTACATGGCGGTCGATCCCCAGGGCAACCTGGCGCTCACGGACCTCCAGGCGCGCGTGGTGTGCAAGGTCGACCTGCATTCCGGCGCCTACGACGTCTCCCTCGTCGCCGGCATCCCCAGCGACGGCAAGCCGATCACCAACTCCACGACCTACGGCTACGACGGCCCGCCCACCAGCGTGGCGCTGACCACGCCGGCCGGCCTGGCCTACGACGCGGCGGGCGCCCTGTGGCTGACGGACGGCCGTTGGGTCCGGCGCCTGGGCCCCGACGGCGTCTTACGCGTGGTGGCCGGCGGCGGCGACTTCGGCGAGCTCGACGGCTATTGGCTGGAGGCCACGCTGGCGGCCCCCATCGCCATGGCGGCGCTGCCCGGCGGCGACGTGGTGGTCGGCGAAGGCATCGGGTTCCGGCTGCGTAGGCTGCGCATGGATGCCGGCGGCCGGGGCGCCGTGGTCTGGACGGCGGCCGGTCCGAACGGGCAGGCGTTGCCCGAGCTGGATCTGGACGGCAAGGGTGCCGCCGCCCGCTTCAGCGCCTTCTTCTTCATGGTGGCGGACGGCCAGGGCAACGCCTACGTCTCGGAGACCGGCACCCACCGCATCCGCCAGATCAAGCTTTAGATCGCGAAGGTGTCGGCAGTGGTCTTGGGGTTCCACTTGAAGGTGGTGAAGCTGTAGTCCACCACCGGGCGGCCCTTGGCGTACATCGTCACGCGGATCAGCTTGCCGTCCGTCGCATCCATGATCAGCTCCTCGCGGTCGATCTCCTTGTCGAAGTGGGTCGGCAGCACCAGCGAGGCCTTGGCGAGATGGGGATCGCTGCCCGGCAGCGCGGTCCAGGTGCCGGCCAGCAGGTGGCCGATCAGGGGCGAGGGCAACATGGCCGTGAAGCGGTGGTTGCGGTTGCTGGCGAGCAGGTCGTCGGTGGCGTCCAGCGTGATCGGCAGGATGCCCAGGATGCCGGCGCCGCGCACCTTCACGCGCTTGCAGTCGGTGGTGGCCATGCGCGCGCCGCCCACCAGGAAGTTGTCCGTGTCCAGCACCTCCGCCCGGATCTTGAGCGGCTTGCCCCAGATCAGGTGCGAGCGGTAGGTGGCGTGGCGCAGCTCCGACACCACCTTGCCGGCCTTGAAGTGGCCTTCGGAGAAGCTCTTGACCTCCGCCTCCACGCCCGTGCAGCCGTCGTAGGCCCGCTTGAGCGTGGCCTGCAGCCTGGCGCCCTCCGCCTTGGCGTTGGCGTCCGGAACGGCCGGCGTGGCCGCGGGCGTGGGCAACGGCGCCGTGGGGATGGGCGCCTCGCTGCCGCCTTGCTTGCCGCACCCGAGCAAGGAGGCCGTCAGGACCAAGATGAGCAAAGGTTGTCTCATGGTTAACCCATCTTAACTCAGAGTTAATGTCCAGTCCAGGGACAATTGCAAATTTCCTGGCGGCGGGGCATGCTGGGCCCATGGACGCCCGGCAGTGGGTGCTCGTGGCTGTGATCCTCGGCTCGGGCATGACGATCATCGACGGCACCGCCGTGAACACGGCCTTGCCGACCATGCAAGCCGGGCTGCACGGCGACCTTCGCACCATGCAGTGGGTGGTGGAAGGCTACCTGCTCTCGCTCTCCGCGCTGCTGCTGCTGGGCGGCGCGCTGGGCGATCGCCTCGGCCGCCGGCGCGTCTTCCTGGCCGGCACCGTGCTCTTCGCGGCCACCTCGCTGGCCTGCGCGCTCGCGCCCAACGCGCTGGTGTTGGCGGTGGCGCGCGTCTGCCAGGGCGTGGCGGGCGCCATCCTGATGCCCAGCAGCCTCGCGATCCTGACGGCCACCTTCCCGGAAGCGGAGCGCGGCAAGGCGATCGGGACCTGGTCCGGCTGGACGGCGATCGCCTCCGCCGTGGGCCAGGTGGCGGGCGGCTTGCTGGCCCAGTACGCGTCCTGGCGCTGGATCTTCTTGCTGAACTTGCCCTTGGCGGCCGGCGTGGTGGCGGTAAGCCTGAAGCATATGGCCGAGAGCCGGGACGAGCATGCGCCTCGGCACCTGGACTACCCGGGAGCGGTGCTGGCCGTGTTGGGGCTCGGGCTGCTGACGTACGGCATGCTGGAGAGCCAGTGGCTTGGGCTTGTTTTAGGGTTGGTTGTTTCCGGTGCGTTCTTGGCTTGGGAGGCCCGGGCGGGCTCGCCGTTGTTGCCGTTGGGGATCTTCAAATCGGCCACGTTCTCGGGCGTGAACGGGCTGACGTTGCTGTTGTACGGGGCGTTGGGTGGGATGTTGTTCTTGCTGCCTTTCGATCTTGTCCAGGTCCAAGGGTATTCGCAGACGGCGGCGGGGCTGGCGATGCTGCCGATGGTGGGCGTGATGTGGGCCTGCTCCGGCTGGGCGGGCGGGCTGGTGGACCGCACGGGGCCACGGCTGCCCCTGATCCTGGGCCCGCTGCTCGCGGGGGCCGGCTTCGGGCTACTGGCCGCGCCTGGCGTGGGCGGCAGCTACTGGCTGACGTTCTTCCCTGGGATCCTGGTATTGGCGGCCGGCATGAGCGTGACGGTGGCGCCGCTGACGACCACGGTCATGAATGCCGTTCCCGAAGGGCAGGCCGGGTTGGCTTCCGGCGTGAACAACGCGGTGGCGCGGTTGGCAGGGTTGCTGGCCATCGCGCTGTTCGGCGCCGTGTTGCTGGCCGTCTTCCGCTTCGAGCTGGGGCGGCATGGGGCCTCGCCGGAGGTGTTGGCGCATGCGTCCGAGCTCTTGGGGATGAGCGTGCCGGCCCCGCGTGAGGTGTTGGTTGGTGCCTTCGTGGCGGGTTTCCGGGCGTCTATGGGGCTTGCGGCGGGGCTGGCGGTGCTCGGCGCAGGGGTGGCGGCGGCGGTGTTGCCACGCGAGCGAAAGCCCGTATAATCCCCCCCATGCAGATCCAGAACATCTCCGACACCGCGCTGTGGGTGGCGGAGTACCGCGCCCGCGAGGGCGATCGCCCCGACGCGATCGTGCGCGACCCCTTCGCGCGCCGGTTGGCCGGCGAGCGCGGGGCGGAGTTGGCGCGCAGCCTGCCGGGCAGCGGCATGGAGGCCGTCATGGCCCTGCGCACGCGCGTGATCGACGACCTGATTTTGGAGGCCATCTCCCGCGAGCGCGTGGACGCCGTGATCAGCCTGGCGGCCGGCCTGGATTCGCGGCCCTTCCGGCTGGAGCTGCCGCCCGATCTGCGCTGGGTGGAGGTGGACTTGCCGCCGTTGCTGGCCTACAAGCAGGAGAAGCTGGCGGGCGAGACCCCGCGCTGCCGCTACGAGGCCGTCGCGCTCGACCTTGCCGACGTCGAGGCCCGCCGGGCGCTGTTCACGCGCCTGGGCGCGGAGGTGAAATCCGCCTTCGTGCTCACGGAAGGCTTGCTGGTCTACCTGCCTGCCGAGGCCGTGACGGGCCTGGCGCAGGACCTGGCCGCCGTGCCTGCCTTCGACTTCTGGGCGGCCGACGTCATGGGCGAGGACGCGTTGAAGTACATGGCGCGCACCTACAACACGGCCTTGAAAAAGGGCCAGGCCCGCATGCAGTGGGCCCTACCGGCCCGCGGCGACTTCTTCGGCAAGCTGGGCTGGCACGAGGTCTCGTTCGCCTCGTTCGTGGATCTGGGGCGGCAGTACCAGCGGGAGATGCCGTTCAGCTGGCTCTGGGACGTGTTCGTCTGGCTGGCGCCCGAGCCCAAGAAGCAAGAGCTGCGCCGCATGAGCGGCATCGTGTTGCTGGAGCGCGCCTAGCGCAGCTTGGCGGCCGCGCGCTCCTGGACGGCCCGGAAGTGCCCCAGGTGCTCGTTGTCCTTGGCCAGGTTGGCGATTTCCATGAACTCCGCGGGCTTGGTGCTCATCGCGAGCGCGCGGTCCAGGGCGCCGACGGCCCAGTTGTCGTACGCATGGCCCTTGGCCAGGGCCGCGCCGGCCACCGTCAGGGCTTGCTCGCGCGTTTCCGCGCGGCGGGTGGCGGAGGACAGGGCGGCGTAGCTGATGTCGCGGTAGGCGAAGCCATGGGCGGGCAGCGCCTGCAGGATCTGGCTGGCCTGATCGAAGGTGGTGCTGGCGTGCAGCGCCTGGAAGAACCCATTGATGGCGGCATCGCGCGAGCCGTAGCCGGCGGCCTCCAGCAGGACGGCCTGCTTCAGCAGCTTGTCGAAGTCGCCCTTCGGCACGGGCGTGGCCGGGCTGACCGGGGTGACCGGGCCGGCGCACGTGTTCTGCACGATGCAGGCGATCTGCCTGGCGAGCGGGAGCGGCATGCTGTTGGAAACGGCGTTCTGCATGGGAACGTTATCGTGTTCGGCACGTGTCTTCGGGGTTGTGATCACGCTAAGGCGGGATTGTCGGCTCGTTAAGATAGTGGCGTTCGGTGGCGGGGTACGAGGCCAAGGGAAGAGGTGACCGATGCAGCGCGCCCTTGCTTGGTCCCTGGTGGTGGCGATCGCCACGACGGCGTGCCAGCCACGCACCAGCCCCACGCCCGTCGTCCGGTCGCCCAAGGCCTTGGCTGCGAGCCCCGTCGCCAGCGCTCTGCCGGCCCCGCGGCTGCTGCAGAAGCCGCGCGAGTCGTATGCGACCCTGGCGGGAAGCGTGAAGCTGGATGGCGCCTACATCGTGGCGCAGGGCGGCGGCAACCTCGTCGGGGCGAGCGGAGCCCAGGTCGTGGCCGCTGGCGGCGGCACGATCATCAGCACGAACGGCGGCGGGATCATCAGCACGAATGGCGGCGGGATCATCTCGGGCAACGGTTCGGCGGTGATCTCGGGCAATGGCAGCGCGATCATCAGCACCAACGGCGGCGGCATCGTCGCCCAAGGCGGCGGCAACATCATCAGCGGCAACGGCAGCGCGATCGTGGCGCAAGGCGGCGGCAACATCGTGGCCCAGGGCGGTGGCAACATCGTGGCCCAGGGCGGTGGCAACATCATCAGCACCAATGGCGGAGGCATCATCTCGGGCAACGGGTCCGCCGTGATTTCGGGCAACGGGTCCGCCGTCATCTCGGGCAACGGGTCCGCCTTCATCTCGGGCACCGGGTCTGCCGTCATCTCGGGCACCGGATCGGCGCTGGCCGCTCGGCCGGCGCAGCGCAGCCTGCTCGCGGCAGCCGCCGCGCAAGTGCCGGTGGCGGGGATGCCGGTCGGCCTGTTCTCCCTCGCCACCCACCAGGAGATCCCGGTTGGCGTGGACCTGGACGGCAAGGCGGTCTACACCGTCTACACCGATCTGCAGGGCCGCTTCGAGCTCTTCCCGCCGAGCGGTGAGACCGGCAACGTGCTGGTGGTCGCGCATGTGCAGCCCCAGAGCCAGGACCCGCGCTTCCACGTCGCCCTGGTCACGCCGGCCCGTGCGGGCGCCGACCTGGACGAGGACTCCACGGCCCTGACGGCCCTGATCCGCACCTCGTTCGTGCGGCGCCTGGAGCGGATCCTGGTGGCCAAGGACGAGGAGGTGGCGGGCGTGACCCAGGACTTGCTGGGCGAGTTCCCGGACTTGCCCAAGACATTCTCCGCGCCGCTCGCGGACATGGTCACCGCCATGCACGCCAACGCCTCCTCGGCCCACCTGCCGGGCCTACCGCCGGAACAGGTGCAGCCCCTGGCCCAGCGCGTCGCGGACCTGATGGTGCGCGAATTGGAACTCCAAGCCGACGCGGAGGCCGCGATCAAAATCGTGGTTGGCTCCGGCCCGCCCACGCCCTACTTCCCGGCCATGCTTGCCGCCTTCGCGCGCTGCCGCGCCGGCGCGGCGGAACACGATCAGGCCTATTTCGACGCCCAGCCCTGGTTCCAGACCGTGCAGGAGCGCCGCAAGGGTGCCGGCTTGGCGCCCAACCGGATCCAGAAGCCGGCGGACTTCAACGCCTTCGTCACGGACGCCTACTTCGCCGAGGCCGATCCCCGCGCCCTGGCCGCCAAGGCCGCTTCCGCGGCGACCCCGGACCTGTTCGGCATCCTCGACGTGGTGATGCGCAGCGTAGGCGTGGCGGACCAGGTCCAGACCGTACGCTACGCCCACAACGCGCTATTGACCGGGTTGATGTTCAAGTTCGTGGAGGGCCAAAGCTGTGACGCCAGCCTGCGCCATCGCGTCGGCGACATGATCCGCGGCGGCCTGTCCGGCTCGCCGCCGCCCGTTCCGACCCGGACCTGCGAGCCGGGCTAGGGACGCAACAAAAAGCGGTCCCGCGGGAACCCCCCGCGAGACCGCCTGAAAAATCGTCTTACCGGCCGATGTTCGTCAGCCAGGTCTTGGGCACGGTCACGATCGGCTTCCGGCCCGGCTTCAACACGGCTTCCACGCCGTTCGCGAAGGTCTTCTTTGTCTCGCCGGTCGGGAAGTGGGTCGCTTCCGAGGTGACCCACGAGCCTTGCAGGATCTGCTTGAGTTGCAGGTGGCCGGCGCCGGAGTCCTCCAGCCATTCCTTGGGCACGGCGGCCAGCGCCTTCTTGCCCGGCCGCTCGATCACGGTCACGCCATTGGCGAAGACCTTCTTGGTCACGCCGCTCTTGGCGCGCCAGGTCTCCTGGGTGACCCAGTTGCCCTGGGCCAGTTCCTTGAGGAACTTCCAGGCCCCACCCAGCTTCTCGCCGATGGTGCCCATGACGTCATGCGTGGCGGCCGAAGCGGCCTTGGATTCGATGCTCATACCGGGTTATCGGGGCCGCGCCGCCCGAGCATTCTTTAGACCTAGTTAATTGGGCGTTAATTTCTTTTCAACGTTCGAACGCCACGAAGTCGCGTTCCAACCGCACCTCTTGCAACAACTTGGGCGACGCCTGTATGCGGCGGGTGGCCGCAGGAGAGGGCTGCCACGCGGCGTTGCGGACGCCCGCGAACCCGGGGCGCAGGCGGCGCGGATCGTGGTCGACGTAGAGGCTCTCGCCGGCCAGGAAGGCGTATTCCAGGCCGTTGCGCGCGACATCTTTCAACTCCGTGTACGCGGGGTGGATCGTGCGCACCAGCTTCGCGTACTCGAGCGTGAGGTTGCTGCGGCTCACGCCCTCGTCGTCGGTGGCGATCGTATACGGCACGCCGGCACGGCGGTACAGGCTCACGGGGTGGCGGGCGCCGCTCACGCCCAGGATCGCGTCGTTGCTGGTCAGGCAGATCTCCACGGCCACGTGGCGCCGCTTCAGCTCCGCGAGCAGGCCCGCGGCGTCCGGGTCCCAGGCCACCGCCACGCCGTGGCCGATGCGCAGGGCGTGGCCCTGCACGACGGACTGCCGGATGTGGGACTGCAGCGGGCCCAACGGCGAACAGGCGGGTGTCAGCTCGCCGGCATGAAGTGCCAAATTCGGGTGCCCGAAGCGTTGGTACAGGAAGTCCAGCATCTTCATCTGCGCCGCGAAGTGGGTGCGCGCGATCGGGTGGTCCTCCGGCGAGACGATGTTGATGGCGACCACCTGTCCGGGGGCGGCCTGCATCAGGGCGAGCCCGGCGGCGGCGGTGGCGAAGAAGGCCGGGTCGTCGTCCGTGCGGTCCACCTGCACGATGTAGCGCACCGCCACGGGCGAGCCCGCGTCGCTGGCGCGCCCGCTGTAACCCAGGTGGGTGGCCACGGCGCGGTCGGTTTGCTCGATCTCCGCGGCGCCGGCCTTGGCGTATTCGGCGAGCGCCGGCTTCAGGGCCTTCAGGGCCGCGTCCAGGTCCTTGACGGGTCCGGCGCCCTTGGCGAGCTTGCGCAGGGTGGACCCCGCGATCGTCGCCATCAGCTCGAGGTAATGCACGTTCTGGCCGCGCGCCTCGTCCGCCACCAGCGCCACGCGGTCGGCCAGCGGCATCTCGCGCGCCACGGAGGAGATGTAGCCGAAGGCGTTGAAGAACTGGTCGTGGCCGCCGGTGCCGGCGCTGGCGTGGCGGCGGTATTCGGCCAGCAGCGCGTCGTCCTCCAACAGCTTGGCGGCCGGCACGGTGCCGGGCCTGGGGTCCCGCGTGAACTTGCCGGCCTTGGGGTCGAAGGACATGCCGTGGGCGATCGCCCAGTCCACCAAGTGCTCGCTGTACAGCGCCCCGTTCAGGTGGTTGTGCAGATCCGCGCCTTTGGGGAAGCGTTGCAAGAAGGCGATCAGGGAGGGCTCGTCTTGTTGGGCTTGCTGGAAGCGCCGGGCGGCCGTGGTCTCATCGGCCCGGGCGGCGGGCGCCCAGCAAAGCGAGAGCGCGAGGGCGGCCAGCAAGTAAGGGTGCTTCATCCCCGGAACATACCCGCCCGCCCTGGCCGCCTACCAGTTGGCGAGCGGGGCCGGGCCGCGCGCCCAGCGCGGCAAGCCCTCCGGCGGCCGCACGGCGGTGGCCTCGACCCGCCCGGCCTCGGCCATCAGCGCGAGCACGCGGGCCAGCTGGAAGCGGTTGCCCAGGCGCTCGTAGCGATCGCCCGCGCGCTCCAAGGCGTCGAGGGCGGACGAGCCGTCGCGCCGCGCCAGCGCCGCCTCCGCCCGCGCCACGTGCACGTGGGCTTGCTCCAGCGGGTTGTCCTGCTCCGGGCGCGCCAGGATCGCGATCGCCTGCGCGAAGCTAGCCTCGGCGCCCGCCGGGTCGTTGGCGCGGGCCCGCTCGCTGCCCACCAGGCGCAGGGCGATCGCCTCGTGCATGGGGTTGTCCAGGGCCCTGGCGGCGGCCAGCGCCGCCTGCGCGCTCGCGGGGTCGCCCAGTTCGGCCAGGGCCAGCGTTGCCCGCAGCGCGACCAGCAGCAACCCATGGGTGTGGGCGTGGGCCTGCACCTCGCGCAGGGCCGCCGCGGCGGAGGCGGGGTCGCCCAGCGCGGCTTGCACCTGGGCGGCCAGCACCCGCGTGAGCTGGCGGAAGAAGTCCTGGTTCGCGAAGTGCGGGTGGGCCAGCGCGCGCTCGATCCAGGCGCTTGCCTCCTGCCACTCACCGATCTGCGCGAGCATGTATGGGCGTAGATATAGGACCGCGCCATACGGCGGCGAGCCGATCCGCCGGCAATGATCGGTGGTGGCCTCCACGTAGGCCAGGGCCTCGCGGCGCCGGCCGGTCCAGGCATGCCAGATCGCATGGTAATGCCGCACCACGTTGTAGAGGTTCAGGGCTTCCGCCCGCACGGCGGCGGCCAGGGCCTGGTCCCGCAGGTCGTCGTCCGGCCGAACGCCCATGTAGCACACGCCGTTCTGGTAGCTCTGGCTGCCCACGCGGGTGAGGCGCACCAGGCGGGGCTCTTCGCTCAGGTCGCGGCCCACCAGCACGCGCGCGGTTTCGCGCGCGGCGACGGCCAGCTCGCGTACGCGTCCTGCCGCCAGCAACCCGGCGCAGCCCACGCTCTCTAGCGCGGCGTTCAGGGGCGTCTCGCCGGGTGGCAGCTCGGCCCGGGCGAGCTCGGCCACCGCCAGGCTGCGATTCGGCCGGCCGCCGAAGCCATACGCGGAAGCCAGGAAGGCCAAGGCCTGCGCCCGCCGTGGACGCCATTCCTCCCCAAGCGGGGCCGCCATCAGCTTCTCCAGGGCTTCTGCGGCCACCAGGGGCGCGATCTCGTAGCCAACGGAGCCGATGGACCACCACAATTCCAGCAGGTCGCCGTCGGGGCGGGCGCGCTCCGCCAGCCGCCAGTGCTCCAGCGCCGCGGCCGGCACGCCCTCGCGCATGGCCTGGTCGCCCGCCAGGCGCTGGTAGCGGAAGCCGCGCTCGGCGTCGCCCGCATGGAAGAAGTGGTGGGCCAGCTGGGCCGTCAGGTTGGCGTCGCTGGCCTCCAGGTAGCGCGCATACCGGAGGTGGTAGTCCACCCGGCACGCCGGGGGCAGGTCCTCGTAGAGCGCCTCGCGCACGCGATCGTGCGGGAAGCGGTAGCGGTGGTCCTCGCGCTGGAGGAACTGGCGCTCCACCAGCTCTTGGAGGGCGGCGAAGAGCGCATCTTCGGAGGCCTCACTGACGGCTGCCAGGGCCTCCAGGCGCAGGTCCTGGCCAATCACCGCCGCGGCGCGGGCGATGCCCAGCGCTTGTGCGCTCAGGGAGCCCAGGCGGCGGGCCACGACGCCCTGCACGGAGGCCAGCGTGGTCAGGACCTCCGGGTCCGCCGGGAAGGTCCAGCTGCCGTCCTGGCGCGAGAGCAACCCCTGCTCGAGCAGGTAGCGCAGCACCTCCGTCAGGAAGAAGGCGTTGCCGGCGGTGGCGCCATGCAAGCCGGCCCGGAAGGCTTCGCTCAGGCGGGGCCGCCGGAACATGGCGTCCAGCAGCGCGTCCATCTGTTCCAGGCCGAACGGCGCCAGCGCCAGCGCCTGGGCCGTGCCTTCCTCCAACAAGTCCGCCAGGCGGCTGCCCGCGGGCACCTCGTCGGAGCGGAAGGTGCCGACCACCAGGAAGCGGCGCTCCGCCGCATGGCGGACCAGGTGCGCCAACACTTCCAGCCCGAAGGCGTCGGCCCAGTGCAGATCCTCCACCACCAGCAGCAGGGGGTGGCGCGCGGCGACCGTGGCGACCCAGGCCAGCATGGCGTCCTTGGTCGGCAGCTCCTCGCCGTCCGGCGCCAGGAAGGGCCGCAGCTCGCGGCGCAGCTGGTCCGGCAGCTCGTGGGGCGCCATGCCCGACTCCAGGCAGCGCAGCGTCACCACCGCGTAGCCTTCCAGCTTGGCTTGCAGCGCCGCCTCCTGCACCAGCCGGCTCTTGCCCACGCCCGCGGGCGCCGACACGAAGACCGCGCCGCCGCGCGCCGCGAGGGCCGCTTCCAGGCTCGCCAGCTCGGCTTCGCGCCCCACCAGCGCGCCGGCGGAGAGGTAGCTGCGGCGCTGCTCCAGGGACGGTCGCGCGATCTGCACGCCCGCCAGGGGCTCGAGATCGGCCAGCACGTCCGTCGCTTGCTGGTAGCGCCGCGCCGGGTCCTTTTCCAGCAGCTTGAGGATCAGCGCCTCTAACCGCTCCGGACAGGCGGGGTTGAGCGCGCGGGGCCCGGGCGGCAGTTCCTGCACGTGGGCGCGCAGGACCTCGCGCAGGGTGCCTTCGAAGGGCAGCCGCCCCGTGATCAGCTGGAAGGCCAGGCAGCCCACGCTGTAGAGATCGGCCCCCGCGCCGATCACGCCGCCGCGGATCGCCTCCGGCGGCATGGTGGCCGGCGTGCCCACCAGCTTGCCGTTGGCCGTGGTGCCCAGCTGCTCCATCAGGCCGAAGTCCAGCAGCTTGAGCGTGCCGTCGGCGCGCACGCGCAGGTTCTCGGCCTTGATGTCGCGGTGCACGAACAGGCGCGCGTGGATGAAGTCCAGCGCCTGCAACAGCTGGATCAGCAGCGGGTACGCCACGGCCGGCGCCAGCGGCCCGTCCGCGATCAGCTCCGCCAGCTCGCGCCCCGGCACCAGCTCCATCACCAGGAAGTGCGCGTGTTCGTCCAGCTGCCCGAAGTCGTGCACCGCCAGCGTGTTGGGGTGCTGCAGGCGCGTCATCGCGCGGAACTCGTCCTTGAAGCGCAGGCTCAGCTCCGGCGTGATGCGCTCCGGGACGCGCATGACCTTGAGCGCCAGCTCCGGGCCGGCGGCCAGCGTGTCCGCCACGCGGTGGACGGTGCCCATGGCCCCTTCCCCCAGGGTGCCCAGGATGCGATAGCGGTTGGCGATGGTCTGCAACGGGCCCCCTTGCCCGCTATATACCCCTCATTCCAGCTGCTTGAGCAGCTCGGCGGGATCCGTGGTGGGCGCCTGGCAGGTGAAGCCATGGCACACATACGCCGTCGGCCGCCCCTCGCGCAGCCCGCGGCCGACGAGCAAGGGCAGGCGCTTGGACAGCTCCACCACCTCGCGCTCGCCGCCGCCTGCCAGCACCACGTAGGGCAGGTAGCGGAAGTAAAGGCCGCTGCGGAAGGCCTGCATGCCGTCGTCCGCGGGCGGGCCGACCAGCACCACCTCGTGCACCCGCGCCAGGTGGAAGTCCAGCGCGCACAGGGCCCGGGCGGCGCCCAGGGGGTACTTGCGCATCACCGGGCCGCTGCCGGCCAGGGCGGCGCGGGCGCGGGCCGCGAAGGTGGCGTCGCCCGTCAGCGCCGCCAAGCGCAGCAACACGTCCGCGGCCACGGAGTTGCCCGCCGGGGTGGCGTTGTCGAACAGGTCGCGCGGGCGCGTGATCAGCTCCTCGTGGCCCTTGCCCGTATCGTAGAAGGCCTCGGTCGCAGGGTCCCAGAACGCCGAAGTCATCACGCGGGCCAGGGCGATCGCCTCCTCCAGCCAGCGTGGCGTGAGGGTCGCCTCGTAGAGCGCCAGCAGCCCGTCCACCACGTTGGCGTGGTCCTCCAGGTAGGCGTCGAGCCGGGCCTGCCCGTCCTTGTAGGTGCGGCGCAGCCGGCCGTCCACGCGCATGGTGTCGAGCAGGAAGGCCGCGTTGCGCTCCGCCACGGCCAGGTAGTCGGCGCGTCCCAGCACGCTGGCGGCCAGCGCGAAGGCCTTGAGCATCATGCCGTTCCAGCTCGCGATCACCTTCTCGTCGCGCCCGGGCTTGACCCGCCGCTCGCGCCGGTCGAAGAGCACCTGGCGCCCACGCGACAGGGCGTCCGTCAGCCGGTCGCCGTGCACGCCTTCGGCCTTCGCCACCTCGCCCATGCCGCGGGGCAGGTGCAGCACGTTGTGGCCCTCGAAGTTGCCGTCCGGCGTCACGTCGAAGACCGCCGCGAAGATCCGGCCGTCGTCCGGCCCCAGCGCCTCGAGCACCTCCGCGTGGCTCCAGACGAAGAACTTGCCCTCCTCGCCCTCGCTGTCGGCATCCTGCGTGGCATAGAACCCGCCCTCGGGGCTGGTCATCTCGCGCACCACGTAGTCCAGCGTCTCCGTCGCCACCACCTCGTACAGCACCTTGCGCGTGGCCTGGTAGGCCAGCAGGTAGGCGCGCGCCAGCTGGGCGTTGTCGTAGAGCATCTTCTCGAAGTGCGGCACCAGCCAGCGCTCGTCGACGCTGTAGCGGTGGAAGCCGCCGCCCAGGTGGTCGTACAGCCCGCCGCGCGCCATCATCTCGAGCGAGCGCTCCGCCAGCGCCAGCGCGCCCTCGTCGTCGTGCCGCTTCCAGGCGCGCAGCCACAACTCGATGGCCATCGGCGCGGGGAACTTGGGGCGATCGCCGAAGCCGCCATGCTCCGTGTCGAACTGCCGCGCCATCGAGGCCAGCGCGGCTTGCAGCGTGGCCTCGTCCAGCGCGTCGGGGTCGGCCGGCATCGCCTGCACCTCCGTGATCCGCTTCACCAGCTCGCGGCCGGTCTCGGCCACCTTCTCGGGCTGCTCGTGGAAGGCCCGCGCCACGCCTTCGAGCACGCGCGGGAAGGCCGGCATGCCGTGCCGCTCCTGGGGCGGGAAGTAGGTGCCGCCGTAGAAGGGCGTGCCGTCCGGCGTCAGGAAGACCGTCATGGGCCAGCCGCCGTGGCCGCTCAGCGTCTGCACGGCCGTCATGTACAGCGAGTCCACGTCGGGCCGTTCCTCGCGGTCCACCTTCACGTTCACGAAGAGCTCGTTCATCTGCGCGGCGATCGCCGCGTCCTCGAAGCTCTCGCGCTCCATGACGTGGCACCAGTGGCAGGCCGCGTAGCCCACGGAGAGCAGGATCGGCTTGCCTTCCGCGCGGGCGCGGGCGAAGGCCTCGGGGCCCCAGGGGTACCAGTCGACGGGGTTGTGGGCGTGCTGGCGGAGGTAGGGGCTGGTCTCGTGGGCGAGCCGGTTGGGCATGGGGCCTCCTTCAAGGCCCTGATTATATCCCGATCCAGGCATGATATTTTGGGTAACCCTTGTTTGCCATAGGTGTGCCAGATGCGTTTGCCCGTCTACCTGCTCTTCTTCATCTCCGGGGCCACCGGCCTCGCCTACGAGGTGCTGTGGTCGCGGTACATGGGCCTCTTCTTCGGCCACTCCGCCGAGGCGCAAGCCGTGGTGCTGGGCGTCTTCCTGGCCGGCCTGGCGCTGGGCAACGCGCTCTTCGGCCGCCTGGCCGACCGGGCCACGCGCCCCTTGGCGCTCTATGGCTGGTTGGAGCTGGGCGTGGGGTTGTGCGGCCTGGCCGCGCCCTTTGCCGTGACCCTGGCCGGCGGCCTGTACGAAGGGCTGGCGCGGGGGGTGGGCGAGGCGCCCGGGCTGTTGTTGGTGGCGCGGTTGGCGATCGCCAGCGCCCTGCTGCTGCCCGGTGCCGCGCTGATGGGAGGCACGCTGCCGTGCCTGACGCGCTTCGTCTCGCCCGCGCTCGGCACCTTGCAACGGTCGTTGGCGGGCCTGTATTTCTTGAACAGCGGGGGCGCCGCCGTCGGCGCCCTGCTCACCGGCTTCGTGCTGGTGCCCCGCCTGGGCCTCGACCCCGCCGTGCTGCTGGCCGCGATCACCAATGCCCTGATCGGGCTGGTGGCGGTGCTGTTGTCGGCGCGGGTGGCACCACCGGCCGCGACCCCGGCCGTGGGCGAGGAGGAAGCCGCCTACGGGGTGGGCGACGTGCGGGCCGTCTGGGCCGCGATCTTCGTCTCCGGCCTGATTTCCTTGGTCTACGAGGTGGCCTGGACGCGCCTGTTGGTGCTGGTGCTGGGCGGATCGTCCTTCGCCTTCGCGCTGATGCTCGCGGCCTTCATCGCGGGCATCTCGCTGGGCAGCCTGCTGGTCAACCGGCACGTGCTGCCGGGCCGGGACGCCTACCGGCAGCTGGCCTGGGCGGAGCTGGGCATCGCCGGCGCGATCTTGCTGACCCTGCCGCTCTATGGCCAGCTGCCCCTGTACTTCATGGCGCTGTCGCGGGCCGTGGGGCAGGCGCCGGGAGCCTGGCCGCTGTTCCAGCTGGCCCAGTTCGGCGTCTGCTTCCTGTTGATGCTGCCGCCTACCGTCTTCATCGGCATGACCCTGCCGCTGGCCGCCCGCGTGGTCACGCGGGCGGGCGCGGAGATCGGCACGCGCGTGGGCCAGGTCTTCGCGGCCAACACGGTGGGCAACGTGTTGGGCTCGCTGGCCGCGGGCTTCGTGCTGCTGCCCGCGCTGGGTCTGCGCGGCGTGATCGGCCTGGGCGTGGCGGTGAACGTGGCCCTGGGGGCCGCGCTGTTCGCCCGCGTGCCTGGCGCCCGGCGCGCCGCCTGGGCGGCTCTCCCCGTTGCGGCCGTGCTGCTGTACCTGCCGCTGGCCTCCACCTGGGACCGCTCCTTGCTGGTGGACGGCGTCTTCCGGCACCACCGCGGCGTGGACGACGCCCGGGCCTTCCAGGCGGCGCTCGCGCAGGTCGAGCGGGTCTACGACAAGGACGACGTGGACGGCACCGTCAGCGTCTTCAAGCAAGGCCAGGAGCTGTCGCTGCGCGTCAACGGCAAGGCCGACGCCTCCGCCTATGGCGACCTCTCGACCCAGGTGCTGCTGGGCCAGTTGCCGCTGCTGCTCGCGCCGAAACGCGAGCATGCGCTGGTGATCGGCCTGGGCAGCGGCATCACGGCCGGCAGCATGCTGACAGAGCCCTTGCAAGGCCTGGACGTGGTGGAGCTGTCCGCGGCCGTGATCGAGGCTTCGCAGCTGTTCGCGGCCCACAACCACGACGTGCTGCGCGACCCCCGCACCCACCTCCACCATGACGACGCGCTGGGCTTCCTGCGCACGCATGACACACGCTACGACGTGGTCGTGAGCGAGCCGTCCAACCCCTGGGTGGCGGGCGTGGGCAACCTCTTCACGCGCGAGTTCTACGCCATGCTCAAGGCGCACCTGGCGCCGGGCGGGGTGGTGGGGCAGTGGTGCCACACCTACGAGATGGACGACGCCACGCTCGCCATGATCCTGCGCACCTTCGCGGACGCCTTCGGCGAGGTGACGCTCTGGCAGCTGAACGGCTCGGCCCCGGGCGGCGATTTGCTGATCCTCGGCCGCGTGGCGCCCGGCCAGCCTTTGCCGGCGGACCTTGCCGCGCGCGTGGCCGCGCCGCCCGTGGCGGCCGAGCTGCGGCGCATCGGGCTGGCGGAGCTGCCCTTGCTGTTGTCGCTGCAATTGGGCTCCGACGCCACCGTGCGCGGCCTGGCGGGCGATGGGCCGCTTAACTTGTTGAGGTACCCCCGGCTGGAGAGCCAGGCGCCCGGTGCCTTCTTCCGCGACGCGGTGGCGACCCAGCCCTACACGCTGGACGAGCGCCTGCGCTTCACGCCCACGCCGGCCCTGGCCCTGCCACGCTGGCTGGCGGCCGAGCACCGGGAGCTGACGGCTGCCGAGCTGGCTTCCCTGCATGGCTTCTACGCGCACACGTTCCGCCACCCGGACTTGGCGCGGGGGTTGCTGGCCGCCTGGCTGCGGCTCGCGCCCGAAGACCCGCGCGCCCTCGCGGCCAAGGTGGCGGAGCTGCACACCGCCGGCGAGTTGGAGGCCGCCCTGGCCCTGTCCGAGCGGCTGCCTGCCGACGCCGCCTTGCTGGAGCGTCGCGCCGCCCTGACCCTGGCGCTGGCCAACCGCTCCGGCGGCCTGCTGGGCCTGGATCCCGCCTTGGTGAAGCGGGCCTTCGCCGCCCAGGACGCGCTGGGCGCCCACGTGCCCGGCCGCCAGGGTTTGGCCCACCGCAACAGCGCGGAGCTGGCTTTCGCCGCGGGCCAGGCCACGGAGGGCTTGCGCTGGATCGCCCGCGCCGAGCAGGCCGTGGCCCACGAGGCAGGACGCGAGGCCAAGCTGCGGGAGCTCTGGATGATGGGAGCCCGCGGCGCCACCCGCGCCGGCAAGGACCCGGAGGCCCTGGCTTACTTACGCCAGGCCTTGCAGCACGATCCGGAGAACGCCGAGGCGCTCTTCCTGGCCTCGCAGCTGGCCGCCCGCCAACGGCCTTAGCGGCTCGACGGGATGTACACGTCGGCGAACGCGCGTGCGCGCGGGCGATCGCCGGTCGAGGCGGGCTGGCCGCCGGTCACCGTGATGTCGACGTGGAAAGGGGCCACCTTGTGCAGCGGCTTGTTCAGCCAGGTGTCAACCGGGTTGCAGAGGGGGCCGTGCGAAACGTAGCGGTCATTCATGGGGTTACTCCTTCACTCCTTGCGACTCACATGAGAGATATCGGGGCTTCCCGCCGGCAATGGCTCACAAGCCGGGGAGCATGAGTTAAGTTACGGTAAATTCGCACAGGCGCGCCGACGGCCAGCGCAAGGCCGCCAGGCGGCGCTCTACGACCCCGGGCTGGGGCGCGGGCTTCGGGCGACGGGGATCTTCGACGCGGCGGGGCTGGTGGTGGGTCGGGAACATGGGGCTACCTCCGGGTCCAGCTGGCGGCTTGGGCGAGCGCGGCCAGCACCTTGCGCTGGTGGTGCAGGCGCTCCTGGACGTCGGCCAGGAGGTAGGAGCTGTTGAAGGCGTCCGCGAAGGCTGCGATTTGCTCGCCCGTCATCACGCACTTCTCGATCAGCTCGTTGAAGCGCACCTCGTTGGCGCGGTA
>JAQBPE010000452.1 GCA_028287685.1 Cyanobacteria bacterium RYN_339 | reverse complement strand
GAAGTGGCGGGGGTTGCCCTCCCAATGCTCCGACTCGATCGGGTAGGCCGTGAAGGCGTGGTTGGTGCCGTAGTAGTGCAGCGCCACGTAGTCCAGGTAGCGCGGTCGGGGCTGGCCGTCCCAGCCTTCGCGGTTGGGCAACAGGCCTATGAACCAGCGGCCCGGGGTCCAGTCCACCCCGGCGGCCACGGGCAACAGGCAGTTGTAGTCCGGCACGCTCACCCGCGCATGGGGGTCTGCGGCGTGGATCAAGTCGTAGGCGCCCTTGTGCGCCTCCAGCATGTTGGCGGTGGCGCGCGCGAAGGCCGCGAGCCCGGTGCGGTGCGGCGGCGTGAAGCCGGCCAGGTAGCCGCCGAGCAGGACGGAGGAGGGCTCGTTGAAGGTCAGGTAGAGGCCGATCTCGCTGCCGAACTCGCGTGCGGCGAAGGCCACGTACTTCAAGTAGGCCTGGACCATGCGCGGGCTTTCCCAGCCCAGCAGCCCGTCGCCGGCGTCCTGGTACGCCCAGCGCGGCGTGGCGAAGTGGTGCAAGGCGATCACCGACGTCATGCCGCGCTGGCGGATGCCACGCAGCAGCCGGTGCACGTAGGCGACCTCGGCCAGGTCGTAGTGCCCTTCCTCGGGCTCCAGCCGCGCCCACTCGATGCTGGTGCGGAAGGCGTTCAGGCCCAACGAGCGCGCGTGGTCGAGGTCTTCGTCCATGTGCCCGCGGAAATCGGCCGAGCGTTCGCTGCGCTCCGGCACGCCGCCTTGCTGTTCGTACTCCAGCCAGTCGTCGGCGGGGGCACCGCCGTCGTTCTGGTAGCCCGCCAGCGTCACGCCCCACAAGAAGGGCTGCTGGCCTAGTGCCGAGGGGGGTATGCCCGGGTCAGCGGCGGCGGGGAGCGCACATAGGAACGATAGAGCGGCGACGATCCAGGTGGGACGGGGCATAGGGCATAAATACCCTGCCCGCTCGCTATGAAACGTCGGCCAGCTTGTCCTTGGGCCAGGCGGCGAGGGCGAAGAGCTGCGTCAGCCCGGCCTGGTCCAGCATGTCGGCCTTGCCGGCGGTGTAGCTGCCCATCCCGCCTTGCGTGAACAGCCCGGTCTTGGGGTCGCGCCCTTCCTTCCAGGCGCGGTCCAGGTAGGCGTCCAGCGCCTTGCGGTAGGCCGGATCGGGCGCCACGGCGTCGAGCGTCAGGAGGTTGCGGAAGAAGATCGCGTTGAACGACGGCGCCTGCTTCCAGAGGCGATCGCCCTTGCCGAAGTGCTTCAAGGCCGCCTTGGCGGTCTGCTGGGCCCTATCCAGATACTTCTTGTCGCGCGTGACCTTGTACCAGAGCACGTCGGCCCCGAGCGCGGCGCCTTGGTTGTAGCTGTAGAACTCCTTGCCCACCGTGCCGTCGTCGCCCACGTTGTCGTAGTACATGCCCTCCGGGGAGCGCAGCGGGCCGTTCAGCGCGCCGTCCAGGTTCTTGGCGTAGGCCAGGTACTGCGGCTTCTTCGTGATCATGTACAGGCGCAGGGCATATTCCGCGGCCGGGCCGTTGGCGCAGGCGTTGAGGCTCATGCGCGGGTTGTTCTCTTCCCAATAGACGCCGCCTTGCTTCGCCAGGCCCGCCAAGAAGAAGGGGAACAGCGCTTCGGCCTGGTCCAGGTAGGCGGGGTCCTTGGTCTGGCCGTAGGCCTGGATCAGGTCCAGCCCCACCCAGGCGTTGTCGTCCCAGAGCCGCTTGCCGCCCCAGGGACCGGGCGCGTAGGCGCCGTCCTTCTTGAAGTTCGACAGGCCCTTGGCGAGCGCCTTGACCTGGTCGTAGTTGCCGTCCAGCTTGGCGAGGTCCAGGGCGGCGGCCAGCGCCTGCCCGTAGGGCCACACGGTCGCGGTGATGGAGCCGCCGGCATGTTCGGCATACACGCCGGCGCCCGGGGCCAGGCCCATCTTGGCTTGGAGCGCGGCCCAGGTCTCGCGGGCCCGGCCGTCCGGCGAGGCGGCGTCCTGGGGCTTGAACCCGGGACGGAAAAGGGCGGTCACCTTGCCCACCAGGCCACGCGCGAAGAGCAGGGCGCCGCGCAGCGGGCGCCACAAATGGGCAATCGGCGCTTCCGGCAGCTTGGCGGCAGACGGCTTGGCGGCAGGGGCTTGCGCCGGCGCGTTGGCGCGGGCGGTGGCCGTGACGGGACGCGGCCTTACGGCCGTCCAGTTGACGGACATGGGGTGACTCCTCCTCCAAACTCTCCACCGGCTTTATCGCGTGCTGGGCACGCAACCTTGCTAGTGGTGGCGGAAGAGTTTGCCGATGCTGCGCGAGGCGGAGAAAATCGCGTCGGCGCCGAAATCCACGATGCGGTTGGCGACGTTGCCCACGGCCTCGATCGGCGTGCTGACGGCCCAGCCCAGGGCGCCGCCGGCGATCTTGGCGAGGCCCTTGAGCGTGCCCAGGAAGCCGTGGCCGAGGTCCTTCACGCCATCCGACATCAGGTGCTCGGAAGCCTTGCGGCCGGCATGGCCCAGCAGCGCGGGGATGGCGGTGATGCCGCCGAAGACCAGGCGGAACGCGCCCGAGAACAGGTTGGCCGCATCGTGGCGGGCCCAGCCGCTCGTTACTTGTGTTAAGCCGCGGGCCACGCGCAAGGCGGTCGCGCCGGAGTCGAAGAAGGCGCCTTCGTCGTTCGAGAGCAGCTTGGCGGGGCTGCCCTTGGGCTTCATGCTGATGGCCACCCGGTTGATGCCCAGCGGGAAGCCCTTGCCCGTCAGGTTGCTCCAGTGCGCCATGAACGTGTCTTCCGGCATGTACTCGCGCTGGCCCCAAGGGTTGGCGAGCTCGACGTACTTCTTGCCGTCGGGGCCGGTGCCGTAGCCCGTGACCACCTCGTAGTGAAGGCCCGAGCCGTCGTGGTTCTCGTTGACGTCCAGCAGCACTTGCACCGGCAGGCCCTGGTCCACCATCTTGTGCAGATCGGCGATGCTGGTGTCGGTGTGGATGGTGGCCTCCGCGCCGCGGCGGCGCGCGAAGGCGGCCGCTTCGCCGGGCGAGGTGAACATGTCGTAGTGGCGGATGGAGCGGTCCACGTCCTCGCGGTCGAAGACCTTCTTGCCGCCGGCCATGAAGTCCAACATCATCGCCAGGCTGGTGGTGCCGCAGCCATTCGTGCTGCCCTGGTCGAGGATCTGGAAGTTGGCGGGATCGCCGTTCTCGCCGTAACGGAAGACGGAGTTGCCGCCGGTCAGGCCGGGCGGCGTGGCCTTGCCCTGGCCCGGCGCGGGCACGTTCTTGCCGGCCTGGCCGGCGGGCGGCATCAGGGAGCCGTCGCCGTAGGTGTTGGCCGTCGCGGGGTCGAAGACCGGCGACGGGAGCTGGCGGACGGCCATGGGGGCGTCCGTGCGGCGGACGAAGATGGCGTTGACGGCCTTGAGGATGCGGCCTTGCATGGTGGGCGACATCTCGCGGAAAGGCTGCTTGGTCGCTTCTTCCTCCGGCTCGGCGGCGGGCTTCCAGGGGCCGTTGGCCTGCAGGGTGTCGCCGAGCTGCTTGACGAGCGTGGCGGCGTCCATGGGCATGGTCGCGGCGTTGCGGACAGGCTGGGTGCCGTTGTTCGCGCTTGGTACGCGGTTCTTGATGCGGTCGTCCACGCTAGGCTCCTATGCTTACACCCATGAATGTACCCCGTCGAGCGACCAAGCGCGCAAATCTACGCCCGGATGCAAGCAGCGCACCTCCGGCTGACGTTGTCGCCGGAAGCGCGCGCGAGTCGTTTATCAACAGATGAAAGTTGCGGTAAGTTTACGGCTCGTTTACAGGTGGAACCAGGGCCGGAAGCCACCTTCCGGCCCCGTTCCGCTTACAGGATGGCCAGGAACGCCGCGATGTCGTTGACCTCGTTGCCCTTGAGGTCGCCGAACAGCGCTGGCAGTCCGTCCTTGTAATGACGCACCGCTTCCTGGAGGTTGGTGGCGTTGTTGTCGTGGAAGAAGCGGTCGAACTTGGCGAGCCCGCGCAGCTGCGGCACCTTGAAGGTGTTGAGATCCTCGTAGCGGCCGGTGGTGACGGCCACGCCGGGGTCGGCCGTCGTCACCGTATGGAAGCTGCCGCCGGCGTCCTTGAGCTTGAACGTGACCAGCGGGAAGCTGGTCTTGTTCAGCTCGCTCACGCCGGCGGAGCGGTTCACCATCGTGCCGCCTGCCAGGGTCTCCGGCATGTTGTGGCACGTGATGCACTTGGGTTGTGCTGGCGTGCCCAGGAACAGCTGGAAGCCCCGCCAGGCAGGCGTGCCCGGCGTCAGCGGCGTGGAAGGCAGGAACTGCTGGTTGGCCGTGGCGAGCGTGAACAGCGGCGCGCCGAAGGCCGGATCTGCCGGGTTCGTATGGCCCGGCGCCAGCTTCGGCTTGATCGGCGTGGTCTTGTAAAGCGTGGCCGGGATGGCCAGCGCTTTGCGTTCGTGCTCCGCGACGTCCACGGCGAGGTTGCGCGAGAAGAAGCTGATCGCCTGCGCGTGACCACGCGAAGCGTCAACCGCCTGTTGTTCCAGCGTGGGCTCGCGCAGATCCCACATGATCGTGCCCTTGGTCTGGGTGTGCGTGCCGGGCTTCGTGAAGAAGATCGGCTGGGCCCGGCCGCTGTTGATGGCGGTGGGCACGGAGCGCCAGAACCGGAGATCCGATGGGTTGTCCGGTGCGGCGCCCAGCGCCGCGTTGTACCAAGGGTTCTTCAAGTTGACGCGGATGAGCGCCTGGTCCTTGAGCCGGGCCAGGATCTCCGCCTGCGTCACGTCTGGCCCCGCATCGGCCAGGGCCGCGGTGATCAACGGATCGGTTGGATTGGTGGCGAAGAGCGCCTTGGTGAACTTCGGGGACAACGTGAACCCCGCCGAGAGAATGTGGCAGCTCGCGCAGCTGCGCCCGTTGGTCTTCACGTTCGGGAACAGGGCGGACAGCGGCTGGTTGAAGGCCGCCTGGCCGGCAATCGGGTTGGGCACCACCGGTGGCAGGACGGCCAGCAGCATCCGCTCGGCCTCCTGGGCTGGGTCGGGCGCGGCGAGCAGCGCGGCATGCGGATCTTCTGGGACCGTAGGTGGCCCCGAGCAGCCCACAAGGACCAAGGCCGTGCTGGTCGATGCCAGCGGCAGCCACAATTTGGATTTACGCATTCCCATTACTCCTTTTCGCGTTCCCTCCTGGCGAAGGTGTTGGAACGCGCCCCGATGATAGGGGCAAGGAGAATGGCTAACCACGGAGGGAACGGGAAGAATTCATGGCCGAAGCACCGGCAGGAGAATTCACCTTTTACGACCCTGAAGGTTCCTTAGGGGACCTTCACCGTGAACTTCCGGTTCTCTGTTGAAAGCTTCTTCACGTCGGACGTTTGGATCAAATCAAACGAAATCGTCGACTCGCCGGGCCCGGCCGCCGTGAAGTCGAAGACTTGCGGCACCGACACCCCGATCCCAGCCCCGGCGGGCTTCACGCCCGGGCGCGACTGCCCCGTCCCGCCCACCACCTTGGCTTCCATGCCGGTGGCCAATACCCATTTGTAGCCCTCCGTGCCGTGGCCAGGTAGCACGATCGAGAAGGTCTGGCCTTTGGTTGGCGTGAAGGTATAGGGCTGCTTTGTGAATCCGTCTTTTTCCAAGGAAGGGTCATTGGCGCCGGGGGTGGGGGAGGGCGACGGCGTCGGAGAGGGACTCGGCGAGGGAGATGGCACCGGCGTTGGGGTGGCGGAAGGGGTGGCGGTTGGGGACACCATTGGCTTGGCCAGGGGGGCCGACGTCGCCGCGGGCACCGCCTTCGGCGCGGGTGCTGCCGCCGCGCAGCCTAGCAAGCCTGCGCAGCACAGAGAGCCGAACAACCATCGCGTCTTCACGGACATCCTCCT
>JAQBPE010000428.1 GCA_028287685.1 Cyanobacteria bacterium RYN_339 | reverse complement strand
CTCCGTGAAATACCGGCCCGCTACGATGGCGCCAGCAAGGAGGGGTTATGGGTCACGTTTACCACTGCCCGACGTGTGGTGGATCGTTGCGCGCGACGGGTCATGCCGCCCGCGACCTCGACTTCTTCTGCAAGGGGTGCCGCCTCGCGGTCTCCGTGGTGGACGACCACTGGGCGCAGGTGATGCGCTCGTCGGATCTCTCCCGTCAAACGGTGCCGGTGGCCCTGGTGCGCGTGTTGCGCGCTGCCGAGCCCCAGACGAGCCCGAACGGCAGCGGACCGCTAGCCTGCTAGCTTCGGGTTGCCAAACCCACCCACCAACGGGTAAGGTGGAGGACCGTGTTATGTCGCCCCAACCGGGGCCGTCCTCCCCTGGAGCACCCCCCGCGCATGTGGCAACTGCGGCCCGTCGCGGCCGATGACGTCGCGGCGATCGCCGCCGCCCTTGACCTCACCGAGACCACCGCGCGGAGCTTGTGGCTGCGGGGCCTGCACACGCCGGCGGCGGCGCGGGCCTTCCTGGCCGGCCGCGACGACCTGGCGGCCTTCCACCAACCCGTCGACGCCCCCGGCATGGCCGCCGCGGTGGCGCGCATCCGGGCGGCCTGCGAGGCGCGCGAGCCGATTTGCGTCTATGGCGACTACGACTGCGACGGCGTTACCAGCGCCGTGTTGCTCTACCGCTACCTCAAACATGGGCCCAAGGCGGACGTGCGCGCCTACCTGCCCGACCGCGTGGCCGACGGCTACGGCTTGAACCCCGCCGCGGTCCGGCGCCTGGCGGGCGAGGGCGTAAAGCTGATCGTGACGACGGACAACGGCATCAGCGCGAACGCGGCGGCGGAAGCCTGCCGCGAGCTGGGCGTGGACCTGGTCATCACGGACCACCACCAGCTGCCGGAGACCTTGCCGAGGGCCATCCTGGTCCACCCCCAACTGGGCTTCCCGGCCTTTTCGGATCTCTCCGGCGTGGGCGTGGCGCTGCTGCTGGTGGTGGCGCTGGAAGGCGGTTGGAGCGAGCGGCTGCGGCCCATGCTGGACCTCGTCGCGCTGGGCACGGTGGCGGACGTCGTGCCGCTGGGCGGTCCCAACCGCGCGCTGGTCTGGGGCGGGCTCGCGCACCTCCGGGCAGGCGTGCGCCTGCGACCGGGCTTCGCGGCGTTGATCAGCGGCGCGGGGCTGGACCTGCGCGCGGGCTCGCTCTCCGCCCGGGACCTGGCGTTCAGCGTGGCGCCCCTTGTCAACGCGGCGGGCCGCCTCGATCGCGCCCGGCTGGCCTTCGACCTGCTGGCCACGGACGACCCCCACGAGGCGCGCGCGCTGGTGGAGGAGCTCAAGGCCTTGAACCAGGCCCGCCGCGACCTGGACCGCGAGCTGGCCACGCGGCTGCTGGCCGACGTCGAGCGCGGCTGCGCCCACACCCAGGACGGCTTCCTGGTGCTGGCCGACCGCGACTTCCACCCCGGCGTGATCGGCCCGGTGGCCGGCAAGCTGGCGGAGCGGCTGCGCAAGCCCGTGCTGCTGCTGGCCGAGCACGAGCCCGGCGTGTGGAAGGGCTCCGCGCGCGGCCCCGAGGGCCATTCGCTGCATGCCGCCTTCACGGCCTGCCGCGACCTGTTGGTCGGCTTCGGCGGGCATGCGCAGGCGGCCGGCTGTTCCGTGGCCCAGGAGCGGATCGCGGACCTGCGCGTGGCCCTGAACGCCCACCTGGCCGCCGGCGCGTTCGCCGCGCCGACCGCGGACGTGGTCTTCGACGCTTGTCCCCCGTTGACGGCGTACAGCCCGCGGCTGCTCGCGGAGCTGGAGCTGCTGGAGCCCTGTGGCGCCGGCAACCCGGCGCCGGTGCTCGGCCTGCTAGCGGCGCGCGTGCTCTCGGCGCGCACGGACCGCTCCGGCCGCCACCTGTTCCTGAAGCTGGACGACGGCGAGGGCGTGGCGGAGGCGGCGGCCTGGGGCCAGGGCGGCGAAGGCGAGGCGCCGGTCTGGGTGGATGCCCACCTGCGCCCCGTGATCCGCCGCTACCGGGGCGAGGACCGCCTGGAGTTCCGCCTGGAGCGCTTCCAACCCACCGAAGCGCCCGTGGAGCCGCCCGAGCCGGAAGACGGCCCGCTGTTCGTCGATCTCCGGACGGCGCCGGACCGCCTCGGGGCGCTGCGGCGCGCGTTGGCCGGCGTGGGCGGCAAGCCCGCGCCGCCGGGGCTGGTGGCGGTCTACACCGCCGATCGCCTGCCGGCGCTCGGCCTGGATCGGGCCCTGGGCGATCGCGAGGTGCGCTATTGGACCGATCGCCGGTTTGGAGGATCCGCGGCAGTGCTCGTGATGTGGGAGCGCCCCATCTCCCGGGCGGCCTGGGAGCGCCTGGCGGCCGATGTCCAGGGGGTCGTTTACCTGATGTGGGAGCCGCACCAAGTCGAGCCCGAGGCCAGCCCCACCTGGTTGGCGGCCTTCCACCGCGACCTCGCGATGCTGGTCGAGCGGCCCTGGCCTGCCGTCGAGGCCTGGGCCTGGTCCTTCGGGCCGCTCATGCGCGAAGCCGGCCAGGCCTTGCTGGTAGAGCTGGGGCTGCTCGACATCGACGGCGACACCTGGCGCCTGGCGCCCTGGCCCGGCGCCGTGCCCCTGGAAGGCCTGGCGGCCTGGCAGGCCTACCTGGACGCCCGGGCGTTCCGGCTCTTGCTCGCCAACGGCGCCAAGGCGGAGGTGCTAAAGGCCCTGCGGCATCGAGAGCGACTGGGTGCCCCGGTGTGAGAGCACCTTGCCCAGGAACTGGCGCGCGCGCTCCGTTTGCGGCGCGGCGAAGAAGTCCTGGGGTGAACGGTCCTCCAGCACGTTGCCGCCGTCCATGAAGATCAGGCGGTCCGCCACGCTGCGCGCGAAGCCCATCTCGTGGGTCACGACCACCATGGTCATGTCGCCCCGATTGGCCAGCTCCGTCATGACCTCCAGCACCTCCGCGACCATCTCCGGGTCCAGCGCGGAGGTGGGCTCGTCGAAGAGCATGTACTTGGGCTTCATCGCCAGGCCACGGGCGATCGCCACGCGCTGCTGCTGCCCGCCGGAGAGCTGCGTAGGGTAGCTCTGCGCCTTGTGGGCCATGCCCACGCGCTCCAGCAGCTCGTGCCCCAGCGCCTGGGCATCCGCCTGCGTCAGGCCGCGCACCATGATCGGTGCCAGCGTCACGTTCTCCATCACCGTGCGGTGCGGGAACAGGTTGAAGTTCTGGAAGACCATGCCGATCTCCGCGCGCAGCTTGTTGATGTCCGTCTTCGGGTGGTGCACGTCCTGCCCATCCACCACGATGCGCCCCGCGGAGATCTCCTCCAGGCGATTGATGCAGCGCAGCAGCGTGCTCTTGCCGGAGCCGCTCGGCCCGATCACCACGACCTTCTGACCGGTGGGGATTTCCAGGTTGACGCCCATCAGCACCGGCACGTTGCCGTAGCGCTTCTGCACGCCCTCGAAGGTGATCACCGCTTGCGTTCCTCCCAAAACGGCCATGATACACTACGCGGGTCGCATGCGCCTATTACCGCTGTTCTTGGTCCTGGCTCTCGGCGCCACCACGCCGCCTTACGGCCGCGTTTGCGCCGGCCGCGGCGTGGCGTCGCCCACCGGTGAGCCTTACTTCGCCCGCTTGGCAGGCCTGCCCATGCCCGGCTGGCTGAAGGCGATGGGCGCGGCGGAGCTGAGCAACGCGTTTGGGGGGTTCTATCAGCGCGTGCCGTTGCCCGCCGGCACCACGATGGCCGTGTTGCGCCAGGAAGGCCTGGCCGCGGCCTACATGATCCAGGCCGACCGCTGCGTCGGCGAGCTGATCGGCGAGCCGTTGGACCTGTCCTCGGTCAACGACGCGATGTGGACGCTCAAGCGGGGCGGCTTCAAGGCCAAGAAGCGGTTCATGGCGACCCGGGCGGGCGACTACGCCGTCGACGCGGAGGCGTACGAGCGCACGGCGTCCGGCTACGTAGAGCGCTACGTCTTCACCACCACCGACGCCGGAGCGCGCCACCTCTCGCTCTCGGGCTACTTCCCGGCGTCTGTCAGGGGGGTGATGGACGCCCTCCAGCCCGAGTTCGAGGCCGGGGTGGCCACCTACTACCGAGACCACCGCTAACGGCATGTCATAACGCGGCGACGCGGGCCGTACGTTTCGGCCTTGCCTGCCCGATTGTCACAACTACTTAACAAACGCGACATCGCCAGCATAACCTTTTCGACACATATGATGTGTAAACTTGGTAGCAACCAAGCACGTAGTTTACACTTCTAGACAGTGTTTCACGTTTCGCAACAACGTTGAACGGATGATATGAAGATCCTCGCGGTCGATGACCATCCCACCAACCTGGAAATCATCCGGGTGCTGCTGCGTCCCAGCGGCCACACCGTGCTGACCGCCCAGAACGGCGATCAGGCGCTGTTGGCCGTTCGCACCGAGCTGCCGGACCTGGTCTTCATGGATCTGGCAATGCCGGGCGAAATCGATGGGTTGGAGGCCACCCGGCGCATCAAGGCCGATCCTGCGACCGCCCACGTCGTGGTGATCGCGCTGACGGCCATGGTCAAGCTGGACGACCGCGCCGGGGCGATCGCCGCGGGCTGCGATGACTTCATCCGAAAGCCCTACACGCGCCGCCAACTGTTGGAGGCCATGACCCGCTTCATACCTTCCATGGCGCCGTCGCCGGTCGCGATCCCCGCGCCCCATCGCTGACAGGCAACCACACCTTCGTTTTTGTTAATTATTTACAAAACTTTACATCGCGTGTCCCGCTGGGGTCGTCGCGGCTAGAACGTTGTCTTTACGCCACTTTGTCGGCTCGACAGACGAGCATATGATCGCGCTAGCGGGCGACCGAAAGTCCTGCCGGATCACGGCTTCTGTCGCCCATCTAACACGGATTTGATATGGATTTTTCATGGGGCCATGCAGAAGATTACATTGCTTTACAATTTTAACAATTGTTGATACTATCGGCTCTGCAGAGTGGCTCCAGGGGCATCTTTCCAAGCCCCCCTCGAGACGCTCCCTGCTTTAAAGCGGATCTCCGCCTAGTCGTTCTACCAAGTGCGCTCATGGCCTCGTTTACGAGGCCTGCTTTCCGCCGGCCTGGTACGGAGTCCCCCCCTGACCATGAGGACCATGAGCTTATGATCGAGTTGCTGTTCGTCCTGTGCGCCCTGGCGATGGTTGGGCTGCAATACTCCGCGGTCTGAGTACCGCGCCAGACGATCAGCGCTCGCGGAAGAAGCGCTTGAGCCGATCCTCGCAGGCTCCCTCGAGGACGCCCGCCACCACCGCAACCCGGTGGTTGAGCCGGGCGTCCTCGACGATGTTGTAGAGCGAACCGGCGGCCCCCTGCTTGGGGTCCTGGGCGCCGAACACCAGCCGGTCCAGCCGGCACTGCACCAGCGCGGCGGCGCACATGGGGCAGGGCTCCAAGGTCACGTAGAGCGTGCAGCCCAACAGGCGCCAACGTCCGAGCGCGGCGGCCCCGGCGCGCAGCGCGTTCAGCTCCGCGTGGCCCGTGGGGTCGAGCAAGGCCTCGCGCGTGTTCCGGCCGGTGGCGACCACCACGCCGGCATGCACCAGCACGGCGCCAACGGGCACGTCGCCGGCGGCCTCGGCGGCGTCGGCCTCGGCCAAGGCCAGCTGCATGTAGTCCAGGTGTCGCATTGCGTTGCGGATCTTAGGCGATCGTCGGCCAAATGGCGATAGCCACGCCCCGGCCCGGCTGCTAAACTCCTCCGCAATGTGGCATCAGCTCTTCGATGCGATGGGCCGGCAAGACGCCCTGGGCTACTTGCGCGGGCGCCTCGCTGGGGCTAGCCCGCCGGCCGCGCTCTGCGCGCAGCTGGCGGAGGAGCGCCGGCAGGTCGTGGCCGAGGCACCGGGCCTGGAAGCGGACCTGGAAGCCTTCTACGCCGCCGTGACGGCCGAGGCCTTCGGCTGGCTGCGGGACGGCCTGGTGTGGCCCTGGCCCGCCGCAACGCCCGAGGAACGGCGGGACGCCCCGCGCACGTTGGGCATCTTGCGCGACACCACCCACCGGATCCTGGGCGAGCTGGATTTGAAACGCCTGCTGCCCCTGTTGGTGCAGCGGGCGGCGGCCGTGTCGCGCGCCGAAGCCGCCTTCCTGGCCCTGGCGGACCCCGTGACGGGGCAGTTGGAGCTGGTGGAGTCCCACGGCCTGCCCGGGGTCCTGCCGCGCCGCTTCGACGCTCGGCGGCCGGAGGTGGAGGCGCTGTTGGCGGGGCAGGCGGCGCGACCGGTGGCGGCCGCGGATGCCCCGTGGCTGGCCCCGCTGCTGGGCAACCGCCAGGCGCTGGTGGCGCCGTTCTGGCACCAAGGGGAGCTGCTGGGCCTGTTGGGTTGCATCGGCGCCGCGCCAGGCGAGGCCACGATCGACGCCACCGCGATGCTGGCCGACCTCACGGGCGTCGCGATCCGCAACGCGGCCTACTACCGCGAGATCCACACCAAGGCCGCGGCCTTGCTCCAGGCCAACGAGCGCCTGCGCGACCTCGACCGCATGAAGGACCTGTTCCTGGCGACCGTCAGCCACGAGCTGCGCACGCCGCTGAACTTCATCACGGGCTTCGGCTCGATCCTGTTGGACGGCGAGGACGTGCCGCCCCTGCTGGAGGAGCAGCGCTACTTCATGGAAAAGGTGTTGGAAGGCGCCTACCAGTTGCTCGCGCTGGTGAACGACCTGCTGGATTACAGCCGCATCCGCGCCGGCCACCTGGCCCTCCAACTCGACCGGCTGGACGTTAGCCACGTGCTGGGCGAGATCGGCGCCGGCTTCGGCCCCCTGGCAGCCCGCCGGGGCCTGGCCTTCCACGCGGACGTGCCGGCGGACCTACCGTGGGTCTTGGGGGACCGCGTGCGCATCGAACAAGTTGCTCGCAACCTGTTGGCCAACGCCTTGAAGTTCACGCCCGCCGGCGGCCGCGTGGAACTGCGCGCCTTCGCCGCGGAGGACCACCTGCGCGTCGAGGTGCGCGACACGGGCATCGGCGTCGCCCCGGACGACCAGCACCGCCTGTTCCAGCACTTCAGCCAGGTGGAGGGCGCGTTGGGCGCCCGCGGCGGCACGGGCCTGGGCCTCGCCATCTCGCGCAGCCTGGTCGAGGCCCACGGCGGCCGGATCGGGCTCACCTCCCCGCTCTACCCGGACCGTCCATTCGGATCGGGGGCGGGCAGCGCGTTCTGGTTCGCGTTGCCCTTAGGAGCGCTGGATAGCTGAACTATCCAGCACGCTAGTACTTGACCATCGCCGGGTCCTTCAGCCAGCCCAGCGCCTTGGTGACGAGCGGCCCGTCGAGCTTGCCCAGCAGCTTGACCGTGTCCTGGATGTGGGTGTTGTCCAGCACCTGCTCGCCGTCGACCTTCACGAGCACGCTGTTGCTCAGGACGCGCGGCGCGGCGTTGTAGAAGGCCACGACCGCCAGCTCTTCGGACTTGGCGCCGGACTTCAACGAGAACGTGATGGTGCCGAGGCCGTTGGCGGCCGGCTGGTAGCTGGCCGCGGTGACGACCCAGTGGGTCTGCTGCGCCTGCGCCACGGCGGCGGGGCGGAGGGTGGGGGCGACGGGGTTATGGGCACAGCCGGCCAGCAGGGCGGCCAAGAGCAGGGGCAGGGTCTTCATCGGGGGCTCCTTCAAGCGATTCAACAACCCAAGCTTAAGCGCTAACGCCGGGGTTGTACAATTAATCGTTTAGAAGCGTTGATTAGCCCTGGTTATCAATAGCCGCCGGCCGGCACCAGATGAACAAGGTTGGTGCCCGGATCCACGATGGCCAGGCGCCCGTCCGGTGCCACGGCCAGGCCGGTGGGGAGCCCTAGCCCGTCTTCCGACGTGGGGTCGGGGAAGAGCTTGCTGCCGGGGCCGGCCACCGTGGTGATCACCCCGTCCGGCGTGATGCGCCGGACGCGAGCCGAAATGGGGGGAAGGGCCGCCAGGTCCAGCCCGATGCCGGTCTGGTAGGTCGCCGGCAAGCCCTGGGTGCCGATCTCGGAGACGAAGAGGTTGTCCTGGGCGTCGATGCACAGGCCGAGCGGCAGGATCAGCGAGGCGGACTTGGCCTGGATGCCTTCTTCCTTGCCGGGGCCGACCGCGTCGACGTTCGACAGAGCGGTCCCGGCGCCCACGCCCGCGAAGGTGGTGACGACCGGGTTGGGTCCATCGAGGCCCGTGACCTTCAAGATCCGGAAGCCCTGGAGATCGGCCACGTACAGCGCGCCCTTCGAGTCGAACGCCAGCCCCGTCGGCAGGAACAGGCGGGCATCGGCGGCCGGCGACCCCTCCTTGGGGCCCTCGCCCAGGATGTTGGCCGGGATGTTGACCATCGCCGAGGTCCAGATGCTGGGCGGCAGGCCGATCGGCGCTTCCACCTTGCCGTCCGCGGCCAGGCGGAAGACCTGGAAGGCGTTGTTTCGCGAGAAGTAGGGCCGGCCGGCGGCGTCGACGGCCAGGCCGCCGTCGTTCAGCCCGTATTGGGCGGCCGCCACCCGCTCGCCTCGCTCCAGCCCTGCCGGCCGCTGGAGGCCCGGGCCGACGACCGTCGAAATCGTGCCGTTGGCCGCGATCTTGCGCAGGCGGCCGGCCTCGCCGTCGACGACGAAGATCTCGTCGCCGCGGATGGCCAGGCCGCTGGGGTTGCCGAACTTGGCCGCCGAGAGCGGCCCGCCGTCCCCGCTGTCGCCATGGCCGCCCGGGGTCAGCCGCGTCAGGGAGTGGCCGTCGAAGCGCACGATCGAGCGGTTGCCGCCTTCCGTCATCAAGAGCGCGCCCTTGCCGTCGAAGGCTGCGCCCACGGGTTGATTCAGCGCCACGTTGCGCAGATCGGTGCCGCTCTGCGAGGCCAGCGTGGCGCCGGCCAGGAGGCGCGTGCCGCCGTCCGGCGTGAGCTTGTGGACCAGGCCGTTGTCGATGTCGGAGACGAACACCGTCCCGTCGGCCGTGATGGCCAGCGAGTAAGGCCGGATCCCGGCGCGGTCACCGGTGCTGCCGAAGCCCGCGATCGCCCGCCGCGCGCCGTCCGCCCCGATCAGCCAAAGCACGCCGCCGGCGCGGTCTGCGAGGTAAAGCGTGCCGTCGGGCCCGATCTTGAGATCGCTGCACTGCGGCAGGCCCGAAGCCAGCACCGTGGCGGGCTTCCCGGGCGGGATGCGGTAAAGCACGCCGCCATCGCCGGGCTGGAAGAGCGCATAGAGGGTGTCGTCCGGGCCGGCCACCAGGCCTTCGAACAGGCCCGTCGCCGTCGGCAGGGGGATTTGGCGCACGATGCCGTCCTTGCCGACGGCCAGCAAGCGTCCCTTCGTGACATTCGATTTGCCGAGTTCTTCGCCGATGTAGAGCGTGCCGTCGGACGTGACGGCCACGTGGTTGGGCATCAGCGAGGTATCGGTAGCCTGCACGTCCACGGGGCCCTGGCTGCGCTTGGCATTGCCCGCGACGGTCGAGACCTTGCCGTCCGGCCCGATGCGCAGCACCAGCCCGTAGGAGGCCAGGTATAGCGTGCCGTCGGCCCCCCGCGTGAGGTCGAGCGTATCGATGAACGTGCGCCGGATGGTGCCGCGCGTCGCGTCCGCGAAGGTCTGGATCGTGCCGTCCGCCTGGACGCTGCGGATGCGGCCGATCGCGGCCTCGCAGACCAGCAGGCTGCCGTCCGGTTGCGCCACCAGCCCCAACGGCTGGCTCAACGCCACCTCCGTGGCCTGGCGGCCGGCGCCGAGGGCCGCCTGGCCCAGCAACAGCGCCTTGATGTCGGCGAAGGCACTCGCGACCGCGGGCGCCTTGCCGCGCAGGTCGTCCGCCAGCTTCAACAGCTCCGCGCTCTGGTAGCCGGGCGCCGTGGACGTGGCGGCCAGGGCGCCGGCGATCGCCGCGTCCAGCTTGAGCGAGGCCGCCCCCGGCAGCTTGTCCAGCGTGGCCTGGTCCCCGTGCACGAACTGCTGGAGCACGTAGCTGGCGCCCAGGCTCGAGGCCGTGTCGATCGGCCGGGACGCGCCGTTGTCGCGCGCCAACAGCGCGGCCAGCTCGCCGCCGTGCAGCGCGCCGCCGTCGTGCAGCCGCACGTGCATGACGAGGTTCTTGGCGGGCAGGCTGGCGGCCAGGTGGTAGGCGCCCTTGGCGTCCGTCACGGCCTGGATCGGCTTGCCGGCTCCGTCCGTCACCGGCTTGCCCGCGGCGTCGGTCAGCGTGATCACGGCGTCCGCCAGCAGGTATTCGTGCGCGGCCGGCGCGGCCAGCGCCGTGCGCTTCGACTTGCCGGTCAAGCCGGCGCCGTTCTGGGAGATGATGCCGACCCCGTGGTCGCTGACGATCGTGCCGCCATTGTTGCTGATGATGCCCGCCCCGTTGTCGGAGATGGCGCCCGCGCCGTTATCAGAAATCGCGGGGGTGGCCAGCAACTTGACGGTGCCGGCCAGCGAGACGGCCTCGACGCGGGGGGCGGCGGTGCCGGTGGGGCGCACGGCCGTGGGCTGCTTGACCCCGTTGCAACTCGCCAACAAGGCGATGGCCATCAATGACGCCAGGGGGACACGGTTCGCCATATCCCCTACTTACCCGCTTTCAAAGCGGAATGTTGCAGAGACGTTTGGGTGGACGGCCAAGCACCCGTTTGGTTTGGAAGACCTCCAGGGCCGAGGCCAACTCGCGGCGTGTGTCGGCCGGCAGGATCACGCGATCGACCACGCCCTGGCCGGCGGCGGCGTAGACGCTTTCGTAGTGCTCCTGGAACTCCGCGATCTTCTCCGCCTTGAAGGCGGCCGGGTCCGGCGCCTGGCGGGCGGCCTTGCGGTGCAGCATCTCGAAGGCGGCCTCCGCGCCGGTGGCGCCGATGCGTGCCTGCGGGTAGGCCAGGACCAGGTCGCCGCCGCAGGCCTTGCTGTTCAGCATCACGTAGGCGCCGCCGTAGCACTTGCGCACCACCACCGAGAGCCGCGGCACGTCCGTCTCGAAGGCGGACAGCACCATCGCGCCGTGCAGGAGGATGCCGGCCTGTTCCTGCGCCTTGCCCGGCAGGAACCCGGGCACGTCCACGAAGAACACCAGGGGCAGGTTGTAGGCGTCGCAGAGCCGCACGAAGCGAGCGATCTTGCGCGAGGCCGGGCTGTCGAGCGCCCCGCCCTGCACCAGCGGCTGGTTCGCCACCACCCCGACCGGCCGGCCTTCGATCCGCCCGAACCCGGTCAGGGCGCTGGGTCCGAACTCGCGGTGGAGCTCGAAGAAGCGCCCCCCGTCCAGCACGCCGGCCACCAGCTCGTGCATGTCGAACGGGGCGTAGGGGTCTTCCGGCACCAACCGCTCCCAATCCACGGCCACGGCGGGCCGCGCGGCGGCGTGGGGGGCGTCCGCGCTGTTGTTCGCCGGCAGGTAGGCGATCGCCTCGCGCAGCCCGGCCAGGCAGGCGGCCTCGTCCGGGAACCGGGCATGCGCGAAGCCGCTCACGCCGGCGTGCATCTCCGCCCCGCCCAGCTCCGCCAGGCCCACCTCTTCCCCGGTCGAAACCTTGATCACGGCCGGGCTGGTGACCATGGCGAAGGAGATGTCATCGACCATGAAGCAAAGGTCGTTCAGCGCCGCCATGTAAGCCGGCACGCCGGCCGCCACGCCCATCACGGCCGTCAGCTGGGGAATCACGCCGGAGTAGCGCACGATGCGGTAGAAGAGCTCCGTGATGCCTTCCAGCATGCCGTAGCCTTCCTCCACCCGCGCGCCGTTCGAGTGCAGCAACGACACGACGGGGGCCCCCACCTCCGCCGCCCGATCCAGCAGATCGCAGACCTTCTTGGCGCCCAGCGCGCCGGTCGTGCCCTCCTGGACGGTGTAATCCTGGGCGTAGGCGAACACCAACCGGCCTTCCACCTTGCCGTAGCCCGTGACCACGCCGTCGCCGGTGGCGGCCACCAGCCGGCCCCACTCCGTGAAGGTGCCGGCGTCGAAGAGGCGCTCCAGGCGCTCGCGCACGCCGAGGTGGCCCATGCGCTGCAGGCGCTTTGACATGCGGGGATCGCCGGGCGTTTCGGCGGCGGCGTGACGGTCTTGGTACTCCATTCGGGTAATATAGCAGTATGTCCACGCTCCCGCCCCTCGTCATCGGCGACCTCACCATCCCCGTTCCCATCATCCAAGGTGGCATGGGCGTTCGCATCGGCGGCTTCAACCTGGTCGCCGCGGTCGCCAACGCCGGTGGCCTGGGCACGCTCTCCGGCATGGGCCTGTGCCCGGTCGAGACCAAGGCGCGTGACTTCAAGCGCGTCTGCAACGAGGAGCTGGTCAAGGAGATGGATCGCTGCCGCGAGTTGGCGCCCGGCAAGCCACTCGCCATCAACGTCATGGTGGCCGCCACCAACTGGGAAGAGCTGGTCCGCACGGCCGCGGAGCACGGCGCCGACCTGATCGTCTCCGGCGCCGGCCTGCCGCTCGACATGCCGCGCCACGTCGAGGGCACCAACGCCAAGATCGCCCCGATCGTGAGCTCCGGCCGCGCCGCCGCGATCCTGTGCCGGGTCTGGCGCAAGAACCACCAGCGTTTGCCGGACGCCATCATCCTGGAGGGTCCGCGCGCCGGCGGCCACCTGGGCTTCACCATCGAGGAGCTGGAGAACCCGCGCCCGCTGGAAGACTTGCTGGACGAGGTCCTGGCCGCCGTTGCGCCTTACGAGCGCCAGGCCGGGCGCCGCATCCCGGTGATCGCGGCCGGCGGCATCTACGACGGCGAGGACATCGCCCGCCTGATCGCCCGCGGCGCGGCCG
>JAQBPE010000424.1 GCA_028287685.1 Cyanobacteria bacterium RYN_339 | reverse complement strand
GAGCGGCGCGATGTACCGCGCCTTCGCGCTGAAAGCCATCCGCGCGCACATCGCCACCGGCGATGCCGCCGCGCTTGAAGCTCTGGCACACCAAAACGACGTGCGTCATGAGCCGGGCGAGACAGGCAATCGCGTGCTCCTCGACGGCGTCGATGTCACCGTGCAGCTCCGCAGCCCGGGGGTGACGGCGGCTGCTTCCGAAGTCAGTGTGCACCCGGCCATCCGCCGCTGGCTGGTGGGCCTGCAGCAGGCGCTCGGCGCGCAGGGCAACGTGGTCATGGAAGGCCGCGACATCGGCACGGCGGTCTTCCCGCTGGCCGAGGTCAAGATTTACCTGACCGCCTCCACGCGCGAGCGCACGCGCCGCCGCTGGCAGGAGCTGAGCGCCCAGGGCATCGACGTGGACGTCGAGCAGCTCGAGCAAGAGATTCTGGCGCGCGACCTGGCGGACTCCCAGCGCGAGGTGGCGCCCTTGCGCCCGGCGGAGGACGCCGTGATCGTCCACTCCGACGATACGTCGGCGGACGGCGTGGTCGAGAAAATCCTCGAGATTATCGACCTACGACGTCAGGCGCTGGTAACTTCGCGCGGGTGACGCGCGCGCGCCGGAGGATCCGGCCGCCCTGCTCGTAGCCCACGGTCTTGACCGTCACGGGCGCGCCCACGTCCGGCGCGGCGCCGGAGGTCATCTGATGGCGCGTGGGGTCGAAGCCCGCGTCCTCGCCCACCTTGCCGATCGGGCGGAACCCCATGCCGGCCATCAGGTCGTCCAGCGGCGTCAGCAGGGCCAGCACGTCGCCTGCGCCCACCTCCTTGCCGTCTTCCACGGAGCGGCGCACGGCAGGGAGCTGGGTCAGCAGCGGCTCCAACTGGCCGTAAATCGTGCGTTGGTGATCGTCCACGGCCTGACCCGCGCGGGCGGCGGCATCGATCTCCAGGGCGGCGTAGGCGCGGCGCAGCTCGTCGATCAGCTGCAGGCGGGCGGCTGCCTCCTGTTCCAGCCGGGCCAGGGCTTCCAGCGTCCCTTGCGCGTCGGCGCGCCAGCGGGCGGCCTCCGCCTCGAGGGCAGCGGCCCGCTCCTCCGCGGTCGGCTCGGGGGCGGGGCCCAGGCCCGTGAGGGCATGCAGCGTGCGCGCCGGCAGCTGCGCGACGGCGGCGGTGGAGGCGGCGAGGTCCAGCCAGGCCTGGGCATGGGCCTTGGCGATGTGCTCCAGTGGGTTCATTAACGCAAATCCACCACGGCAACGTCGTCCAACAGCTTCTCTTCGGTCTGCAAATCCAGCACCGTCAGGCGCAGGCGGCGCTGGTCGTCCACGCGGAAGTGCACCTTGATGCGATCCACGCCCGGGTAGCCCGGCGGCTCCAACTTGGCGATGGTCTTGGCCTCGTCCTGGTCGTTGAGGGCCACCACGCGGGCGCCCTGGGCTTCCAAGGAGGTCGTAACCAGCCGGCGGCCGTCGAAGATCACCTCGGAGGCCGCGCCCTGCACCGGCTCGACCTCGCCGATCACCAGCTCGATGGCGGGCTGAGCCGGCCGGGAGGCCCGCAGGACGATCTCGACCGGTTCCGGCGTGGGGTAGCTGTGGCCAGGCGCGAAGATCGGCTCGTAGCTGTGGCGCTGGTAGCGCACGTCCCAGTAGCGGATGCCGTAGCCGTGGTAGAGGAAGTCCTCTACGGCGAGCCCCTTGAGGAGCTGCAGCGCCCCGTGCGCCACGGCCTCGAAGGGCGCGTGGGCGCGCACGCGGTCCGCGGAGAAGTTCTGGCGGATCGAGCGCTGCACGCTGGGGATCAGGGTGGTGCCGCCCACCAGCAACACGTGGGCGATGTCCTCGCGGCGCACGCCCTTGACCTCCGCCTGGCGCAGCACCTGGGTCAGGGCGCCCTGGATCTTGCTGTAGAAGTCCTTGGCCTCCAGGATGTCCTCGAGGTCCGTGCGGGCGTAGCTCGTGCGCAGCGTGCGGGCACCGTCCGCGTGGAAGAAGGCCAGCTCCGCGCTGCCCTGGGTGGAAAGCTTGATCTTGACCTGCTCGGCCAGGGCCTTGAGCTGGTTGAGGTCATCTTCGAGGTCGGCCGGCGTAAGGCCCTGGCGCGCCAAGAAGTCGTCCACCAGCCAATGGTCGATGTCCTCGCCGCCCAACACGACGCCGGCCTTCGCCACGACCTGGGCCACGCGGTCGCGGTCCGCCGCCGCACCGGCCTCCTGGCCACCGCGCAGGCTCACGCCGGCCTGGCGCGGGGCGGGCGTCCGCACCAACGAGAGGTCGAGCGTGCCGCCGCCGAAGTCGCAGACCAGCACCAGCGAGCCCATGCCCACCTGGTAGCCGAGGGCCGCCGCGGTCGACTCGTCCACCAGCCGCACGTTGGGGATGTTCAACCGCGCCGCGATGCCCTGCAGCCAGTCCAGGTAACGCTCGAAGGACTGGACCGGCACGGTGAAGATGATCTCGTCGGGGGCGTGGCCGGCGGCGGGCAGGCTGCCCAGCAATTGGGTGAGGAACAGCTCGCCCGCCATGCGCGGCCCCACCTCGATGCCCTCGAGCGTGGGCACGAAGCCGTGGATGTCGGCGGCGATCGCCCGCTTGAAGCCGGCGAAGAAGCGCTTGTCCCCGGCCACGTCGAAGCCGCCGTCGCGGACCTGCTGGCCCAGCTGACAACGGCGGGCCGCGGCGTCTTCCACGTAAAGCAGCGAGGGGATGGTGCTCACGCCCCCTTCCCCGGCCATCGCGCTGTACGGCGGCAGGCGGAGCGTGCGAGGGGCCTGGGCCGCCTCGTTCCACTCCGCGATCAGCGTGTTGCTGGTGCCGAAATCAACCGCGATCTTCTGCATGGACCTCAAGGGGAAACGACGAGGCCACCGAAGTTCAGGCTTTGGCTGCCCCGGAGGGTGAAGCGGAGGCTGGTGCCATCCGCGGGCGGTAGGAAGATGTACTGGGCGCTGTAGGGCCGGAAGGGCAACGAGCCCACCGTGGGCACCTTCACGGGATCCAGGTGGAGGCCGCGCAACCGGCGGCCGCTGTAAGCGCCCAACAGGTCGAGCGTTCGGTAATTATAGCGCGGGTCGGCCGTCAGGTTCGTCCCGTCCAGCAAGTTCGCCGCCGTCCATTCCGTGAACACCTGGCGGAAGCTGGTCGCATGGGTGGCCAGCCGCGCGTTCAGGTTGGCCAGGCCCACCTGCGGGCTGGTGACCAGGTCGCGCAGCAGGCCCTCGCCGAAGCGATCGGCCAGGTAGGTGGCAAACAGGTAGCCGGGGCCATAGCCGCTTTGCTGGGGGTTGCCGCTCCAGTCCACCAGCGAGTAGCTGCCCGGGTTCGCGAGGTAGGCGGCGACGTGGTTGTAGACCACGCTGCCACTGCCCGACAGCCCGTAGCCGTTGGCTTCCATCGCGTACATCGCGAGGCTCTCGTCCAGCCACAGATCTTCCGTCTGCGGCGGCCCGGATCCCCGGTGGAAGAGCTTCTGGCTGGCATTGATGAGGTGTTGGCACTCGTGGGCGATCGTGCCCAGGTAGTCGGCGGCCTGGCCGCGTGCCACGACGTAGGGCGAGATGTAGAGCATCAGGCGTTGGTTGCTGTGCTTCAACAAGGGGTTGGTGGGGTCGGCGCCGGGCGCGAACAGGTCGCGCAGCGTGAAGTACCCGATCGTGGTGTCCTTGCCGTAGTTGCCGACCACGGGCGAGATCAGCAGCGTCACCTTGGGGTCGCCGTTCACGCCCGTCGCCAGCGCCTCGCCGAAGATCCGCGTGTCCGTGGGGAAGATCTTGGCGTCGAAGTTCTGGCCGATCTGGGCGATCCGGTCCGGCAAGGCGTCGTCCGTGGCCTGGTCGTCCACGAAGACGTAGCAGTGGGTGCCCACGTAGGCGGCATGGGCGGGCACCTGGATTTCCGTGGATTGGCCGTCCTGGAGGTCCGCGATCACCCAGAAGCTCTCGTGCGAGCCAATCTCGTAGTGCGGCACCGCCGCCAAATGCCGCGTCATCGGCGGTGGGGCTTGTCGAAGGGATGCCTCCATCGCGTGCAAGCGCGTCTCGAAGGGGGGCAGGCCGATCGGCGGCGTCGCCTGGAGCGTGAAGCCCGGGGCATTGAACGCGCGGCCGGCGGAGACGGACAGCGTCATCTTCTCCGCCGCCAGTTGCTGGGAGTTGATCACGAGGAAGGCCTCGCGGTTGGGGCCCAGGGGCACCTCCACCTCGCGGCCGGGCGGAATCTCCGTGATTTGCGCGCTGGTGCTGCCGGAGAGCAACGAGGCCACCGTCAGATCCGTGCCGGGCCTGATTTCCGTCGGCGCCCAACAGCCCCCGGCCGCCAGCACCATTGCCGTCAGCCAGCCGAGCCGCGCCGCGGTCTTCACGGCACCGGCAGCCCTAGCTGCTCCTTGACCTGCATCTCGATGGTCCACTGGATGCGGTCGCGCTGCTCCTTGGACACGGCGGTGCGCAGCTGCGGCATGTAGCCGCTCATGATCTGCTTGCGCGTGGCCACCAACAGCTGCAAGGAATCGAGCACGTAGCTCCACGACAGCCCAGGGGCCGCGTCTTCCAGCACGACGTTGTAGCCGGGGTAGAAAGTCAGGCCCTTATAGGGCGTCTCGATCACGCGGCCGACCGGCGGCGCGACCCAGTGGCCGCCCTCGTTCCGGAGGAACAGCAAGGCCCACTGGTCCTTCAACAAGGGTGACGGCATGAGGTACTTGCCGCCCCGGAAGCCGGGCTTGAGCTCGACCTCGACGCGCTTGCCCAGCGGTGGACCGTTGTAGACCTGGCCAACCTTGAGCGTGACCTTCACGCGGCCCGTGGCGGCGTTCGGATAGCCATTTGCCACGACCTGCCCGAGCACGGCCAGCTCGGAGTTCCGCGTCTCCGTGTTCAACCACTCGATCACGCTCATGACGCGCGGCGTGTCCGGCAGCGCCGCATCGTCGGCGGCGCGCGCCATGGGCGCTGCCAGCGCGACCAAGATCAGGGCAGTGAACAACCGGGGTACCATACCCGATCCGTACCCAGCCCGAAGCAGGCGCTAACCCTCATGAGGAAAGCCCCCGACCGGGGTCGGGGGCTTCGAGTGGGCCTACTTCGAGGCGACGGGAGAGGGGGCCGTGGTCGGCGCCGCCGTGGCGGGCGCCGGGGTGGCCGTGGCGACCGGCTTCGCGGGCGCGGTCGTCGGGGGCGTGACCGGCTTGACCGGAGCGACCGGCTTGGCCGACGCGGCCGGGACGGTCGTCGCGGGCACCGCCGCGGGCGTTGCCGCACCGCTGGCCCCGGTTGCGGCCGCGGCAGTGGGCGAAGGGCTCGGCAGGGCCACCAAAGGCGGCTTCTGCGCGAGGTTCTTCCACGCCTCGACCTTGTAGCTGGCGATGGTGTAGACGCCGTCGTCCTTCAGGACATGGACGTAGTAGCCGTCGCCGGTCGGGTTCTTGTCGCCCACCTCGAGCGCGTACTTCGAGTCCGCAGCGCCCCAACGGACCACCGTCTGGGGCTGGGCGAAGCCGTACTTGGCCTTGTCGCTGGGGCGGTCTTCCACCTTGCGGCTGGCCGTGAGGGTCTTGAGAGGGTTGTAGGCGCCGTCGAACTGGGCCTTGTCCACCTGGCGGGTGGGCTCGTCCGACTTCGTCCACGTCTCTCCCGAGCGGGTGTAGGTGGCTTCCTTGTTCACGTCCTTGATGTAGAGCGTGTTGAGGTCCTTGGCCGCGGCGTCAGAGAGGCTCCAGACCTCCACGTCCTTGCTGTCGGTCGGCGTTTCTTTCTTCGATTCCACGAAGTACATGTAGCCGCCGAGCGCGATGGCTCCGGCCACGAGTGCGATCGTGAATTGCTGGTTCTGCTTCATGGTTGCCTACTTACCTCCGCTTCCACCAGACGCCGGCCGCGCAAAGCAGCAACGCCAGGGGGATGCCGAGCACGGTGCCGTAGAAGATCGACGTGTACTGCTCGGGCAGTAAATTTACGGTCTTCGGGGCGTTGTCCTTGGGCGGGATCGAGACGAGGTTCTCCTCGTCGGCCATCCAGTTCACGGCGTTCAGGAAGAGGTCGCCGTTGTTGAAGTTCTGGTAGGCCTGGTTGCTGAAGAAGTAGGTGTTGCCGGCCACTATCAGGCGGCCCTTGCCGTGCTCGGCCAGCATGACCAGCTTCACTGGGCCCTTGGTGTCCTTGCCTTCGTCGAACTTGACGGGGCGGGTCTTGAGGTCGGTCTCGCCGTAGCCGGTGGGGCTGGACTCGACCAACACGGTCACGGTGACGTCCTTGGGTGCGGGCTCCAGCTTATCCAGCGACCGGGCGCCGGGGAAGTAGGCGGCCTGCAGGCCCGTGGTGGTGGTGTGGAAGTTGAACTTCTGGATGGCCGGCGCGGCCAGGTCGCCGAAGAAGTTCAGCTTGGGGTCCAGCACCAGGTCGTCGTGGATCACGATGCCGTACTTCTTGGCGAAGTCGCCCAGGTGGGCATCGACTTGGGGCTGGAGGCTCAGGTACACGCGGCCGTTGTGGTTGTCGATGAAGTCCTCGAGGGCCGCGATCTCTTGCGGCTGCAACGGGGTCTTCGGGCCGGCAATGACGACCACGGCGGCGTCGGCGGGCACCTTGCCGGTGTTGAACAACGGCAGCTGGTCCAGCTTGTAGTTCTGCTTCTCCAACGCGTCCTTGGCGTTGGACAGGCCTTCCTTGTCGAACTTGTCGTACTGCATCTCGCCGTGGCCGACGACGAAGTAGACGACTTTCTGCGAGTCCTGGGTCACCTTCAAGAGCGCGGACGTGAGGTCCTGCTCCTGGGAGCCGGTGATCGTGGTCTTACGGGTGCCACGCGACAGCATGGAGGAGCCGTAGGCCGTGATCTTGTTGACGCGGGCCTGGGTCGGATCCTTGTCGACATCGATGATGTCGAGCTTCAGCTTGTCGCCGTAGTAGGTGTATTCCTTCCAGAGGTGCTTTAGATTCTCGGAGTACGTGTCGCCGCTCTTGGCGAACAACGTCACCGTGACGGGCTCCTTCAGGTTGGCGACGATCTTGCGGGTCTGCTCGGAGAGGCTGTACTGCTTGTTCTCCGTCAGGTCCACGCGGTTGTGGTGGCGCGCGCCGAAGTAGTTGGCGGCGGCCAGGATGCCGATCACGGCGATGATTTGCAGGCCGATGTTGACGCCGCCCTTGGCTTGCTTGGTCCCGGCCATCATGCCCAGGTCCTTGCGCTTGAGGTAGGCCAACGTCAGCGCGTAGAGCGCCATGAAGGCCATGCCCGCCATGCGGAGCTGGTTGGGCAGGCCTTCGGGGACCTTGCCCTGGGTGACGGTGGCCGGCAGGTACGACAGCGCCAGCGAGCCGACGAGGAACAGGATGGCGAGGACGCCGAAGCCGAGGTTGACCTTATCCAGGGTGGTCAGCTCGTCATCGGGTCCGCGCAACGGTTGGTTCGGTTGCATGGGCTATCTCCAGTGGTAGGTCTCGACAGACCGGACGGTCATGAAGAGACAGGCGACGATGAAGGACAGGTAGAAGAGGATGTCCGTGGTGTCCAGGACGCCACGGCCCAGGTTCTCCTGGTGGTTGATGACGGACATATACGTCATCACGTCGTTGGCGGAGCCGCCGAACATCTGGCCAGCCGAAGGCAGCAGCCAGACCACCAGGGACAGGGCGAAGGTGATCATCGCCGCGATGATCATGTTGGCCGTGAGCGAGCTGGCCAGCACGCCCAGCGCCATGAACGATGAACCCAGCAGCATCGTGCCGAGGTAGCCGGTCCAGATCGGGGCCCAGTCAGGCTTGGCCGAGACGGCCAGGATGAGCGGGAACACGAAGGTGAGGGCCAGCAGGAAGGCCAGGTAGGTGACGGCGGCCAGGTACTTGCCCAGCACCAGCTCGCGGTCCGTGAGCGGCGACGTCATCAGCAGCTCGATCGTGCCCGTGCGCCGTTCGTCGGCCAGGAGGCGCATCGTGAGCGCGGGGGTGATCAGCAGGAACATGACCGCCAGGTTCGAGAACAGGGGTTGGAGGTTGGCCTGCTTGGTGTGATACAGGATCAACGAGAACAGGTAGCCCGCCACGAGCATGAAGAACGCGGCAACGACGTAGGCCAGGGGCGAAACGAAGTAGCTGCGCAGCTCCCGGCCGGCGATGGCCAGAATCTTAGACATTCAGGGTCTCCTTTTGTACGGCCGCCGTCGGCTCCGTGGTGGTGAGCTTGAGGAAGATTTCTTCCAGGCTCAGGTTGACGCTCTTCAGCTCCACCAGGCCCCAGCCGGCGCCCACGATCGTGGAAGCCAGCTGCTCGCGGACGTCAGCGGTCCCCGAGGCGTTGATCTCGACGGTCACCAGGCCGCCGTCACGCGGCGTCGCAACGACGGTCGCGCCGCCGGCGATTTCCTTGACGCGGGCCGCCACGGCGTCCTGCGGGCCACGCACCGTGACGCTGATGCGCATGCCGCCTTGCAGCTGCGCCTCGAGCTCTTCCGGGTTGCCCTCGGCCGCTACCTGGCCGTTGCTGATGATCAGCACGCGCGAGCAGGTGTTCTGGACCTCGGGGAGGATGTGGGTGGACAGGATGATGGTGTGCTCGACCGCCAGCTCCTTGATCAGCGAGCGGATCTGGATGATCTGCGCCGGGTCGAGGCCGCTGGTGGGCTCGTCCAAGATCAAGACAGGCGGGTTGTGGATCAGGGCCTGGGCGATGCCCACGCGCTGCTTGTAGCCCTTGGACAACGTCTGGATCAGCTGGTTGCGGCGGTCCTTCAGGAAGCACTTCTCCAGGCAATATTCCAGGCGGTCCTTGCGCTGGGTGCGGCTCAAGCCCTTGAGCTGGCCCACGAAGTCCAGGTAATCCCGGACGGTCATCTCGTGGTACAGGGGCGGCAACTCGGGCAGGTAACCGAGCAAGCGCTTGGCTTCGAGCGGGTTCTCGCTCATGTTGAAGCCGCCGATCTTCACGGAGCCCGACGTGGGGCTCAGGAAGCCGGTGAGCATGCGCATGGTCGTGGACTTGCCGGCACCGTTCGGGCCAAGGAAGCCGATGACTTCGCCCTTGGAGACGTGGAAGCTCACGTTGTTGACCGCGGTGCGCTCGCCGTAGCGCTTGGTCAGGTTTTGGACGTCAATCATGGGTGGGTCCCCTTCGGCATGCTTTCTTTTCTCCTATACGATGGTTGCCCGCGGCAAAAGTCGGAGCACCGCACATTTTACCAAGAGATTGCCATTTGTTCACATGTGCTGGCCGCACGGCGGCGCATAATCCCCGTAGACCGAGGATCATGCGGTTTGTTCCGGGCCCAGATTAAAACGAAGTGGAGGTGTTTCGCACTTCGACGGGCACGATCGCGCTCAGGTCGCCCCGATCATACGTGGTGGCGATCGCCCTCACGGTGGTCTTTCCTGGGGCCCGCGCGGTGATTTGTCCGGTATCGGAGACGGTTGCGATGCTTTCGTCGGCCACTTGCCACTGGACATGCGGATCGAAGTCGCCGTTGTTGGTCGGAACCTCCGCCAGGAGCCAGAAGGTCTCGCCCACGTTCATCGTGACGCGCGACGGCGAGATCCGGATCCCCTTGATGTCGGCCGGCTTGACCGGGGCCGTGACCGTGAGGCGGGTGGTCTGGCGCAGCGCGGGGTAGGCCAGGCTGGAGGCCGTGATCGTCACGGCGCCGGCCGTCACGCCCGTAACGCTGCCGCCCTCGTCGACGGTGGCGATCTTGGTGTCGGAGGAGCGCCAGACGGCCGCGCCGGGCACGCCGTGGCCTTCGGGCCCCTGCAAAGCGACCAGGCGCACACGTTCGCCCACGCCGACGCGCGGGCTGGACGGGTAGATCGCGAGCGCCACGTCGGCCGGGGCGCTGGGGCCGGAGCCGTCCGGGAGGGCGCCGGCGCCGTCCGTCGGGGTGTAACCGTCCGGGCCCACGGAAGGGTCGGTGGCGAAGCTGTCGGAGCTGGAGATGTCGGCGTCCGGGGGGGGCGTCTCACCGGGGCCCAGCACGCGCACCTCGAAGGTGGCCTCGCGGTCGGGGCTGGCCGTGTTGGCCTTGATCGTGACGGTACCGGCCTTGACGCCCGTCACCACGCCCGCGGCGCTGACGTTGGCGATCGCCGTGTTCAAAGACTTCCAGACCGGCGTGGCCGTGACCGCGACGGGCGCGCCATCATCCGCGGCGCCCTCCACCTTGAGCGGCACCTTGGCGCCGATCGCGACGCTGTGGCTGCCGCCGATCGAAAGCGCGAACAGCTTCGAGGTGTCTTGCGAGGGCAGCTGTGGCGCGGCCGGCAAGCTCTTGTTGTTGCACGCGGCCAGGGCCGTCACGACGAGCGCGGCGGCAAGCACTTTCCGGAAACGAAGGGTCGGGGTCATCATGGCCATTATCGCGATGTGTCAGCGCAACTTGCCATGAAATTCTACCCCCAACCGGGCGCCTCGTCCTCATCGGCGCTGGCGCGGCTGCTGGCAACGACCAGCGACCGATAACGATCCAACAGCGCCTGGGGGCCTGCATCGGCGGTCAATCGGCGCGCTTCCTCTCGCAAGGCCCACTGCGGCGTATTCATCCGGGGCGTAAGCAGTTGGGGCGCGGCTTGCAGGCGGTGGACGGGGTGATCGTCGTCGGGATCGTGCAGCTTGGCCGGGAAGCCCAGGTGGGGTGCCAGGCGGCTGCAATGGGCGGCCACTTCCAGCGCACAGGTGCCGGCGTAGCGCAGCTGCCAGTCGCGCAGGCCCAAGACCTCGAAGCCCGTCGCGGCGAGGCGGTCGTCGGCCAGGTCTTCGGCCAAGGCCTCCAGCGGCGAAGGTTCCGGGCGCAGCTGCACGGCCAGGCGCAACACGACGCCGGTCGGCAGCAGCCCGGCGATCGCCCAGTCCGCCGGCTCGCCCTGGATGCTCACCTGGCGCTGGAGGTGCAGCCCGTGGGCCTCCCAGCGCAGCTTCGCCAGCGCGCGGTCAAACGCCTCTGCGCCTTCCGGCTGGGCGCCCAGCCGGCGCTGCCAATGCACGCCGGCCGCGCGCAACGGCAACCGCACGCCGGCCATGGCCTCCAGGTAGCGCTCCGCGGCGCCGCGGGCGTGGGCCGCGCGGTAGAGCGACGTCAGCAGCGGGGCCAGGGGGGCGTCCGGCTGGGGACCACCCCGCAGCAAGGCCAGCAACTCGCCCCAGGCCACGCCCAGGGCCAACTTCCCGGGGATCTGGGCCGCGCCCCGCAGGCCATAGATCGCCACAAATAGCGCTTCCAGGCGCTCGGCAGCATTCGACTCGTCGGTTTGTTGAATAACATAACGCATGGGAAACCCATTATACCGAACAAATGATCTAATTCAATCCCTTGGTGGGATTTACCGAGATTTAACCTGCCGTTAAGATGGTTCCCGGGCCGATGCGGCGACAACCTCCGCGAGGATCCTATGTCGCGCATCAAGACCTGTCTGCTCGGTTCCCTGTTGCTGTTGGTCGCCGGTTGCGGCCACGGCACGGCTTCGCCGCTGCAGCGGCCGAACGGCGGCGTGAGCGCCCAGGGCCTGTGGCCGGGCAAACCGCCTGCCGTGCGCGCGGGCCGCGTCGGGGGCCAGATCGCCGTCACCTCGCTGAACACGCCTTTCATCAAGGACCCCAGCTTCGTGGACGGCGCCCGGCCGATCGAAGGCACGCGCTACATCGCCTTCGGTGACCTGCGCGGGCTCTACATCAAGGCCTTCGACGTCGACCTCAAGGGCGGCCCGTTGGCCTTCCGCGACCGCGAGACCAAGTTAACGGTCAACGGCGTGGCGGCCGGCCTCGACGCGCTCTGGGCCCCGCAGCTCGTTTCGCGCGGCGATCGCCTCGACCTCTACTTCAGCGCCGGGGCCATGCCCCCGCCCAGCGGCCCGCGCTGGGAGACGTTCCGCATCCACCGCGCCGGCATCCGCCGCGCGGACTTCGCCGCCGCCCTGGCCGCCGGCCGGTCGCCCGCCTTCCAGGACGAGGGCGTGATCCTGGACGACGCCCGCCCGTTCCCAGATGGCGACTACGGCGTGATCGACCCTGCCCTCTTCGTCAACGCGCACGGCCGGGCCTACATGACCTACACCGTCGTCCGGGCTGCTTCCGCAGCGCATGGAAGCCACGAAGAGTTCGTGCGCTCGCGCCGCGTGGATCCCGCCGACCCCGTGCGCCCGTTGGGCCCGGAGCAGGCGATCTTCGACGGCAAGGCCGGCACGGAGGACGACGGCGTGGCGGAAGCCCAGGACGTCGTGACGCTCGGCGGCCATGCCTTCGTCTTCCTCTCCAGCCGCCCCGGCGACGTCGACCAGCGGCTGCTGGTGGCGCCGATTGGCGACGACCTCGGCCGCGTCGAACGCCCGGCCGTCAAGGAGTTCATGTACGGCGGCGCCGAGCCCTGGAAGGCGCGCGCCATCGGTTCCTCCAGCGCAGCGGAAATCGACGGGAAGGCCTACATGGTCTACCAAGGGCTTGATGCCGCGCAGCGCTTCACGTTGGGGTGGACTACTTTGGAGCAGTGACGGGTATGAAGCTACCGTCATGAACTCCAAAGAACTAATGCTCGGCTTGATCCTCGTCAAAGAGGGCAAGCTCACGAAGGACCAGCTGAAGCGCTCGCTGCTGAAGCAAGGCGAAATTCGCCGCTTTGGCCGCCACCAGCGGCTCGGCGAGGTGATCGTCAAGCTGGGTTACATGACCCAAGACGACATCGATGCCGTCATCGAAGTCCAGAACATGCTGATGCGGCACGGCGCGGACCATACGCCGCTCGGCTTGTTGATCATCGAACACGGCCTGGCTTCGCCCGGGCAGGTCTATGACGCGCTGGTGGAGCGCCAGTTCAAGGAAAGCCGCCTGGGCGAGCTGTTGATCGAGAAGGGCTTCTTCACGGAGCTCCAATTGGTCCCATTGCTGGCCCAGCAGGAACAAGAGCGCGCGGCGGCCCTGGCGGCCCGGCTGGAGCGCGGCGAACCCATCGAGCCCGCAAGCGAGAGCGAAGCGCCGGATGACGGCTTCGTCATCTTCGACGCCGGCGGAGAGTCCAGCGTGCCCTTGCGCCTGGATACCTTCGCGGCGGTGCCCAAGGCCGCCGAAGGGGACCTGTTGTTCAAGAGTTACCTCGAAGAATAGTTGTCGGCATCGCGGGAGTAGCAAGGAAGCGAGCCTTGCCGGCCGGCTACAGCGGGCCCGCCTGGCTCACTCCGGGGATCGACCAGCGAACCGGGCCTTGAGCTTCGCGCCCCAACCGCCGACGCGCTCGAGCGTCCGTTGCACCCAGTTCTTGGGCGGCAGTTCGATCACGGCCGGCACCAGCTCCGGCAGGTGCAGCGTGCGCCGGCGCTCGGCCTCCGGCAGCGCCTGCCAGTAGGCGTGGAACTCCGCCAGGTAGTCCAGCTTGGCGCGCTGGCCGCTCTCATGGACGTTGAAGGCGCGCATCTCCGCGAGCGCCTGCTCCACGCCCCAGCCGTCACGCGCGATGCGCAAGGCGGCCGCCACCGTGCCCGTGCGGTCCACGCCATGGAAGCAATGGAAGAACACCGTGCCGTTGTCGGGGTCCGTCGCGGCGTCGAGGAAGGCCATCGTCATGGCGTGGGTGGGCGCATCCAGTGGCGGCAGCGGCATGTAGAGGTACTTCATGCCCAGCCGCTCCACGAAGGTGCGCTCGTGGTCGCTCTCGGGCCGCAGGTTGATCACCGTGTCCACCCCCAGCTCGCGCAGCGTGCCGAAGGCGCGCAGGCTGGGCTGGCCGCCGCGCAGGACATGCTCGCCTACCTGGCCGAGCTTGGGGATCTCCTTGCCGCGGGGCACCAGCAGGGTGGCCGTGCCATACAACCACAGCCCGGCCTCGCGCAGGCGTGGCGAGGCCTTGCCCATCTTGATGATGTGGCCGGCCGCCGCGTCGATCAGGCGGTCGCGCGTGTGCTCGATGCGGATGCGCAGCGAGGCTTCGGGCTGGAGGTCGTCGAGGTTGGGTTCGTCGCTCATGGTCCTAGTTCGCTACCGCCGCCGGCAACACCACGCGGAAGGTGCTGCCCTCGCCGGGTCGCGAGGAGGCTTCGATCCGTCCCCCGAAGTTTACCGCGATCTGCTGGCTGACGGAGAGCCCGAGCCCGGTTCCCTTGCCCACCTGTTTGGTGGTGAAGAAGGGGTCGAAGACCTTCCGCAGCACATGCTCCTCGATCCCGCCGCCGTCGTCCGAGACCTCCACCACCACCTGCTTGCCTTCCAGGCCGCTGCGGATGGCCAGGTGGCCGCGCCGGGGCCGCTCCGCGAGCGCGTCCAGGGCGTTGACCACCAGGTTGGTGAAGACCTGGCCCAGCTCGGTAGCCACGCCGATCACGGGGGCCACCTCGCCGAGCACCAGCTCCAGCTCAACGTCGGCGTGGCGCAGCTGGTGATCGAGCAGCGTGAGGGTGTCACGCATGACGTCGTTGACCGAAATCGAGCGGTGTTCCGGCGCGGACTGCCGGGCGTAGTTCAGGAGGTTCTCCACGATGTGCTTGCAGCGCTTGGCGCCGGACTCGATCATGCTCAGGCTCTCCTGCGTGTCCTCGTCCTGCGGCTCCAGGCGCAGCAACTGCACGTTGGCGAGGATGGCGGCCAGCGGGTTGTTGATCTCGTGCGCCACCCCGCCGGCCAACGTGCCGATCGTGGCCAGCTTCTCCGACTGCATCAGCTGGGCCTGGGTGTCTTGCAACGAGGTGATGGCCTTCTCCAGCTGGGAGGTGCGCTCGCGGACCTTGTGCTCCAGCCCTTCGTTCAGGCGGTTGATCGTCATGTAGGCGTGGGTGTTCTGGATCACCAGGGCCAGCTTCAGGGCCACCTGGTTCACGAAGGCGACCTCGTTGCGGTGGAACGGCTTGCCGTCGGCCTTGTCGAAGACCTCCAGCACGCCATACACCTGGTTGTTGGCCATGATCGGCGTGATGATGGCCTGCTGCTCCGTGCAGGCCTCGCGCCGCTCGCCGGGAAGCCGGCCGCCCACCACCACCTGGCTCTTGCGCTCGCGCAGGGCCTGCATCGCCAGGTGGGCGCAGGGCTCCTTCACGAGGTTGCCCTCGCGCGCGTAGGGGCAGCCCTCGGCCACGGAGAGCCGCACGGCCCCGGTGTCCTGGTTGACGATGAAGACCAGCACCTTCTGCGCTTCCACGGTCTCGTGGACCTTGCGTACGCCGTGCCGGAGGATCTCGACCACGTCGTAGGAGGCAATCAGCATGTCGATGTCGCCCAACGCGCGCGAGTAGGCGTCCTTGTAGCGGTTTTCCTCTGCCAGCTGGCTGCCGTCCAACACCGCCGCGATTTGCGGCACCAGGGCCTGCAGCTGCTGGACCTCCGCTTCCACGAACTCGCGCTGGACCTCGTCGGCCAGCACCAGCACGCCCACCACGCGGCCCGGCGTGGTGAGGGGCGCCAGCACGAAGGTCTGCCAGCGCCGATCCGCCAGGATGCCGGGCACGTTGGGCGTGTGGGCCAGGCCCTCCACCTCGTCGCCGCTGACGACGATCGGGTGGCCCAAGCGCGCCACGTATTCCAGGAAGGCCGCCGTGCCCTTGCCCGGCCGGTCCGCCATGTCCGTGACGTTCCGGCCGATCGGGAAGTACTGCGCCTCCGGCACGCGCCAGAGGCGCTGGCAGAACGTGCGCAGGAAGGCCGAGCGCGCCTCCAGGTCCGGCTCGGCCGTCAGGCAGCGGGCCACATGGGCGATCGCCTGCCAGGGATCGTGATCGATCGAGTCCAGCAGGGCGTTGGGCATCAGTGCTTCTTGGCGTTCCACTGGGTCATGCCGGCCCAGACCGTCTCGTAGGTGTTCTGCGCGTTCCAGAACATGTAGCCGGTGGCCTTGTTCTCGTCCACGGCCTTCAGCTGCTCCGTGATGTAGTGGGCATTGAAGTTGCTGACCTTGTAGGGCATGCCCTGCAGCCACGGGCGGATCGTCACGCCCGTGCCCTCCACCTTCTTCGTCAGGCGGCGCAGCGCGTTGTTCACGAACAAGTAGGGCATGTCGGCGGGGTGGGCGATGCCATCGAAGCCGTTCGAGAAGTGAGAGGCATAGTCCATCGGGCAGACCACGTCCATGTGCTTGCACATGTCTTCCATCAGCTGGCCGGTGATCCGCACGTCGATGGGCTGGGCCCAGGCCATGATGCCGTAGACGTCGCAGCTCATCAGCGCGCCGGTCGGGTGGATCGCGTCATAGGCCTTGGCGGTGAAGGCCGTGATGATCTCGTGCTTCTGGATCTTCTTCTCGTTCTTGGGGTCGAAGGCGTAGCGCGCGTTCTGGGTGTCGCCCATGGCGGGGAAGCGGATGTAGTCCAGCTGCACCTCGTCCACGCCGTTCTCGATCAGCTCCTTGCCCAGATCGATGATGTAGTCTTGCGCCAGCGTCTTGGAGGGGTCGAGCCAGGCCTGCGAGCCCAGCTCCTTCCAGATGCCGCCGTTCACGTGCGTGGGCGCCAGCTCGGGGTGCTTCTTGGCCATGATCGGGTCGTGGAAGCAGCAGACGCGGCCGGCCACATGGATGCCCATGTCGTGGGCCTCCTTGACCTTGGCCTTCAGGTCCCGGATGGGGCCTTCCTTGGAAGCGCCCATGGCCTTGCACAGCGCGTTCTTGGACTGCCACTGCACGATGCCGTCCTCGTCCTTGGCGTCGAAGAGCACCATGTTGCCGCCCGCGTTCTTGAGCTTCTGCAGCCAGGGCTTCCAGCGGCTGGCCATCTCGACGGAGGTGGCCGTGAAGTACACGCCCTTGGCTTCGAAGTTCTTGGGGCGCGGGGTGAACAGCGCACCCGCCGGGGCCACGGGCGCGGCGCCAGAGGCCGTCGCGGCCATCGTCGCGCCCGGCACGACCGCCCCACTGGCACCCTGGACCGTTGCGGCGCCGCTGGCCGCACCGTTCGTGCCGGGCGCGGGCGAGCCGCCTTCTTCCTTCCCGGACGGGCAACCGGCCACGAGCACGGCGACAGCCAGGACGGAAAGCTTCGAGAGGTTGGAACGCTGCATTGGGGGGCCTTTCTGCGTTTCGGGCTTCATGCCCGTAAGATCGGTCGAGGAACCGGCCTCAAGGTACCGCATGCGGCGATCGTTGTCAGCGGCCCCGAAACAGAAGTCCCGCATCCTTGCGGATGCGGGACTTCGCGGGTAGGCTCCCCGACATGGATTCGAACCACGATACGCAGATCCAGAAACTGCAGTCCTACCATTAGACGATCGGGGAACGAGCGCGCCCACTAGGATTCGAACCCAGATTGGCGGTTTTGGAGACCGCAGTCCTAGCCGTTGGACGATAGGCGCTCACTCGAAGCTAAAATCTTATGCAAAACCGGCCTAGGTGTCAAGCGTTTCAGCCCTTGGCCGCGAACTCCTCCATATACGCCGCGAGCGCCTTGGCGCTTTCCACCGCACAAGCGTTGTAGATGCTGGCCCGGCAGCCGCCCACGGAGCGGTGCCCGGCCAGGCCGATGAAGCCGCGCTCGTCGGCGCCCTTCAGGAAGGCCTTCTCGCGCGCCTCGTCGGGCAAGCGGAAGGTCACGTTCATGTACGAGCGGCTGTCCGTGCGCGCGTGGCCGGTGTAGAAGTCCGGGTGGCGATCGATCACGGCGTAGAGCGCGTCGCCCTTCTCGCGGTTGCGGGCTTCGATCGCCTTCAGGCCGCCCTGATCCTTCATCCAAGCCAGCACGTTGCGCAGCATGTACACGCCGAACGTCGGGGGCGTGTTGTACATCGAGTCGTTCTTGGCGTGGACCTTGTAGCTCAGCATGCTGGGCAGGCTCTCGGGGGCGGCCTCCACCAGGTCTTCGCGCGCGATCACCAGCGTCACGCCGGACGGGCCCAGGTTCTTCTGCGCGCCCGCGTAGATCAGGCCGAAGCGCGAGACGTCGGTGGGGCGCCACATGATGTCGCTGGACATGTCCGCCACCAACGGCACGGCGCCCGTGTCGGGGAAGGCGTGGAACTGGGTGCCCGAGATCGTCTCGTTGCTGGTCAGGTGGACGTAGGCGGCGTCCTGCTTGATCTCGATCGCCTGCGGGATGCGATCGTGGTTGGTGGCCTCCGTGCTCGCCAAGACACCCGTCGAGCCGGCCTTCTTGGCCTCCTTGAGCGCCTTGGCGCCCCAGTCCCCCGTCACGACGTAGTCGCCGCGCTTGCCGTTCAGGAGGTTCATAGGAACCATCGAGAACTGCAGCGAGGCGCCGCCTTGCAGGAACAGCACCTTGTAGCCCGCGGGCACGGCCAAGAGCTCGCGCACCAAGGCCTCGGCTTCCTCCTGGAGGGCGATGTAGGGCTTGGAGCGGTGGGAGATCTCCATGACGGACATCCCGGTGCCGGCGAAGTCCAACAGCTCTTCCTTGGCGCGCTCGAGCGCGGGAAGGGGCATGGTGGCGGGGCCGGCATAGAAGTTGTGGACGGTGCGGGTGGTGGTAGGCATATGCGCGATCCTGGTCTATGGGTGGGGACGCACAATCATAGCAAACGAGCTAATTTGGCTCCACCAGCAAAAGGGTGTTGAACGTCTTGGGTTCCGCCCAGGTGAAGAAGGGGTTGGAGACGTAGCCCAGTTCCTGGTACTCCGTGTCCGCGTCCGACAAGACCAGGCCGATCCCGGTGGCGCCCGCCAGGCCCAGATGATAGCGGCGCGGCTCCGTGCTGGCGGGGCCCGCCATCGGCAGGGCGGCGGGCCGGATCTTCAGGCCCGCGGGCAGCCCGCCCAGCCCGGCCCACGGGATCGCGGCCTCGATCTGGTAGCCGCGCACGGCATGGTTGTAGGGATCCAGCAGCGGCTTGGACGCCGCCACCACGCCGTTGGTGCCCGGCTTGGGCACCCAGCACCAGGCCTGGGCGAAGGTGCGGCCATCCTTGTCGGGCTTCACGTCGGCGCCGGCCGGCGACAGGCCGATTTGCCAGTCGTCGGCGTCGCGCATGCCGCGCTCGAAATCCTTCTGGAGATCCATGTCGAGCCAGACCGACAGGTTGTCGCCCTTGTAGAGCTCCGTGCCGCTGGGACCCGGCACCACCACGTTGTCCAGCACCATGGCGCGCACGTAGAGCGCCTGGTCGTCCCACATGAGGTTGACCTCGCCGCCCAGGTCGTCCAGGCCTTCGGGCTCGCGCCGCTTGTACTTCATCAGCGCGGGGTCGTCGAAGCGGATGCCCGTGATCACGCCCAGCTCCTGCAAGTCCCACTCGTTGAAGTCACCGTCGATCTGCACCGGGCCCGGGGCGCGCACGGCATAGATGGGAGCCGCGGGCCGGATGCGCAGCTCGCGCTGACCGGGCATGGCCAGGCCGGCCAGGCGGTAGAAGGGCCCCTCGCGCCGGTAGACCAGGTCGCCGGGGCCTTCCGCCATGAAGTGCGGGCCCTTGTCGCCGTCCGTCAGGTGCCGGTAATAATGGGTAGGCGACGTCACGATCTCCGGGATGCCGTCCCCATCGTGGTCTTCGAACTTCACGGCCGCCCCGTGGGCGATCTCGTCCGCATGCCCGGTGCGCCAGCGCACCTCGGTTTCGCCCTCCCAGGCTTGCAGCCATTGGCCCATGCTTTGCAAGAAGAGCTTGCTGCGCCCGTGTGTGAGGTGCCCGCCGCGCGAGCTCTCCGCCGTGTAATGGTACATGAACCCGACCTCGCGCGGGCCGGGCCGGACGGCCTCGACGGCGCACTCGACCTCGGAGGTGGCCTCGAAGGCGCCCTGCTTGAGGTCGTCCCAGCCGCCGGTGCCGGGGCCCTGGTACAGCAGTTGGGGGTGGTCGGCGGCGGTCACGATGGCGAAGCCCGGCACGGCCGCGCGGGCGCCGTCCTGGTCCGGCAACCCGTACCAGACGTAGCTGACGCCCCATTCCTGCTTGCCGTCGCCGTTGACGTCGGCGGCGGCCAGGGCCGTCACATGGCCTTCGGCGGCCTCCACGGGGCCGGCTGCCAGGCGGATCATGGGGCGCTTGGCCGGCCAGCCGGGTGCGATGGCCGCGAGCACGGATGCCTCGAGCGCCGGGTTGATGGCCGGCGGGTCGACCACGTGGGGGGCCGGGCGGGCTTGCTGGGTGTACCAGACGCCCTGGCCTGCGGCCACGGCGGTGCCGGCCAGGAACAACGCCGCCAACGCGAACCGCCACCACCGCCGGGGCGGCGGACCGTCTTCGCCTTCCTCCTCGTCGCCGGCCAAGTAGGCTTCTTCCGGCTCCTCGTAAGGATCGGAATCGGTGGCGGTCTGGGAGGGCGGCGGGGACTGCAGCATCTCTCCATTATGGTAGCCCGAGCGTTGGCCGTGGGCAACCACATCGATCACAAGCGGTCGGTGAGCCAGAGGGGCAAGATGCGCGCGCGGCCCCGGGTCAGCCGCCGGGTCTGGGCGGCGACCATGTTCACGGCCGGCAGCGCCAGGTGGTCCCGGGTCTCGTAGTAGGAGGTCTGCAGGCCGCAGCCGTAGACCGCGGGCCGCTCGTAGAAGCGGGCGCGGATGGCGAAGTAGCCGTACATCCGGCAAGCCAGGGGCCTGACTGCGTAGACGCTGCAGCGGCCGTTTTCGAGCAGGGGACAGCTGTAAGGCCGGCGGGCGAAGTAGCGGTCCGCCACGGGCTCGAAGTACCGGATCAGGCTCAGCCCCTTATACGCCTTCAACCGCGGGCCATGTTCCCGCCGGAACCGCTCCGCCAGCGCAGCCTTGCGCTCGGGCTCCCAGCCGTCGAGCGCGTGGGCGATGGCCTCCCACTCGACCGGGCTGACGTCGAAGATGGCGGTCTGGCTGTCGCAACAACCGGAACAGCCGGCCTTGCAATGCCCCTGCGGGTAAGCCTCGCGCACCGCCTCCGCGAGCCGATCCACCAGCCCGAACGCCTCGGCCAAGCTGGTGGCCCTGGGCAGGGCCTCGCGGACCTCCTCGATCGCCGAAGCGATGGCCGGCGCCTCCTGGCCAGCCGGCCGGACGGCGTCCGCGAACCGGCCCAGCACCTCTTCGAAGTCTTCGTCGGCCATGGCCCCATTTTACCCCGCCTGGTAAGATCGGCGGATGCCTGCCATTCGCCGCCTCGTGCTGTTCGACATCGATGGAACCCTCCTTTCGGCCGCCGGTGCGGGCCGCCACGCCATCCGCCAGGCTCTGGCGGAGGCGGTGGGCGAGATCCCCGCCGCCGACAGCTGGGTCTTCGCCGGCAAGACCGACCCCCAGCTCACGCGCGAGCTGCTGGAGCACCACGGCGTCGCTGCCGACGAGGTGCTGGTGCTGATCCCGCGGGTGCTCGCGCGATACCTGGAGCTCTTGGAGGCCCACCTGGGCACCTCCGCCGACGCCCACCTGAAGCCCGGCGTGGAAGCCTTGTTGGCGGCCCTGGCCGGCCGCGAGGGCGTGTGTGTGGGCTTGTTGACCGGCAACCTGGCGGACGGGGCCCAGGCCAAGCTGCGCCGCTTCGGCCTGACGGAGCATTTCCGGCTGGGTGCCTTCGGCAGCGACCACGCGGAGCGCCACCAACTGCCCGCCATCGCCGTGCGCCGGGCGGCGGAGGCCACCGGCATCACCTATGCCGGCAAGGAAATCGTGATCATCGGCGACACGGAGCATGACATCCGGTGCGGCGCGGCGTTGGGTGTGACGGCGATCGCCGTCGCCACGGGCCCCTACGGGATGGAAGAGCTGGCCAGCCACGGCCCCGACCACGTCTTCGGGGACCTGGGGGACACCGCGGCCGTGCTGGCGGCGATCTTGGGGCGAACGTGCGAGTGATGCTCGGCGCCCTCGGGGTATGTAACCCACGGCGGCCTGTTGGGACCCGCCTGGGGTGCGGCGGACGCTCCGCACGAAAAGAACTGGTATAACGGTCACCGACCAACTTCCCGCGTTCTGTTTCAATTGGGGAAGGGATGAGGTGGCGAGAGGACAGGACACGTTCCCATGGACGATCATTCGCACCAACGCTGGCAGTGGTCCCTGCGGCGCATCGAAGCTCCCCAGGCCTGGAGCATGACCCGCGGCGACCGTGACCTGGTCATCGCGGTGGTCGATACCGGGGTCGACCCCGACCACCCCGAGCTGGCCGGCCGCGTCCTCCGCGGCTACAACGTGCCGAACCCCCACCGCCCGCCGCATGACGACAACGGCCACGGCACCGCGGTGGCCGGCCTGATTGCCGCCGCCGGCAAGAACTCGCGCGGCTTCAGCGGCGTCTGCCCCGAGTGCAAGATCCTGCCCATCAAGGTCAACCAGCCTGCCACGGGCGCGGTGTCGGCCCATCACATCGCCCAGGCCATCCGCTGGGCCGTGCATGCCGGCGCCAGCATCATCAACGCCAGCGTGGGCGTGGTGCAGTGGGAGCACGGCCTGACGGACGAGACGCTGGACGAGCTGTCCGACGCGATCCGCTACGCCTTGCGCCACAACGTGCTGGTGGTCTGCGCCGCCGGCCCGGCCGTCAGCCCGCCGCCCTTCCCGGGCACCTGGAGCGTGCTGTGGGACTTCCGTGGCCTGATCGCGGTGGGCGGCACCGACCGCCACGACCGCCGGGCGGCCTGCTCGCCCAGCGGCAACTTCATCTCCGTGACCGCGCCTTCCGACGGCGTGCTGACCACCTTCCCGCGCGCCCAGGGCCGGCTCTATGGCACCTTCGGCGGCACCAGTGCGGCCTCGCCGCACGTGGCGGGCCTGGCCGGCTTGATCCGATCGCTGCGTCCCGGCCTGCGGCCGCACGAGGTCAAGGCCCTGATCCAGCAGACGGCGGACCGCCTCGGTGGCGGCGAGTACCACCCGGACTACGGCTACGGCCGCATCAACGTGATGCGCGCCGTCGTGGCCGCGGCCCAGGCGCGCACCGCCGCTATCGAAGAGGGGGCGTAAGCACGGCCGCATCCAGCGGCTTGCCGTCCTCGTCGATCGACAGGACGCCCATCCTGTCTTCGAAGATCGAAACCGCCAGGAACTCATGCCGGATCGCCTTGCGGTCGGTGAACGGCTTGTCTTGCGTGCCGTAGAGCATCGCGCCGCCGCCGCCCGTGACGAAGTACGTGACGCCGCCGATGGGGAGCGAGCGCTCGTAGTGGTGGTCGTGGCCGGTGAAGACGGCCGTGAAGCCCAGGCGAGAGAACAGCGGCGGCAGCCAGGCGCGGTTCTTGGCCTCCTGGCCATGCAGCCCGGACGAGTAAGGCGGGTGGTGGAAGAAGGCGATCTTCCACTTGGCACGGCTGGCCGAGGCGTCGGCCTCCAACCACTTGTACTGGGGCGATCCCGGCGCCAACGACTGGTTGGAATCGAGCGCCCAGAAGCGCGCCGGGCCCTCATCGAAGGCGTAGTAACGCTCGCCGGCGGGATCTTGGGGCAAGACGAAGGCCGCGAGGTAGGGCGCGCCGGCATCCGTGCGCATGTCGTGGTTGCCGAGCGTCGGGTAGATCGGCGCGTTGGCGATCATGGGGCCGTAGACGTCGAAGAACTTCGGCCCGAAATCCGCCGCGGAGGCGTCCGGGTAGACGTTGTCGCCCACGGTCAAGACGAATTCAGGCTTCCAGGCGGCCATGTGGCCGGCGATCGCGTGCTGTGCGGGCGAGCCGTCGCCCATGTCGCCCATCACCGTGAAGCGCAGGTGGGTGGCCTGGGGTCCGCGGTTGGCGACGAAGCGCCCCTGGAAGGGGGCCTGGCCCGGCCGCTCCAGCTGGTAGCCGTACCAGGCGCCCGGCGTCAGGCCCGTGATGCGCTGCTGGGCCTGGCGGGCGGCGGGCACCTCGACCACGACCACCGGGCTGCCCGTCAGGTCGCGCACCACCAGGTGGGCCGGGGCGGGCTTGGCGTCGCGCCAAACCAGCGTCACCTCGCCGGGGCGGCCGTCTTGCAGGTAGGGCTGGCAGGGGGGGGGCAGGCTGTCGATCATGCCAGCCATTCTACCAGGGGTACATTTTTGGCATGGGTATAACGTGGGCATGTCGGACTTCACCCCGGAACGCGCCACCCGGTATGTGGCGGACACCTTCCCGGCGCTGCTGCAGCGGGCCGTCACCCACCTGGGGGACGGCGACCACCCGGAGCCTACGCCGGAAGTCGCGCGCGTGGCGCTCTTGAGCGCGCGCGAGATTTTGGACGTGCTGGGCGCCAAGCTGATCGACGAGGACCGTGCGCCTTACGAGGCGCAGCTGGCGGCGCTCGAGAAGCGGTTCCGTGCGGCGCATCCGGAACTGCCGTTGGTGATGCCCGCGAAGGCCGCGCCACCCAGCTTGTTGGACGCCGTGCAAGCCGCCTGGGAGCGGGGCTCCTCCCCCGGCCCGAACGTGCCCGCGCCATCGGGCTCGCCCGGCCTGGACCTGCCCGACCGGGCCAGCGACGCGATCTTCCCCAATACCTAGTCCAGCTTGATCGCGCTGCCCTTGCCACCCGACGTCGACACGCGGGTGGTGTTCTCCACGCCGTCCGTGACGTCGGTTTCCAGGCTGCGGCCCAGCGTGAGCTTGATGCTCGCCACGCCGATGTCGCCGCCCAGCTCGACCTTGGTCGTATCCTTCGCCTTCACGCTGGTCGTATGGAAATCCGCGCTACCCTCGAAGCTGTTGGCGTCTGCCAGGTGCGTGGCGATGATGGCCGCCGGGTTGTGGCCCTGCAGGCTGGCGAGGTCGTTGAACGAGCGCGTGACGGTGATCTTGGAGTCGTGCTGGACCTGGGCCAGGATCTTGCTGTCCACGCGGCCGCGGATGTCCGTGCTGCCCACGCCCTGGAATTGCTCCTTGGTGTACTCCTGGCTAACGTCCAGGCCGGCGACCTTGCCGTCCTTGCCGATGCGCACCGCCACGGTGCGGTTGTACTCCGCCCCGACGCCGACGCCCACGCCCACCGTCTCGGCGCTGGCCTTGGCCTGGCCCTTGGCCTTGAAGTAGTAGGTCGTCTCGCCGGTCTTGAAGTTCTGCTCCATGCCCACGTCGAGCTCGCCGCCCACGGCGGCCTTGATCTTGGCCACGTCGATGCCGGCGGCGTCCAGGGCGGCCCCGGCGCCGGCGGCGACGGCCTTGTCCTTGAGGCTGGGGTCCTTGCCGTCCGCGGGCTTTTCCGCCTCGGGCTTATCGGGCTTCTCCGGGTTGAAGTTCTTGTCGATGCCGGGGCCCTTGACCTGGTTCTTCTGCTCGCGGTCGTGGGTGCCCGCGTTGATGCTCCCTTCGACGCTCGCCAACGCGTAGACGCCCACCTCGCCGCGCACGGTCTCGAGGTGGCGGCCGAACGCCACGGCGCTGTCGCCCAGGTCCTTGGCGTTGCAGGCGGCCAGCACCGGGCCGATGCCGGGAATGGCCGCCTCCAGGCCGGTCTTGGCGGCCTCGGAGAACAGGCCCGTCATGTCGTTGAGGTCCTGCGGCTTGGTGGCGTCGAAGGAGAAGACCAGCTCCGCCTGGGCCTTCACGCCGGCCTCGGCCTTGGCCTTGGCGTTGGCCGAGGCGCCGGCAACCGCCTCGTTGCCCTTCACGTCGATGTCCTTGCCCATGGCCTTGCCGAACTTGGCCTGCAGCCCGACGCCGGCGTTGGCGTCGCACAGGACATGGACCTCCAGGTTGGTCTTGGGCACCCCGTCGGGTCCCGGCGGCAGCGCGTGGCCCTGCGCGTCCAGCTGCGGGACGCGCTTGAGCTCCAGTTGGGCGCCCGCGCCCAGCACCACGCCGGAGATCTTGGCGTTCACGTCGAGCCGCACGAAGGCGCTCTCGCCGACCTCCAGGCGGTTGGTGACCAGGTCGCCCAGCACGCCCAGGTTCTCGTTCTTGAAGGTGTCCGTGTCCTTGCCCAGTGCGGAGCTGTCGAGGGCCGGGTCGACCACGTGGTCGTAGAAGAACTTGGCGGCTTCCTTCGCCACGGTCTCCACGCCATCCTTGATCGCCCCGATCACGTCGGAGACGATGTCCTTGACCGCGTTGAAGGCCTTCTTGCCCCAGTCGATCGGGTTCCACCAGTCGCCCTTGTCCTCGCCGTCGGATACGTGCTTCTCGATCGACTTGTGGTTCTCGTCCAGCACCTTGCCGGCCGCCTCGCCCAGCTTGGCGGGGTCCAGGCCCGTCTGGGCCAGCGCGACGAAGTCCTTCTTGAACTGGTCCAGCGCGCCCTTGACGTCGCCTTCGCCCTTCTTGTCGCCCAAATCGCGCTTCAGCAGCTCGGAGCCGATGTCATGCACGACCTTGTCCAGCTGGCCCTGGGCGGCCGGGTCGCTGGCCGCCGCGTTCTGCGCCAGGCGGACCAGGTCCGGGTTCTTCTGGATCTCGTCGTAAGACAAGGGGTTCGGGCTGCCCTTGCTGCGGTCCAGCAAGTTCTTGCCCACGCCGTCGAGGGCCGTGTTGAGCGCCGGGTCTTGCAGGGCGCGCATCGCGGCCAGGTTCTTCGCCATGGTGGGCGGGTAATGCGAGAGGTCCGGGTCCGACGTTAGCTGCTTGGCCAGCGCCGCGGGGGTCGCGCCAGCGGCCAACTTGTCGGCGTCGGATTTGAGCTTGTCGCCCAGGGGCGAACCCGCCAGCGCCTTGGCGTCCGCCACCGCGCTCGTCAGGTCCTTGGGGCGGCTCAACAGGGCGGCGGTCTGGTCGGCTTGCTCGGCCGGGGTACCGTCGGCCTTGGCGGTCAGGTCGTCGATTCGCTTGGCCGCCGCGTTGGCCTTCTGGACCGTGTCGTTCAGGCCGCGGATGTCCTCGGCTTGCTTGCGCACCTCGGGGTCGTCAGAGACCTTCGCGCGCTCTTGCAACAAGGCCGCCCGGTCCGCCACCTTCTGTAGATCCTGCGTGGTCGTGGCGGCTTGCATGTCCGCCTTGATGGCGGTGGCCTCGGCTGTGGCGGCGGCCCCCTCCAGCTTGCCGTTGGCGGCTTCGACGACCTTCTTCTCGATGTTGCCGAAGAAGCCCCGGTCCACGGGCGGCTCTTGCTGGGCCTTGGCCGCGGCGTCGGCCTCCGCCTTCTTGCGGGCCGCTTCCGCCGCGCGCTTGCGCGCCTCCTCCTCCTGCCGCTTACGCTCCTCGGCGCGCTGGGCTTCCTGCGCGGCCTGGTTCGGGTTGGCGCCCGGGGTGTTGGTAACGGTCATGGGGAGGTCCTCCGGTGGTGCTTTTCCTTGCGGGCGCGCCGTTGGGTGCGCGATTTAGCGAAGATTTGACGGGCGGCAAGCCCTGGCTAACACGGATTTAATGCTTCACTCGTCCTTGGGCTGGGGCTTCAGCGGCGCGGTGCCACCCAACTGGAAGCTGGAACGCTTGGGGTTGGCCGGTTGGCTGGGCGGCAAGGCCAGCGGGCGCGTGCTGGGCAAGGGCGTGCCCGGCTTGGGCGCCGCGGGCAGGTCGGGGGCCTTGGGGGGCGTGGGTTCTTCCCAGGGCAACGAACCGGGGGCCGGCACCGCGGGCATCAACCCGCCGCTTGCCAAGGGGCGCGTGCCCTGCTGCGGCCCCATCAACAGGCCGGTGCCAGCGCCGCGCCCCGGGATGATCGGCGCCGTGGACCGGGCGGTCGCCGCCGGTGGCGCGGTGAACCGGGTGGGGCGGGTGCGCGGGGCGGCGATCGCCGCCGCATCCGTGCTGGAGCTTGCCGCGATGGCGCTCGCGCGCGCCAGGCCTTCCCGCGCGGCCGCGGCATGGTCGGGGTTGGCCGCCAGGGCCTTGAAGTAGCGGCGGGCCAACGGCCAATCGCGCGGCGTCTCGCAAAGCGTGCCGGCTGCCATGTAGGCCGCCCAACAAGCGCGATCCCGCTCGATCGCCACGTCGTAGGCGAACAGGGCCAGGTCCACGTCACCGAGCGCGCGGTAGGCGTCGCCCAGGCGCTGCACGGCGCCGGCAGGCAGCGGCGCCAGGTCCTCCGCGCGGACGTAGGCGGCGATCGCCTGGCGCTGGTCCTTGATCTTCACGGCCATGTCGCCCTTGAGCGCGTGGGCGGGCTGGTAGCCGGGGGCCAGCTGCAAGACCATGTTCAGGTGGGAGCTGGCGTTCAGGAGGTCGCCGTTGCGGATCAGCGCCTCCGCCAGGTAGAAGCGCGCGGCGGCGTAGCGGGGCGCCACCCGGGTGGCCGCCTCGTAGGCCTTTACGGCGTCGCGCGGCCGGCCGAGCTGCGCGTAGGCATGGCCGCTCAGCAGCAGCGGCCGCGCGTCCTTGGGCAAGCCACCGGCAGCCTTCGTGAAGGCGGTCAGGGCCTCCGCGGCGCGGTCGAGGCTCCACAGGGCCTGCCCCAAGAGCAGCTGGGCCTCCGGCGCGTCCGCGGCCTCCACGGCCTCGCGAGCCACCCCCTCGGCTTCGCGGACGCGGCCGGTCGCCAGCAGGACGGTGGCGAGGCCGGTGCGGGCGTCGGCCCAGGCCTCGCTGGCGCGGCCCACTTGCCGGAAGTAGACCTCGGCGGTGGCCAAGTCTCCGCGCGCCGCACACGCCCGGCCGAGCGCGAGGTGCTGCGCTTCGGGTGCGCCGAATGGCGCGGCATCCTGGCCCATGGGTCTCCTCTTGTGGGATCTATACCCCGGGACCTCGGCCTACTTGATGTCGAGCAACTCGACGTCGAAGATCAGCGTGGCGTTGGGCGGGATCACGCCGCCGGCACCGCGCGCGCCGTAGCCGAGCTCGGGCGGGATCACCAGCTTGCGCGTCTCGCCGATGTGCATGCCCTCCACGCCCTCGTCCCACCCGCGGATCACCTCGTGGGCGCCCAGCGTGAAGTGGAACGGCTCGTTGCGGTCCTTGCTGGAGTCGAACTTCTGGCCGTTCGTCAGCCAGCCGGTGTAGTGCACCACCACGGTGTCGCCCTTGGCGGCCTGCCGGGCGGTGATGGCGCCTGGCGCGAGCACGCTGTAGCCGAGGCCCGTGGCCGTCGTGACCTCGCTGGCCGGCGCGCCCCCCCGGGCCATGAACCAGCTGCACCCGCCCAGCGTGAGGGTTGCCGCTGCGCCCAGGGCCAGCATCTGCATCGTCTTCATCGGGTCTCCTTCTCGTGTCGGGGGTCGGGGGCGGCCTTGGCGAGCGCGCGGGCGCGGTCCACGCCGCCGCGCACCGCGCGGGTCAGCCAGGGCGTCAGGTCGCCCAGGGCCAGGCGGGCGGGCGGCTCCAAGGCCGCCGCGGTGAACGGTTCCAGGCGCAAAGCGCGCGCGCGCTCCGCCAGGTAACGGTCGGGGCCGCCCAGACAAGCGGAGGCCGTCAGCCGGGCCCACCCCTGGTAGGTGGCGTCGTCGACCGCCAAGACCCGGCCCACCATGGCGGCAATGGGTGCCGACGCCGGGGACTCGAGGTGCATGGCCGCGGCGCGTCCCAGGCGGGTGAGGGCGGGGCCGGCCTTCGGGATCAGCAAGGCGTCCACCGCCCAGCCCAGGAGCGCGGGGGGCGCGTCCTTGCCGGCCCAGCCCGGGCCGTGCGCACTCTCGTAGGCGTCGAACGCATCGTCCGCCCCGACGTGCACGGCCCAACCGACCACGAACGCCTGCGCTCCGCGGTCATGCGAGGCCTGCGCTTCGCGCCAGAGGCCCCGCAGCGAGTCGGAGGCGTGGGTGCGCGCCCGGCTCAGGTACGGCGCGCCGGGGGCCTCCTGGAGGTCCGCGCAGGCGGCTCCCCAATCGAAGGCGTCGCGGTGCGGCGCCAGCCACGGGGCACGCGGCGCCAGCTCCGCGAAGGCGCGCTGGGCGATGATCGCATGAGAAAGCGGGCCCCAGGCCAGGGCAGGAGCAGCCGGCAGCCAAGCCGCCAGCGCGCATGCCCAGAAGACCGGAGCCCGCATGTTCATCTAGCGCGGAGCGCTACTTGATGCCGAGCAGTTCGACTTCGAAGATCAAGGTCGAATTGGGCGGGATGTCGCCGCCGCCGGCGCCACGCTCGCCGTAACCGAGGTCGGGCGGGATCACGAGCTTGCGCTTCTCGCCGATCTTCATGCCGGCCACGCCTTCGTCCCAACCCTTGATCACGCGGCCTTCGCCGACGGGGAACTCGAAGGGCTGGTTGCGGTCGAGGCTGGAGTCGAACTTCTTGCCGGTGGGCAGCCAGCCGGTGTAGTGAACGGACACGTTGTCGCCGTTCTTGGCGACCTTGTCGCCGGCGCCCGCCTTGAGCACGGTGTACTTGAGGCCGGACTTGGTGGAGACCTTGGCGTCGGTCGAAATCGACCCCTGGGCCGCGGCGGCACTGGGGGCGGTGGCGGCGCCGGTGGCAGCGGCCGCGCTGGTCGCGCCGGCAGCGGTGCTGGCGGCGGCCGCGACCGGGGCGGAGCTAGCGGGCGCGGCCGAAGCGGTGGAAGTCTGGTCGTTCTTGGCGTTGTCGCATGCGGCCACGGTGGCGGCGGCGATGGCGACGATCAATGCCTTGCGAAGCATGCTGCAAATCTCCTTAGATTGGTTGGACGCGCCCAGCATACCAACTATTGCTTAGAACGTCTTGCCCTCTTCGATCTTGCGCTCGACCTCTTCTGCGTTCTCCGCCTCGAGGAAGACCCGCTTCAGGGAAGGCACGGCCTGGGCCAGGTCCTGTTCCAACGCGTCCATCCGGGCCTCGATTTCCTGCGTGCTCAGGTCGTGGCGGATTTGGAGGTGGGCCGCCAACAGCAGCTCCTCCGGCCCCAGTTGCATCGTGTAGCAGTCGATGACCTGTTCGACGAAGTCGGAGGCTGCGAAGATGCGGTGGATCGCCTCCAGCTCCTCGGGCAAGGCGCCCTGGCCCAGCAGCAGCGAACGGCTGCGCTCGCCCAGCAGGACCGCCAGGAAGGTCAGCAAGAGGCCGATGGCGACGGACGCCGCCGCGTCGAAGCGCCCGTTCCCGGTCAGGGCCGTCAGGCTCACGCCGACGAGCGCGATCACGATGCCGACCAGGGCGGCGCTTTCCTCCACGAAGACGGCGGCCAGCGTGGGGTCTCGCGTGGTGCGCAGGTAGCTCATCACGTCCTTGCCGGCTTCCGTCGCGCGCTTTTTCAGCTCGGTGTACGAAACGCGGAACGAATAATACTCGGCGGCGAAGGCGAAGGCCAGCACGCCCAGCGCCCAGTTCAGGGCGCGCAACGGCTCCGGGTGCAGGAACTTGTCTACGCCCTCGTAGAAGCTCACCAGGGCCCCCGAGGCGAAGATGAAGATGGCCGCGACGAACGACCAGAAGAAGCGTTCCTTGCCGTAGCCGAACGGGTGCTTGTCCGAGGCCGGGCGCTCTTGCAAGTGCAGCCCCAGCCAGAGGAAGACCTGGTTCAGGGTGTCGACGACGCTGTGCAGGCCCTCGGCGAAGATGGCCACGGAGCCGCTGAAGTAGGCGCCGACGAACTTGGCCAGCGTGATGGCCACGTTGCCGATGAACGCAACGAGGACTGCCTTCCGGGTACCGTCCATGGAAACCCCCCAGCTATAACATTACCATGCCCCGCTCAGGTGGCAGGCGGCTCCAGGGGCAGCGTGAAGGTGAAAATCGACCCAACGCCCACCTTGCTCGCCGCGGTGATCTTGCCGCCATGCAGCTCGACCAGGCCGCGGGTGATGGTCAGCCCCAGGCCCGTGCCCTGCTGCCCGGCGCGCCCGCGCACCTGGCGGAACTCCTCGAAGAGCCGCGGCAGCTCGTCGGCAGGGATGCCGGTGCCGTTGTCGCGGACGTCGATGACGGCCATGCCCTGCTCGAGCCGGGCCAAGACTTCCAGCGTGCCGCCGTCACTGGTGTACTTGTGCGCGTTGGAAAGCAAGTTGAGCAAGATTTGGAAGACCTTGCCCCGGTCGGCGCGGACCAGCGGGAAGTCCTTCGGCACGCTGCACGACAACACCTGCTGCTTCCGCTTGAGGCCAGGCGCCAACAACTCCTCCACCTCGTGGCAGACCTCCTCCAGGTGGACGGCGTCCAACTCCAACCTCACCTTGCCGGCCTCCAGCTTGGCCAAGTCCAGGATGTCGTTGATCACGCCCAGCAGGTGGCGGCCGGCGCCCAAGATGTTGTTGACGTAGCGCGTCTGCATGGGGTTGAGCGGCCCGGCCATGCCGTCGATCGCGTCCTCCGCGAAGCCGATGATCGAGTTCAGCGGCGTGCGCAGCTCGTGGCTCATGTTGGCGAAGAAGCGCGTCTTGATCTTGTCCAGCTCGCGCAGCTGGTCGTTGGCCAAGTCCAGGTCCACGATCGTCCGCTCCAGCTCGAACTTCGCCTCCTCCGCCTCGCGGGCGGACAGGGCCAGCAACCGGTTGGCGTCGGCGTAAGCCACGCCGTAGGCGATCATGGTCTCGATCAGGACCGAGAACGAGTGCATCACCTCGCGCAGGCGATCGCCTTCCGGCATCTCGGCCGGGAGCTTCTCCAACGTTTCCAGGTGGAGGCCGATCAGCTCGTCCGGGCTCATGCGTTGGTTCTGGAACTCCTTGCCCAGCTCGTAGGCGCGCATGAGGTCCACTTCGCCCTGGCGGGCCAGGAACTGGCGCAAGACCTGCGCGTATTCGACCTGAAGGCTCATGCGTGGATCCTCACCACCACGATGGTCTGGTCGTCGTTGTGCTTGCCATGGGCGTGCGCCACCTGGCTCGCCAACAACTGGGGATCGGTTTCGCGCGAGGCGGGGCTGACCTCGAAGCGCTCGGAGACGCCGTCGGAGTGCATGACCACGAGGTCGCCGGGAGAATATGGGTAGGTCTCGACGCGCACGTTCCGCAGCTGGTAGCCGAGGATGCCGTTGTGGCTGATCGGGCGGCGCACCTTGTCCACGCCCACGATGCGCGTCTCGACGTTGCCGATGCCCGCGTGCAGGACGGTGCCCGCCGTCAGGTCGATCAGGGCCACGGCCATCACCACGCCGCGCGAGCCCCGCAGGGCCCGGTGACAGCCTTCCAGGAGCGGCTTGAGGGGCTGGTGCGCATGGGCTTCGACGTGGTGCATGGCGATCGCCGACGCCTCGGCCGCTTCTTCCCCGTGCCCCAGCCCATCGGCCAGCGCCACCAGGATTTGCTGGTCCAGCGTCAAGACGCAATAGGCGTCCCCGATGGCCGTCTCGCCGACGGCCGGCAGGTTGACCGCGCCGACCTCGACCGTCAACGCCACTTGCGCACGCGGATGTGGACGCCTTGGCCGGGGGCCGTCTCGAGGGTGAACTCGTCCATGAGCCGCTGGGAGCCCGGCAGCCCGGCGCCCAGTCCCTTGCCGGACGTGTAGCCCTGTTGCATGGCCGTATCGACGTCGGCGATCCCGGGGCCCTCGTCGTCGAAGCTGATCTGCACGCCCTTGCGGTCGCCGTCCAGCAGCTCGACCAGGGTAACGTTGCCGCGGACGCCATAGACGACGATGTTGCGGGCCAGCTCCGAGACGGCCGTGGTGATGCGGGCCTGGTCGACGGCCGAGAAGCCGAGCCGTTGCGCCAGCGCCCGGCAGTCTTGCCGGGCGAGGATCACGTCCTGCTCCGTAATGACGGGCACGACCTTGATGGGGGTCTCCGTGATCATTCCGCCTCGCTCGCCGTCAGCTCCGCGAGGAGCTGCAAGCCCTTCTCGAGGTTGCGCGCCGTCGGCACGCTCGTCAATTGCAGGCCCAGGTCCATCAAGACCATGGCGATCGCCGGCGACATGCCGACCACCACGGCCCGCGTGCCCATCAGGCCCGCCATGCTCGCGATGTCATTGATCACCCGCGCCATGAAGGAGTCCACGAACTCCAACGCGCTGATGTCGAGCACCACGCCCTCGGCCCCGGTGGCTTCGATGCGCCCCAGGATATCTTGCTGGAGCTGCAGCACGGCCTGGTCGTACAGGTCGCCCTGGATGGGGACCACGAGATGCGGGCCGATCTTGAGGATCGGGATGTTGCTAGGCATCGGCGGTCACCACGCGAAGCTTCAGCTCGCGGAAGGCCTGCTGCAAGCCGGAGCGCAGGCTGGCCTTGGTGGTCAGCTGGCCCAGGTCCACGCCCAGCTGTACCAACGTCTGCGCGATGACGGGATTGATGCCCGTGATGATGCTCTTCGTGCCTAGCAGGCGGACGGCTTCGACCGTGCGCATCAGGCGGTTGGCGACCTGCGTATCCACCACCGGCACGCCCGTGATGTCGATGATCACGATGTCCGCCTCGTTGCGCACCACGGACTCCAGCAACTTCTCCATGACCTCCTTGGCCCGCATGCTGTCGATCGAGCCGACCAGGGGCAAGGCGATGATGCCGTCCCAGACCTGGATCACGGGGGTCGACAGATCGGCGATAGCCTTGGCCTGGCTCTTCACCAAGCGTTCGCGGGCGATCGAGAAGGCTTCGAAGGTGTGCAGGCCCAGCCGGTCCACCAGCAGGCTAAGGCGCCAGGTCTTGGCGGCGAGGTCTTCGCCCTGGAACTGGGCCCGGTAGACCTCGAAGTAGACTTCCTTGATCGAGAAGACGAAGGTGGCCGTCTCCGAAGGCGAGAAGCCCCGCTCCGCGAAGTTCGCCGAGATGTCCGCCAGCGATCGGGTGAGCGCCTGGTAGGACGGTACGGCGGGATCGTTGACGTCGCCTTCAAGCAAGACCTGTAAATCCGTCAGCACCAGGCGGCATATCCGCTCGCGCTCGGCCTGGGTCAGTAGCGTCATCACGCGTGCGTTCTGGGCCGAAAGTAGTTCTAACCAGCGAGGCAAGAGGGTTTCCACGTTGGGAGCGGTCATGCAGCGTCTCGTTCTTCAAGTGTAGGAGCGAACGCGGCGATTGTAACGTGATTTTAAGGGACGGGCAACCAAGGGAAGACGCGCTTGCATACGGCCTGGCGCTGGCGAACGCGGTAGGCGCCGTGATCGGCCGCCCCGGCCTGGGTCTGGCGGTAGGCCGGTTCGTCCATGATCTGCACTTCGAAGGGCACGAAGGTCCGCATCACCTTGTCGCCGTGCACCTGCCGGACCAGCGCGCGCGCCGTGAATTGCATCGTCTGGTAGTCGCTCGCGGAATGGGGGTTCCGGCCGCCGGCCGGGTCCTGGGGCGGCCGGCCGAGGCGGTGGACGCCGCCGGTGAACTCCTTGAAGTTCAGCTCGCCGTGGTGGTAAGCCTCTTCCAGCTCCTCGAAGCCTGCACGGAAGTCGGCCAAATCCAGCAGGGTGTTGATCGAGCGGCTGGGCTTGATGTTGGGGAAGGCGAACACGTCGTGGTAGCGGAAGTACTTCAGCAGCAGCAGCGCGTAGGCCTTGTCCGGCGTCACGAAGCGGACGCCCAGGTGGTCGTAGACCTCCTGGGCCACGTTGTCGACCTTGTGGAGCAGCTTGAGCACCAGGCTCTCCCAGGGCTTTTCCGCCTTGAAATCGCAGCGGACCAGCGGGATGTGCATCTCCCCGTCCGTCACCACCATGCCGCCCGGCCCCACCTTGAGGTGGCTGCTGAAGCGGTCGAAGATCTGTTGCCGCGCGGCGGCCAGCACGTCGGGATCGTGGCTGTAGCGCGCATGGACCACGGCGTGGCTGACCTTCAAGAAGGAGCAGGCCCAGTCCCGCATGGGGTGGTCCGGGGTGGAGGCGACCAGCAGGAGGTCCTCGGAGCTTGCGGGGAGGTCGGCG
>JAQBPE010000414.1 GCA_028287685.1 Cyanobacteria bacterium RYN_339 | reverse complement strand
GTTCATGTTGGCCTGGATCTTGAAGATGAAGCCGCTGAAGCGCTCGTCATCCGGCGAGCGCTCGCCATCGGCCGTCGGCTTCGGACCGGGCTTGGGCGCCAGGCCCACGAACGAGTCGAGGAACGGCTCCACGCCGAAGTTGCTCATGGCGCTGCCGAAGTACATGGGGCTCAAATCGCCGGCCACCACGCGGGCGGCGTCGAACGGGTCACCCGCGATGTCCAGCATCTCGATGTCTTCATTAAGTTGGTCTAGCAACGTCTGGCCGATGGCCTCCACCACGGCCGGGTCTCCCAGCTTCATGCGGGTGGTGGTGCCTTCCTTGGAGCCGTGCTTGGTGCCCTGGAACAGCACGACCTCCTGGGTCGAGCGCTCGTAGATGCCCTTGAACTCGCGGCCCATGCCAATCGGCCAGTTCATCGGGCAGCTGCGCATGCCCAGCGAGTTCTCGATGTCCTCGATCAGCTCCAGCGGGTGCCGGCCCTCGCGGTCCAGCTTGTTGATGAAGGTGAAGATGGGGATGCCGCGCATGCGGCAGACCGTGAAGAGCTTCTTGGTCTGCGTCTCCACGCCCTTCACGCAGTCGATCAACATCACGGCGCTGTCGACGGCGGCCAGGGTGCGGTAGGTGTCTTCGGAGAAGTCCTGGTGCCCCGGGGTGTCGATCAGGTTCAGCTCGTTGCCCTTGTAGGGGAACTGCATGACGGAGGTGGTCACGGAGATGCCGCGCTGCTTCTCCATCTCCATCCAGTCGGAGGTGGCGTGGCGCGACGCCTTGGACGCCTTGACGGCGCCCGCGGTGTGGATGGCCCCGCCGTACAGCAGGAGCTTCTCCGTGAGGGTGGTCTTGCCCGCGTCGGGGTGGGAGATGATCGCGAACGTCCGGCGCTTTTCGATCTCGTCCGCAATGGAAGTGCTCATGACGACCACGTTACCGGCCGCTTCACCCCCATGTCAAGCTACCAGGCCCTTTAGGAGCACTAACCCTCGTAACTTGCCTCCACGATTTCGTCGCGCGCCTCGCCGCCACCGCCGCCCGCGGGCACCAGCGCCGGTTCGCGGAAGAAGGTAAACCGTCCGTCGGCCACGTCCACCCGGATGGTGTCGCCGGGCATGAACTCCTCTTCCAACATCAGCCGGCTGATCGGCGTCTCCAGCTCCTTCTGGATCGCCCGCCGCAGCGGCCGCGCGCCATAGGTCGGGTCGAAGCCCTTCTCGCCGAGCGTCGCTCGGGTGGCGTCCGACAGCTGCAGGGTGATGCCCTGCGCATGCACCTTGCGGCGCGTGCCCTCCAGCATGAGGTCCACGATTTCGAGGATCTGCGGCTTGTCCAGCGGGTGGAAGACCACGATCTCGTCCACGCGGTTGAGGAACTCCGGCCGGAACTTGGCCTTCAGCGCCTCCATCGCGGTGGTTTCGATCTGTTCCCACGGGGCGCCCTGCTCTTCCAGCTCGAAGATGTGGTGGGCGCCTACGTTGCTGGTCATGATGATCACGGTGTTCTTGCAGTCGACCGTCTTGCCCTGGTTGTCCGTCAACCGGCCGTCGTCCATCATCTGCAGCAAGGTGTTGAAGACGTCCGGGTGGGCCTTCTCGATTTCGTCGAAGAGCACCACGCTGTAGGGCTTGCGCCGGATGGCCTCCGTCAGCTGCCCAGCTTCCTCGTAACCCACGTAGCCGGGAGGCGCTCCCACCAACCGGCTGACGGTGTGCTTCTCCTGGTATTCACTCATGTCCAGGCGCACCATGGCGTCCTCGTCGTTGAAGAGGTACTCCGCCAGCGCCTTCGCCAGCTCCGTCTTGCCCACGCCGGTCGGGCCCAGGAAGATGAAGCTGCCGATCGGGCGCTTGGGGTCCTTCATGCCGGTGCGAGAGCGGCGCACGGCTTCGGCCACGGCGGTGATGGCGCGTTCCTGGCCGATCACGCGCTGGTGCAAGTGGGCTTCGATCTCGAGCAGGCGCTTGCGCTCCTCCCCCACCAACTTGTTGGCGGGGATGCCGGTCCACTCCGAGACCACCTTGGCGATGTCCTCCACCTCGACGCAGGGCTCCGCCTTGCCGGCCTCGCCGCGCCAACCCTTGTCCAGCTCCGCCCGCTCCTGGCGAAGGGTCGCCACCTTCTCCTTGAGCCGCGTGGCCTCCGCGTAGCGCTCGGACTCGATGGCGCCGGACTTGTCCGCTTCCGCGCGCTCGATCTCCTTGTCGAGGGCCTTCACGCGTCCTGGCTGGTGCCGGCTGCCCAGGTGCTTCATGGCGCAGGCCTCGTCCAGGAGGTCGATGGCCTTGTCCGGCAAGTAGCGATCCGTGACGTACTTGTCGGACAGCTCCACCGCCGCCACCACCGCGTCTTCCGCGATCTGTACGCCGTGGTGCGCCTCGTAGAGGTCCGCCAGGCCGCGCAGGATCTCGATCGCCTGCTCCGGCGTCGGCTCGGCCACCATCACGGGCTGGAAGCGCCGCTCCAGCGCCGCATCCTTTTCGACGTGCTTGCGGTACTCGTCCAGCGTGGTCGCGCCGATGCACTGCAACTCGCCTCGCGACAACGCCGGCTTCAACATGTTGGCCGCATCCATCGAGCCCTCGGCCGCGCCCGCCCCCAAGATCGTGTGCAGCTCGTCGATGAACAACACGATCTCGCCGGCCTTGGCCTTGATCTCGTCCATCAGGCCCTTGAGGCGTTCTTCGAACTCGCCGCGATACTTGGTGCCTGCGACCATGCCGCCCAAATCCAGCGCCAGCACGCGCTTGCCTTGCAGCGTCTCCGGCACCTCGCCGGCCACGATGCGCTGGGCCAGGCCCTCGCCGATGGCGGTCTTGCCCACGCCGGGCTCGCCGATCAGCACGGGGTTGTTCTTGGTGCGGCGGCTCAGGATGCGCACCACGCGCTCGATCTCCTGGTCGCGCCCCACCACCGGGTCGAGCTTGCCTTGCGCCGCCAGGGCCGTGAGGTCGCGCGTGAACTTGGAGAGCTGCTCCTCGCCCTGGCGCGCCTTGGCCTCGGCCTCCCCCCGCTGGGGCCGTTCCATCCTGCCCTGGTCGCGGGTCAGGGCCTCGCCCAGCACCTGGGCGGCCAGGCTCTCGCCCTCGCTCACGATGCCCGCCAGCAGGTGCTCCGGGCCCACCTGGCTGGCACCCGCGTTCAGGGCGGACTCGTAGGCGATGGCCAGGGCCTTCTTGAGCCGGGCGCTCAACGTCACCCGCTCCGGCGTCTGGCCTGTGGGCGCGGGCAACGCGCCCTGCAGGCGCCGCTTCACGGCCTCGGTGTCGATCGGGAGCTTGCCGGCCAGCTCCTCGTCTTCCATGGCGGCCAGCACAAGCATCTCCGGCGTGATCTGGGCGCTGCCGCGATCCACGGCGATCTCTGCGGCGGCTTCCAGCACGCGCCGGCCGTCGTCGCCCAGCTTTTCCAGGACGTTGATCTGGCCCCGGCTCGCGATCCGCGGGCCGAAGACGCTCTCGATCAGGCTGTCCATGTCCCCGAACCCGGACTCCTGCCGCATGTGGCTCGCGCAGTGTTGGCAGAGGTGGACCTCCACGCGCCGCCCGTTGACCGCGCGGGTCATGTGATACGTAGCGGGGCGCGACTGGCAGTGTTGGCAGCTCATGCGGACGGTCCCTCCCTCTCGAAGCTTCCACCCATCGTAGGCACCTGCAGGGTCCCAAAACAATCGACGCTGGGCCGCTCGCCCCACTTGTCAGGCCGTCGAGCAAATGTTACGATATATAAAGCTAACAAGCTAGGAACGACGATATGGCACGCGTCCTCATCATCTTCTCCGATCCGGCTGCCACGGAGGCCCCCGCCCTGGTCTGCGACGACGCCGGCCACACGGTGGACTTCGCGCCCGTGTACGACGCGGCCAACGCCGTGGCCCGAGGCTTCGACCTGGTCGTCGTCACGGCCGATGCGCCGCTGACCCCGGTCAGGGCCTTGCGGGCCGCGGCGCCTGAATTGCCCATCGTGGTCGTCACGCTGCCGCTGGACGAAGCCGACCAACAGGCCCTGCGCGCCGAGCGCGTGCGCGGCATCGTCTTCCGGCCCTACGCGATCCAGACGTTGCGCAAGCTGCTAGGGTCCCACGTCACGACTGTCACCACGGAAGAGCTGCACGACGTCCTATTCGAGGTCTAAGCGGACCCGCTGCGGCGCCGTGATCTCGACCCAGGTGGGACGGCCCAGCGCCGACATCATGGCCTGGCGCAGGGCCTCCGGCTGCAGGGGCATCGGCACCACCGCAGCGATCCCGAGGTCGCCCAACGGGCCCAGCGGGTCGTCCCGATCCGCGATGGCCACGATGACCGGGCAGGCATCCACCGCGGAGCGCACCAGCCGGGCCATCGCATGCGCGCAGAACCGCGCCGCGCCAGCCTGGGCCAGGATCACGTCCACCGGCCGCTCGTCCAGCACCATCAGGGCCTGCAGCCCATTGTCGACCACGATGATGGCGTGCCCCGCGGCCCTGCATACCAGGGCCGCCAGCTCCGCCGTCCACGGCTCGTTCGATACGATCAAGACGGTCGCCACGGCTCCCCCTCCAAATGTTACGCAATATTAAGCGAGGAGGGAGAGCTTGCAAACATCCGAGCGAGGGATTGGAGCCCCGTGGCGTACTCGGGGATAGAGGGGCCGGTGGCCCGGTAATGCGTCATCGAACGCCCACCCTATGCCGCGGCGAAACATAGCACGCTCCGTGTTTACTCGAAACGTGCAGACTGATGTTGCTCGCGCCCGAACTGCGCCGCGGGCAGTCGCGTTAAGAACTAGATGCTAAGGGGCTTGAATCCCAAGGAGAACTGGTGGTTCGCGTCCATCCCCTGGTAGATGGTGAACAGCTTTCCACCCATCACGGCCCCAGACGTGGAGCCGACCGCGTTGGAAGACCAGGGCGCGCCGCCCGGCGTGAGGACTTCGCGCCACGCGTTGTCGGGCACGGGGCCCAGGTCGGCGCCAACGGGCGCCACCAGCACGCGCTGGTCCTTGTCGCCGCCGCGGCTGGAAACGAAGAGGTACGGCCGACCGTTGTACGTGACCAGGTCTTGCGCCTCGGCCACGCCGTCGTGCCGCCCGCCGGCCCAGCCGTCTACCAGGGCCTTGTCCGGCCCCACGGCCCGCCCGGGGTTGTTGGGGTCCACTTCGCGCGAGCGCACGAACTCCTCGTGGCTGCGCTTACCGGGGATGCCGGCCTTTACGACCGTGTAGGTCATATAGGCCTTGCCGTTGGGGCTCTTGTAGAACTGCGGATCGATCATGGCGAAGTCGCGATCGTTGCCGCCGAACGTTTGCTGGTCGTTGAAGAGCGTGCCCTTGTCCTGGAAGCTCACCGGCTTGCCGGCCTCGGCCGCGGCCCTGAAGTCCTTCAAGGAGACGGTGGCCTCGTGCAGCCGGAAGCTCGGCCAGTCGATGCCGAAGCCCATCTTGCCGGCGGTGTAATACAGCCGCACCGTGTCTCCCGTGACCACCACCTGCGGCGCCCACAGCCCGTCGAGGCCCGGCGCCAGGCCCTTGATGTCGATCGGGATCTCGCCCTTGTTGAACGCCAAGCCGGGCGCGCCGTCCGCGGACTTGCCCAATTCGAAGCCCTTCAAGTAGAACTTGCGGAGGTTGCCGAAGGCGATGTAGCGCTGGTTGCCGATGGGCTGGCCGTTGTTGGCGAACGACGGGTCCTTGATGTACTGGCCCTTGGCGTCGTTCAGGGCTATCTGGCCGGCGGTTGCCACGGGCCCGCGGGCGGGTGTCGGCGCGGGGGCGGGCTTGGCCTTGGGGACGGGCTTGGGCGCGGGTGCCGGGGGCTTCGGGCTCAAAACAAGCGCATCCTGCGACATCGCCGGCGGGGTGGGGGCCGGCGGGGGCGGCGCCTGTGTGGACCCTTGCCAGGTCAACAGGCGCAAGGCCGACGTCAGCCCCGTGGGCAACGACCAATTCTCCACGACAACCCCTCCCGGCCGATCCCCCAACCAGGGGGCCACGGCGCTCCAAACTCTCCAAGACAACTATCGAACCTGCCTCGGGAAAGCTTGCGTTGCGCTGGCGTCCCTTTTCCTTTCCTTAACCTGGGCATAACCGCGTCTTTAGCAAGAAGGCCCGTCTCGGGTTGGATATCGATCCTGTCCACCGAAGGAGAGCCCACCCGATGTCCAACCTCACCATCAAGAACCGCACGTTCACGCCGACGCAGGTCACCAAGCTGCCCGCCGGTCAGGAACTGTCCGCCATGGGCGCCGCCGCCCACAACGGCGCCGACGACGTCTTGATCAAGGTCGGCCAGGACCACTACATGGCGTCCGGCCGCGGCTTGCCGCTGGGCGGCGTGAAGACGAACGACGTCGTCACCATCGATGGCCGCGAAGGCCGCGTCGTGGCCGTCGACAAGCAGCTGAACTCCTTCAAGGAAGGCATCCTGGCCTGGCCCGGGCTCGCCGTGGGCGGGCTGGGCGCGGCTTGGGGCGTGGGCGGCTTCATCCAGGGCATCCTGGCCGGTGCCAATATGGCCGGCCTCGGCTTGATCATCGCCGTCGGCGCCGTGGTCCTGGGCGTCGCCATCAACCTGGCCCCCGCCCTGTATGGCGCCTTCCGCAAGGTCGACGTCTAGCCGCCAAACACGGGTATAGAACTGAAACCCCCGATTGTCCGATCGTCGTGAGGTTCCAGTTCTATGTCCAAGGTCCACAAGCACGCCCCTGGCGCTTCCCACGGCCATGGCGCCGGCAAGTCCAAGGACGGCCATGATGACGGCCCCCACAAGGGCCATGGCCACGAGCTACCGGACGAGCAGCTGTTCGAGTGGCAGCATGACTTCGCCGGCGTGGACAAGAACCACGACGGCAAGCTCGCCAAGAGCGAATTGAAAGTCCACAAGCAGGCCAAAGCCTTCGACCAGGACAAGGACGGCACCGTCTCCCGCGAGGAGTACCGCGCCGGCTTCCGCCAGGGCAACTCGTTCGCCGGCCTCGACAAGGACCATGACGGCGCCCTCGATGCGGCCGAGCTGAAGAGGGCCCACCGGTTCACCGACGACTCGTTCGACGGCGACCAAGACGGCAAGGTCTCTTCCACGGAGTTCGTGGCCGGCCGCAAGACCGAGGAGGGCGAGCTGCTGCAAGCGCGGCGGGACTACCGCTTCAAGCACCTCGGCACCAAGCAGAAGAAGGCCCTCAAGGGCTACGACACCGACCACAACGGCCACATCAGCCGGCAGGAGTTCGGCGCCGGCCGCGACGCCGACCGACTCAAGGCCGCCAACGCCAAGATCGCGGAGAACTTCGCGCTGGCGGGTGGCAAGGACGGGGCGATCGCGAACGCGGACCAGACGGCCTACAAGGGCTACGACGCCGACCACGACAACGCCGTCTCGGAGGACGAGTTCTTGGCCGGCCAGAAGGCCGATCGCCACGAGCGCTGGGACAACGTCCTGGCCGGCAAGCAAGATCCCGCGCTCGCCCAACGCCTGCACCTGGACGCGCTAGGCCAGGGCATCAACAAGCTCACGGGCGGTGCCGCCCCTGGCGCCGCGCCAGCGGCCCCCGGCGACCCGAATGCACCGCCGACGAGTGGCACGGATTTCACCATCAGCTCCTTCAACGTGCTCGGCAGCAGCCACACGGCGGCCGGCGGCAAGGACCCGGGCATGGCCTCCGGGCCGGAACGCATGAAGGGCGTCGTCGAGCTGATGAAGAAGCACGACGTCGACGTCGTCGGCTTCCAGGAGATGCAACACGACCAGGCCGCGGCGTTCCAGAAGCAGCTCGGCGACAAGTACGCGCTCTACCCGGGCACCAAAGGTGACTCCGAGAACTCCATCGCCTGGCGCAAGGACAAGTTCGACCTCGTGAAGACCTCCAGCATCGCCATCCCCTACTTCAACGGCCACACCCGCCATATGCCGGTGGTGCTTTTGCGGGACAAGCAAACCGGCCAGCTGCAGTACATCTGCAACTTCCACAACCCCGCGGACACCGCCCAGTTCCACCACCAGCAGAAGTACCGCACGGAGGCGATGCACCGCGAGATCGCGCTGGTGAACAAGCTCCGCCAGCAGACCGGCCTGCCCGTCTTCGTGACGGGCGACATGAACGAGGGCAACGAGTACTACAACGGCATGACGCACGGCGCGAAGGGCATGCACTCCAGCACCGGCCTGCCCAGCGGTCGCCCGCCCAAGAATCCCGGCATCGACTGGATCTTCGGCTCCCAGAACGTCACGTTCTCCGACCAGGAACGCGACCACGGCGCCCTGGTCCGCCACACCACCGACCACCCGATGATCATCGCCCACGCGCACGTCGACAAGACCGAGCGCAAGCGCTAAAAGCAGAGGCCCCGCCAAAGCATGCGGGGCCCCTATCTACGTGGATGGGCGCGCCGGGACTCGAACCCGGGACCCACGGATTAAAAGTCCGATGCTCTACCAACTGAGCTACGCGCCCGGACCCCGGAATTCTACCCGGCATGCCCTTTCCCGGCAAGTACCCGCGCCCAAGGGCCCCGTGCGCGTTACTGCACGGGGCCCCTGGGCTCGCGTTCACCGGGATCGGGAAGCGTGGTCTGCTACCAAAGTTAGTACGTGGTGGCCCGATCCAACTCGTGGGTGGCCTGGAGCTCGATTGCCTTCTCGCGGTGCTTGCGGCCCAGATACCCGGCCAGCGAGGACACGCCCAACACCAGGGCGCCGATCAGGAAGACCTGCCAGGCGTTGTCGGCCGCGACGGCCATGTTGTAGCGGACGACGTGTGCCGTCTGCCCGGACACGCTGCCCGTGACGTCGGGGTTGGAGGTTGCCGACATGCCGGCCATGGCGCCGACGAAGAGCGGCACGGCGATGGACATGATGCCCACCATGAAGCCGTTCAAGACCGACTCCGCCTTGGTGTGGATGTCGCTGACGTAGCCCGTCAGGTACGCGCCCGCGAACACGCCCAGCAGGGTGGCGATCGCCGCACCCATGCCCACCTCACCGGAGGTCAGGCCGCCGAACACGCCGTAGCTGCGGTCGAAGCCCAGCCCCAGGAACAGGGCGCCGAAGAGCAGCGACGTCACCAGCGACGTCATCAGGCCGCCCATGATCGGCCCCCACGATAGCGCCCGGTGCATCGGCGCGGAAACCACGGCCTGGTGACCCAGATCGCGGCCCATGATCGTCGTCCGGCGGATGTCCACCTCGCGGGCCGGCTCGGTGCCGATGCCCACGGGGGCGGTTGTCGTCGAGCGACCGGTGATGATGTCGCGGTCCACGTTGGTGCCCACGATCCGCTCGGGGCGGATGTTGTACTCGTCCATCCTCGCACTCCTCTTCAACTCGAGCCCATTCGACTTCATCTTAATATTTGTTTACAAAAACCCCAACAAGCAATAAGACGTAAGCCAGCTCACATTTCCAGGGTTACCCGATCAAAATGCCCTGCGAGCGACCATCAGGCCGAGCAGTTTGGACAAAGATACTCCGGACGGGCCTTTTCGGGCAATTGAGTGATTTACAGCTCCCTCGATCCCGTGCTACGCTCCCTTCAAATAAGTTTACAAACCTGAGAAACATAACACGGTAGACCAGGTTTCATTCATGAACGAGCAGCGGCCGCACAGGGGCGATTGGTTGGTCCTTGGCCGTGCTTGAAAGGAGGGGCTTCTAATGGTGGGTAACAAGCCAGGTCCGGCTAAGGGCGATCCTCGCATGGTTGAGGCGGGTCGCCGCGGTGGACAAACCGTCAAGGAAGAGCGCGGCCGCGAGTTCTTCCAGGCGATCGGTCAAAAGGGCGGTCAGGCGACGAAGGAGAAGTACGGTCCAGAATTCTTCTCCCAAATCGGCCGCAAGGGCGGTGAATCAGTGAAGCGCGAGCGTGGCGTCGAGTTCTACTCGTCGATCGGTCGCAAGGGCGGTTCCAGCTCCCGCACGGGCAAGGGCCGCGCCAAGAAGCCCTAACTAGGCTTCTGGCACCAACGGGCCCCTCCAATTGGAGGGGTCCTTTGTCTTGTTGGTGGCCTGGACCCGCTTTTGGTACAATCGGCCGTTCCGAGCACCAGAAAGCGAGTCCCCGCTTTGTCCCTCCACGAAATGACAGCCCACGAGCTTTCCAGGAAGCTTGCCAGCAAGGAGCTCTCCGCCCGAGAGCTTGCCACGGCGACCTTGGCGCGCGTTGGTGCGGTCGAGCCGACCGTCGACGCCTTCCTGACCATCACGCAAGACCAGGCGCTGGCGCAGGCCCAGGCCGTCGATGACCGCCGGGCCCGGGGCGAGGCCCTGGGGCCGCTGGCCGGCATCCCGCTCGCGCTCAAGGACAACATGGCGACGCAGGGCATCCGCACCACCTGCGCCTGCAAGATCCTCGACAACTTCGTGCCCGTCTACGACGCCACCGTGGCCGCGCGCCTGGGCGAGGCGGGGCTGGTGACGGTCGGCAAAACGAACATGGACGAGTACGCCATGGGCTCGTCCACCGAGAATTCCGCCTACAAGGTCACGCGCAACCCCTGGGATCCCACCCGCGTGCCGGGTGGCAGCTCCGGTGGCAGCGCGGCAGCCGTGGCGGCGGGCCAGGCCACCGTGGCCCTGGGCTCGGACACCGGCGGCTCGATCCGCCAGCCGGCCTCGTTCTGCGGCCTGGTGGGCATGAAGCCGACCTACGGCTTGGTCTCGCGCTACGGCCTCGTGGCCTATGCCTCCAGCCTCGACCAGATCGGCCCGCTGACCCGCGACGTCCGGGACAGCGCCTTGGTGCTTTCCGCCATCGCCGGCCACGACCCGCTGGACTCGACCTCGATCCCACAGCCCGGCAAGGACTACGTCGCCGCGCTGGAAGGGGGCGTGAAGGGCCTCAAGATCGGCATCATCACGGAGCTGATGGGCGAGGGCATCGCGCCCGAAGTAAGGGCCGCGGTGGAAGCTGCCGTAAAGGTGCTCGAGGCCCAGGGCGCCCAGGTCGACCACGTCTCGCTGCCCAACTCCAAGGTCGCGTTGTCCACCTACTACATCGTGGCAACCGCGGAGGCCAGCTCGAACCTGGCCCGCTACGACGGCGTGCGCTACGGCGTGCGTGCGGAGAACCCCCATGACCTGATGGACATGTACCTGCGCACCCGCGCCCACTTCGGCGCGGAGGTGAAGCTGCGGATCATGCTGGGCACCTACACCCTGGCCGCCGGCTACTTCGACGCCTACTACAAGAAGGCGCTGCAAGTGCGCACGCTGATCAAGCGGGACTACGACGCCGCCTTCGAGAAGTTCGACGTGCTGGTCTCGCCGACGGCGCCGACCACGGCCTTCATGTTGGGCGAGAAGACCGACGACCCGCTGGCGATGTACCTGGCGGACATCGCCACCATCCCGATCAACCTGGCCGGCGTGCCCGCGCTCTCGCAGCCTTGCGGCTTCGACGCCCTGGGGCTGCCGATCGGGTGGCAGCTGATCGGCAAGCCGCTGGCGGAAGAAACGCTCTACCGCGCGGCCTACGCCTACGAGCAGGCCACGGACCACCACACCAAGAGGACCGCCGCCCTATGAAGTACGAAGCCGTGATCGGCCTGGAAGTGCACGCCGAGCTGCTCACGAAGACCAAGATCTTCTGCGGGTGCCCCGCGGAGTTCGGCGGCGAGCCCAACAGCCACGTCTGCCCCATCTGCGCGGGCATGCCGGGCGTTTTGCCGGTGCTGAACCAGCAGGTGCTGGAGTTCGCCATCATGGTCGGCCGGGCCCTGAACTGCGAGATCCCGGAGGTCAGCAAGTTCGACCGCAAGAACTACTTCTATCCGGACAACCCGAAGGCCTACCAGATCTCCCAGTTCGACCAGCCCATCTGCGGCCGCGGTTGGCTGGAGATCCAGGTGGGCGACGAGGTGAAGCGGATCGGCATCACGCGCGCCCATATGGAAGAAGATGCCGGCAAGCTGGTGCACCAGGGCGCCGCCGGCCTGGCCGGCTCCACGCACTCGCTGGTGGACCTCAACCGCGCCGGCGTGCCGCTGCTCGAGATCGTCTCGGAGCCGGAGCTGCGCACGGCCGAGGAATGCAAGGCCTACGTCCAGGAGCTGCGCAACATCCTGGTCTACCTGGGCGTGAACGACGGCCGGCTGGAGCAGGGCAGCCTACGCTGCGACGCCAACGTCTCCGTGCGACCCGTAGGCCAGGAGGCCTTCGGCACGCGCGCGGAGATCAAGAACATGAACTCCTTCTCGGCCATCGAGCGCGCCGTGAAGTACGAAATCCAACGCCAGATCGATGCCATCGAGGACGGCGAGAAGATCGTCCAGGAGACGCGCCTCTGGAACGAGGAGCGCCAGGTCACGGTCAGCATGCGCTCGAAGGAAGGCTCGTCCGATTACCGCTACTTCCCGGACCCGGACCTGATCCCCATGCACATCAGCCCCGAGCTGGTGGCCGAAATCGAAGCCCGGCTGCCGGAGTTGCCCGCCGCGAAGCGGAAGCGCTACCAGGCGTCCCTTTCCGCCTACGACGCCAACGTGCTCGCCAGCGACAAGGACATGGCCCGGTTCTTCGACGAGGCGGTCAACGCCTACGGCAAGAACCCCAAGGGCATCGCCAACTGGATCATGGGCGACATCCTGGCCCACGTGAACGCGGAGAAGAGCACGTTCTGCGAGATCAAGCCTATGCCTGGCCACGTGGCGAAGCTGGTGGAGCTGATCGACGCGGACACGATCTCCGGCAAGATCGCCAAGACCGTGCTCGCCAAGATGCTGGAGACCGGGGACGACCCCGCCAAGCTGGTGGAGAGCCTGGGCATGTCCCAGATTTCGGACACGGGCGCGATCGTGACCGCGATCCAGGAGGTCTTGAAGAACCACCCCCAGCAGGTGGCCCAGTACCACGCTGGCCAGACCAAGGTAACGGGCTTCCTGGTAGGCCAGATCATGCGCGCCACCCAGGGCCGTGCCAAGCCGGATCTCGTGAACCAGCTGCTCACGGAGGAGCTGGCCAAGGTTTAGGCCCGCCCCGGGGGTCCGAGGCGGGCCTAACCAGGCGTGGGTTACTTCTTGGGAGCGGGAGCGGCCGGGGGCGCCTGCATCAGGCCCAGCTGCTTCATCATGGTCACGTTGTCGCCCTGACCCCAGTGCTCCACGGCCAGACCGTCCTTGAAGCGGACCTCGTCGAAGCCGATGAAGTCGATCTTCTTGCCGCTGGCGGGCTTGCCCATGAAGGCGCCCTTCTGGGTGCCGGTCATGCGGTAACGCACGAAGGCCTTGCCCTTGCTGTAGGAGAAGTCCAGCATCTCGACCTTGAGGTCGGGGAAGCCGGTGCGCAAGGAGCTGATCATCTGCTTCAGGCCGTCGCGGCCGGACTTCTGGTTGGACATCACCATCTCGTGGTCGACCACGTTCTGGTGGACGACGGCGTCGATGGCCTTCATGTTGCCCTTGGAGAAGCCTTCGTTGTAGATGCTGCTCATCTGCGCCTTCACGGCGTCATGAATGTAAGGGGCCTCGGCGGCCATGGCGGGGGCGCTAAGCGCGACGGTGGCCATAACGGCGAGCGCTGCGGACTTGAACACGGGTGGATCCTCTCTCTATTACGTGGGTGCTTGGCCGACCAGGATAGCATGCGTCGTCCTGTCGTCAACACCGGGCAAACGTGATCGGCGCAACTGCGCCTCATCTTGCCAAAAGCCTAAGATCTTGGTTGGATGCCGCTCGCCGCCGGATCATCAAGAAGGTTAAAGCAACTTTAAAACGGGCCCCACCTATAGTATAATCGCTTGTCAGGTGATCCCCGGGATATCCACCCGATCCGGTTCAGAACCCCGCAGAAAGTCCACCACCTATCATGACCTCGCCCAAGCCCATCCAGCCCTTGTTCTGGAAAGCGGTCATCCCCACGGCAGCCGTCCTGCTTTTCACGCTGGGCTGCCTGGTTGCTCGGAACCTCATGGTTTTCCAGCTGGCAACGATGTACACGCTGGCTTATGCGGGATTCGTCTTCACGGTGGGTGCTATTTACTATCGCCCGCGTGCTAACTCCGGTGAGGAACAGCTCCCCGACGACGAATTGCCGATGGTCAGCATCCTGATCCCGGCGCACAACGAAGAGAACGTCATCGGCCACACCATCTCGCACATGCTGCGGTTGGACTACCCCCGCTTCGAGGTGATCGTGATCGACGATCACTCCAGCGACCGCACCAGCCAAATCGTGCGCCAGTACCCGGTGGAGCTGGTGATGCGCCGGAACCTCCCCAACCGGGGCAAGTCCGAGGCGCTCAACACCGGCCTCGAAGTGGCCCGTGGCGACATCATCTGCGTCTTCGACGCCGACAGCGAGGTCTCGCCCGACTTCCTGCGCCGCGCCGTCGCGCCGCTGGTGAACGACCCCGAGGTTTGCGGCGTGCAAGCCCAGGTGCGCATGTACAACCGCCGCCAGAACCTCCTGACCCAGATGCAGGACGACGAGTTCGCGCTGTACAACGAGATCCTGCAAGTCGGCCGCGAGGTCCTGGGCGGTGCCGCCGCCCTGGGCGGCAACGGCCAGCTGACCCGCCGCTCCGCGCTCAAGGCCGTGGGCGGCTGGAGCCCCTCCTCCCTGACGGAGGACCTGGACCTCACGATGCGCCTGTTCCTGGCCGGCCGGGGCCGCATCGCCCACACCTCCGCCGCCGTGGTTTGGCAGGAGGGCGTGCCCACCTTCAAGGCCCTGCTCCGCCAGCGCACCCGCTGGGCGGAGGGCATGCTGCGCTGCTTCGGCGACTACGCCTTCGCCGTGCTGGCCAGCAAGGAGATGCCGGGCAAGCTGCGGATCGACGCCTTCTACGCGCTGTTCTCCGTCTTCATGCCGATCATGTCGGTGGCGGGCGTGCTGTTCACCACCCTGGCGCTGGTGCCGGGCTTCTTCACCCACGTCCTGCCCTACGGCATCGGGCAGGAGATCTCCGCCGCCCTGCTCGTGGCGGGCTTCGTGTGGTCCGCCACCGTCTCGCTGAAGCGCGACCGCACGATCGACCTGTGGCCCGGCCTGCGCTACATGGTCTACATCCTGCACTGGGCCCCCGCGCTCGCTTGCGCCCTCAACAACGTGTTGCGCGACATGCCGGTGGTCTGGGAGAAGACCGAGCACCTGGGCCAGGATCTGGTGGGCGTCGGCCTGCCGCATCGCGCTCCTACTGCCGAGCTCGCCAATCCTTAAGGAACTATTGCACGATCGTTAGAACCCTCGATTGACCGGGTACATAAGCTGTACACACAGCTTCCCCGTCTAAGTGGGTGTCCGATGTTCGCACTTGCATCAAGCCTGATGTCCCGGAAGATCGTCAACGCGATTTACTTCCTGGTTCCACCGGTGGGGCTGTTGTTCATGTTCTTGTCGCCCTCCTTCTCGACGAAGGAGCGGATGGTGCGGGGTCTGGTGACGGCGTCCTTCCTGACGTTCTTCTCCACGATGGGGCCCAGCTTGCACCACTACTACGACAGCCAATTGGCGGCGCTGCAGGCCCAACAGCAGCCATAAATAACGGAGTGAGAGAGTGGTAGAAAGAGGTCGCCCCCCTGGGGCGGCCTTTTTCATTCATGGTAATATGTCAACCATGCGAGCCTTCCGCGTCCTGTTCACGGCGCTGGTCCTGCTGCTGGGGCTGTTGACAGCCCCTGCAGCGCGGGCCGCGATGAACTGCGACACCATGGGCTCCGGCTGGAAGCTGGACGGGCTTTACGGGCCGTACACGCGCCGGGCCGTGACCCAGTTCCAACGGGCGCAACACCTGCAAGTGGATGGCGTGGCCGGGCCCGCGACGATGCGGGCGTTGAAGCGCGCCTACAAGCGCACCCTCGCCTGCGGCGCCAGCGGCAGCGACGTGCGCCTGCTGCAACAGGCCCTGGCTACGCGCGGCTACTGGCGCGACGGCCGCGCCCATGCCGCCGCCCGCGTGGCAATGGCCCGCG
>JAQBPE010000411.1 GCA_028287685.1 Cyanobacteria bacterium RYN_339 | reverse complement strand
GCCCCTGCGTGGTGGCCTACACGGCCGGGCCGTTCGTGGCCTCCATCGCGATTGCCGTCTCGGCCTCCATGGTCGCGCTCTGGCTGGCTTTCCAGCTGAAAGGCGAGGGCATCTCCGACCTGGGCTGGCGCAAGCTCGGCAGCGCCCTGGTCATGGGCCTGGCGATTTCCGGCATGCACTACACCGGCATGGCCTCCGGCCGTTACATGCCGATTTGCGCGCCGGACGTGCGCAGCGCGGGCCTGATCGGGGTCACGCGGCTGGCGGGCGTGGCGATCGCCTTCGGCGTGCTGATGGTGATCGGCCTGGCGCTCAACAGCGCCTACCGCGAGCGGCTGCGCTGGCAGCAGGAGCTCATGAAGGACCGCTTCCTGGGCATCCTCAGCCACGAGCTGCGCACGCCGATCAACGCGATCATGGGCTATGGCAGCATCCTGGACGAAGGCGTGCTCGGGTCGATGCCGGAGCCGCAACGCCAGGCCGTGCGGCGCATCTTGGACGGCGCGGACACCATGTTGCGGCTGGTGGACGACCTGCTGGAGATGAGCCGGATCCAGGCCGGCAAGTTCGTGCCCAGCCCGCAGCCCATGCGGTTGGCCGAGGTCGTGGACGACGTCGTCGACGCCCTGGGGGTGCTGGCGGCGCGCAAGGGGCTGGCGCTCACGCGCGAGGCGTCCCGCGGGCTGCCGGAGGTCTATGCGGACCGCCAGCGCGTCGAGCAGATCCTGGTCAACCTGGTGGGCAACGCCATCAAGTTCACCGCGGAGGGCGGGGCGATCGCCGTGCGCACCCGGCAGCAGGGCGCTTGCCTGCGCTGCGAGGTGGTGGACACGGGCGTCGGCATCGACCGCAAGGACCAGGCCCGCTTGTTCGTGCCCTTCAGCCAGGTCGACATGAGCGCGACGCGGCCTGCCGGCGGCACCGGGTTGGGGCTTTCGATCGCCAAGGCGCTCGTGGAAGGCCAGGGCGGCCGGATCGGGCTCGAAAGCGAGCCCGGCCGGGGCAGCACGTTCTGGTTCACGCTGCCCCTCGCCAAGGGCGCCGGCGCGCGCCCGGTCCCGGCCCCCCGCTAGCGTCCGGTTTGGACCAGGCGGCTTGGCACCTGGGCACGAGGCGGCAGGCGGGGGAGCGTGCTACCATGCCCGCCAAAGGGGAATTGCCATGAAGATCCTCGTAACGGGCGCCCAGGGCATGTTGGGCCAGGATTTGGTGCCGCTGCTGCGCGAGTACGGCCACACCGTGGTCGGCACCGGCCATGCGGAGCTGGACGTGACGGACGGCGCGAGCGTGCGCGCGGCGCTGGAGCTGCACCGCCCGGAGCTGGTGATCCAGTCCGCCGCCTACACCAACGTGGACGGCTGCGAGAGCAACCGCCTGGACGCCTTCCGCGTCAACGGGCTGGGCACGCGGCTGCTCGCCATCGGCTGCCAACAGCTGGGCGCCCCGCTGATGTACCTCAGCACGGACTACGTCTTCGACGGCACGGGCGATCGCCCTTACATCGAGATCGACCGTACGAACCCCCAGTCGGTGTACGGCCAGAGCAAGCTCGCGGGCGAACAGGCCGTGCAGGAGCTGTTGAACCAGTTCTTCATCGTGCGCACGAGCTGGCTGTACGGCCGCGGGGGCAAGAACTTCGTGGACACCATGCGCACGCTGGGCCGCGAGAAGCCAGAGCTCGCCGTGGTGGGCGACCAGCACGGCAGCCCGACCTGGACCGTGGCGCTGTCTCATGCGCTCGCGCGCCTGATCGAGCGCGGGATCTACGGGACGTACCATGTGACGGGGCAGGGCGCGACCACCTGGCACGACTTCACGCGCGCGATCCTGGCCGCCGAGGGCATCGCAACGCCCGTCCGCCCCATCACCACCGCCGAGCTGGGGCGTCCGGCGCCGAGACCCGCGTACTCCGTGTTGGAGAACTTGAACTTGCAGCTGGCGGGCGTGCCGCTGCTGCCGAGCTGGCAGGAGAGCCTGGAGACGTACTTGGCGCAGACACGCGCGGTCGTCCGCTGAGTTTACGCGAGCGTGGCCCGAATGCGCGCGTTGGCGACGACGTCCGCGATGGCTGCCCGTTCCAGAACCAACTGGAGTTTCTTCCAACCGAGTTGTTCCGAATAAAGCCGCTGCCAATCAGATGGTATTGAACGGGCGACAAGGTGCCCAGATAGTTGTGGACACGCTTCGCGTCCAGGCCGCGGACCTGATCGAGCAACGCGACAGACGCGAGCGGCAATCCGCCCATCCCCGCCGCGAGGGCCGGGTAAACTGCCGGGTTCCGGCTCGCCCACGCGCCAATCTGGCTCGTCAGCGGCACGACATATACAAAGGCTCGGGCGGTACGCCGACGACCACCGCGGGACGGCGTCCCTCTTGTTCGTGACCAGGCGGAAGTTGGGACGGTAAGGCCACCATCACCACGTCGCCGGGCGTGACGGTGCTAGCAGCCAAGTCCTTTGCCCCCTTCGACCACCAAGCCGACCCCCGGCACGAAAGTCACGGGTTTGCCCTCGGGAGGCCCATCGGGGCCCCACTCGAACGGGGGCAGTGGACCGCCCAGGTCGGCTTCGTTCCATTCCCGCGTCTCCGCGTCGAGTTCCTCGCCCTGCACGAGCGAGACCAACAAGCTGAACGCGCGATCGGTCTGGCCATCGGCGAGTTGGTCGATCAGGCGCTTGAGATCGTCACGGCTGGTCATAGGGTCGCCCTCTGGCAAGCTGCCGGGATCATTCTACCCGACAACCAAGGCCCAGCGGCACGTTGCGCCCGGTGTTAGCGGAGAGCACGATCACTTTTTGGTCACGACGCCCAACGTTGATCGTCTGACGGCTGATTCACAGATCTTTGTAACTAAATGTAAAGTATTTACATCAAGGGTGTTCAACGCAGAAGAGGACTCACCAAATGCAGCAGAAGTTGACCTGGATCGACGCCATCACCGAAGCGACGCTGGCAGACGATCTCGCGCGCCTCGAAGACGACCAGGAGTTCCTGGAGCAGTACTTCGCCGTCAGCGCCCTGCTGGGCGTGCTGAACCAGACCCGCGGGGTTGTGGCGGCCTAACAGGTAGCTCGAGAACGGGCCCGCCCCGCCAGAGGAGAGGCCCCCATCGGATTTGGGACTTGGAAATATTGGAAATTCAGGAAGCAAGGGTTCGTTCGGGTCGCTCGATTTTTCCAATTTTTCCGGATTTTCCAAGTGTGAAATTGCGCGGTACGGCATAAACCGCCTACCATTTCACCAAGGCCATGCGCGTGAATTGCACCTGCACGGCAAGCAAGGCTCGTCCAGCCAGCGGAACCGCGCACCAACTTTGGTCCGAAGTCCAATGCCCCGGCTGTGGCCGGGCATTGGACCGGGGACATTTACCTGGCCCAGCGCCACGAGGCCGCCATGGCCTCCAGTTCGGCCGCCAGCTCCGCCGGCACGCGCTCCGGCGCCGCGTCGACGCGCAAGCTCAGCTCCAGCACCCGGCCCTGGTGGCCCGCGATCAGCCGGATCACGGTGGTATCGTCGCCGAAGGCCGTGGTCACCACCCGGTGCGCGGGCGCGCTGCCCAGCAGGCCGTCGCCGGCCGACACCACCCGGCCGTGGGCGGGCGACTCCTTCAGGAAGGCCTTCAAGCCCTCCAGGTCGCGGGCGATGTCGCCGTCGGCCACGGAGATCATGACCATGGCGTGGCGATGCCCGGAGGAAACCGGCGAAGCCGGATCGCCGCGCATCCCCCGCAAGGAGAAGCGCCCATCGCGCGTCCAACCGGCGGGGTAATCAAACGCGCCGTCCGGCGAGACGAGCGTGCCCGGGCCTTCGGCCGGCGGCACGGGCAGCAGGCGCAGCGCCGCGAAGGCGCGCTCGAAAGCCGCCTCGTCGCGGCCGCGCAGCGTGAGCACGTTGGGTCCGTGCGGGATGAAGGCCAGCACCAGCCGGACCTGTCGGCCCCGCACGTCCTGCTCCACCACCAGCTTCTCGCCGGGGCTGCCCGCCAGGGGCGTGCGTGCATGCAGGGTCCAGCCGGGATCGCGCTCTGCGATGAAGGCCTCCAGCGACGAGACCAGCGTGCCCACCCCGAGCGTCACGTGCGACGGGGCCTTGGCCTCGTCCGTCAGCTTGCCCGGCACCACGGTCCAGCCGGTCGGCAGTTCCAGCGTGTAGGCCGCCCAGTCGTCCGTGAAGGCCGCGGGCGGGCCGCCATCGGCAACAAGCGTGAGCAGCCCCGCGAGGGGAACGTGGTCGTACATCCCGCTAGGGGTTCTGCTCGCTGGCGGGGGGCAGGGGCCGCAGCTTGGGCTTCTGGCCCTCGACCGCCTGCATGTACTGGGTCTTGTCGGCCTCGAGTTGCTCGAGCTTCTCCAGCATCTGCTCGTTCAGCTTGCGCGCGTCCTCCAGCTCCTTCTGGATGTCGGAGAGCTTCTGGCCCTTGGCCTGGGCGACTTCCTTCTCCGCCTTGGTGACCTTGGTCTTGAGGGCGCGGTTCTCCTTGGCGAGGGTGTCCTTCAGGAACTCGGCTTCCTTGCGCAGCGTGCGCTCTTCTTGCAGCTCCTTGAAGAGCTTCGCCACCTCGCGCTCGGAGTTGCCCAACAGCGAGGTCATCTCGTCCACGCGATCGTCCACCCCCGTGGTGGCGGCCCGCGCGTCGCGCAGCTCCACGCCCAGCGCCTGGACCTCCTCGTTGGCGCGCACCTTGAAGGCCTCGAAGGTCTCCGTCAGGCGGCGCAGCTCGCGGTCCTTGACCACCAGGTTCTGGTCGGTGGCCGCCAGCTGGGTCTTGGCTGTCTCGAGCTCGCGCTCGAGGTGCGCCATCTCCTGCATGAAGCGGTCTTCCTGCTCCTTGAACCGCATGGCCTGCTCGAGCTGGACCTTGAGGTCGGAGAGGGCGGCCTGCTGCGAGGCGATCACGCCCTTCTGGGCCTGCGCCTCGCCTTGGTAGGCGCTCGCGGCCTGGCGCGTGACGTCCACGTCCTTGCGCCATTCGCCGCGCTCGCGCGCCAATTCGTCGATGCGCGAGAGGGCGTACTTGAGCTGGCCTTGCAGGTCCCGCGCCACCACCTCGTGCAGCTGGCGCTGGTGGTCGGCGTAGGTGCGCAGCTTGGCGTTCTCGTCCTTCAGGCCGCGGAAGTTGGCGGAGAAGCCATTCAGTCCCGTGCGAACCTGGTCCATGAGGCTGCGCGCGACACGGACGCGCTCGTCCTGGACGGCGCGCGCGATCTGCTGCCACTGCACGATTTGCATATTGCGTTCGTGTAGTGCCTGGTTCAGCGTCTGGATGTGGTCGACCAGCTTCTTGATCTGCTGATCGTAGGCGCCGGACATTGCTTCTCGAGCTACCCCTTTCGGTCCGTGAGCGAGATCACCGACAAGTGGGGGAAACGGGTTACCGAGGGCATTCTACCACAGCGCCCCTTGCCTGCAGCCCGTTAAGCGCTGGATAAACCGAGCTTAACTTAACCTTCCCACAGGCTTAAGAAAGATCCAACCATGGCCCGGCGATGAAGCCCATGTCACCCCGTCACGCCGGAGGTCCACCACTCATGAAGTTCCGCGCCCTGTCCGTCGCCCTGCTTGCCGCCGCCCTGATGACGGGTTGCTCCAAGAACGTGCCCCTGACGGGTGCCGCGATGGGCACCAGCGCGCTGCGCGCCCACGACGCGCCGGCCCCGGGCGTCGACCCCGCGCCCTTCCTGGACGCGGCCAAGCAGGCGTTCGACCTGGCCAACAAGAACACCAACGCCTGGCGCAACGCCACGCTCGTCTCGATCGAGGGCCACGGCCTGGATCAGAGCGGCAAGCTGGTGCCCCTGCTGGGCGGTAACTGGACCTTCAAGTTCTGGGCCAACAAGGTCGAGGACGGCAAGATGGACACGGACTTCAGCCTGATCAACGTGATCAAGCACGTCGAGGGCCCGTTGGAGCTGCAAGAGGCCGGCGAGACCCGCGAGACCGACATCGTCCGCGCGCTGGACCCCAGCAAGCTGTCCACCCCCACCCAGATCGTGCCCTTCGCCATCCGCCTCGGCCTGAAGGTCAACCGCGCCGGCGCCGGCTACAACTTCTACGACGTGACCTACAACGGCTTCTACGCCAACCCCGCGTCGGCCGACGCCAACGTGGCGGACGTGGTCAGCTACTACCAGAACTCGACCATCGACGGCCTGCACATCCCGGCCGATGCCGGCTTGCTGCCGATCCCCGCCGCCGCCCCGGCTGCCCCGGCCGCCCCGCCCAAGGCCAACCCGGCCCCGGCGCCCGCGCCCAAGAAGATGAGCCCGATGGAGCTGACGCAGGACCAGTCCAAGCGCAGCCGCCAGCACACGCTCTAAGTTTCCCACCCAGCGCCCCTCCGGGGGCGCTTTTTGCATGGGCGCCGCTGGCTTGCGAGCCGCAAGCGCGTGCTCTACGCCGAGCATGGGGTCCAGGAGTACTGGCTGGTCTGGCCCGGGCAAGAGCGGGTCGAGGTCTACCGGTTCGCGGAGGGCGGGCTGCCGCGCATGGTGGGCGCGGGCGACGTGCTGGGCTCGCCGTTGCTGCCGGGCTTCACGCTCGACGTGGACGCACTCTTTGCCCGAGGCCGGGGATGAAGTGGGACAGCGCGCTCGTCATTTGCCGATCAGCATCAAGTCCTTGCCGGTGCGGCCCAACAGGTAGCCGCTGGCCGTGACGTGGGCGCCGACGTCCGGCGACATGGTGTCGCCCAGCGCGATGAAGTTGATGCTGCTGCCGTCCGCCCCCTTGAACTGCACCTCGCCCACCGGGCCGCCGACCTTGGCGAACACGGGGTCGCCGGGCGCGTGGTGGTACACGCTGGTCACGTCGCCTTCCAGCGCCACGACCTTGCCGATGTAGGCGGCGGGCGCCTGCAAGACCTCCGCGGCGCTGGCCGGGGATTGGCGCTTGTGCAGGGCGTCGGCGCTGCGGCCCTTCATGGCCGCCAGGGCCACGTCCAGGTTGGCCGGGCCGCCCTTGTCGAGGTCCTTGTTCCAGGCCAGCCCGGCCGGGGAAGCCGTGGCGGCCGGCGGCGGCGCCCCACGCTTGGCCATCAGGCCGAGCAGGACCAGCGCCACGATCACGCCGGCCGCGATCGGCACGGCGCGGGACGTCCCCTTGGCTTTGGCCTTGGGCCGGGCTTTTGATTTGGGCTTGGGTTTGGTAGGCACACTTCCTCTTACCTCGAAACGGGCGGGTATATGACCCCCATGGCACGCCCAAGCAGCCAAGTTGTCGCCGTCGGCCTGCTGCTGGCGCTTACGGGCGCCTGCACCGGCAAGGCGCCGGCCGCCGCCACGCCGACCAAGCGGCCCGTGGCGGCCAGCGCCCGGCCGTCCACGCCGCCCGTGATCGCGACCACCGGCGCGGGCATCATCTCCGACAACGGCGGCGGCGTGATTTCCAACAACGGCGCCAGCCTCACGGGCAAGGTGAAGGCGGCCGCCGGCATCATCTCGGACAACGCCGCGGGGCTGACGAGCAAGGTCAAGCGCCGGCTGCTGGCCGTGGCGGAGAACCCGGTGGCGGGCGTGGTCGTCACGCTGGAGACCGCCGCGGGGCAGCCCGTGCTCGACGCCAAGGGCCAGCCGTACACGAGCACCACGGGGGCGGACGGCAGCTACGGCTTCGACTTCAAGGGCAACACCGGCAACCTGGTGGTGCGGGCTTCACTGGGCGCCAAGGGCGACCTGGTGGCCTTCACGCCCAAGGACGCCACCGGCGAGAAGCGCACGATCGACGTGGACACCGTCAGCACGCTGGTCCTGGGCTACATCCTGGACCAGTACGTGAAGGGCGATCCCAAGATCCTCGACAAGCTGCCGGCGGACGTGGAGGCGGACACCCGCGCCAAGGCGGCTTCGGCCCTCGTCGCCGTCCCGGATGCGTTGACGCCCGCCCGGATCGTGGCCGCCGTGGAAGACCTCCGCAAGGCCAACCCCGCCTTCGACGCCCAGATGGAGGTGGTCAAGAAGCTGCTGGTGGCGGGCCTCACGAACCAGGGCCTCGGCCAGGCGGTCACGGACGTGGAGGTCAACGTCGTCAGCGTGGCGCAGGACCCGATCACGGGCGAGCTGCTCTTCGCGGACGCCAACTCCCAGCGCATCTTCAAGAAGGACGCCGCCGGCCACCTGGCCGCCGTGGCCGGCAACGGCGACTTCGGCAGCATCGACCGCGACGGCGTGAAGGACGGCATCCCGGCCACCAGCTCGCCGCTCTACCCCATCGCGATGGCCGTGGACCCGCAAGGCACCCTCTACGTGGCCGACCTCACCAGCGCCACTGTCCGCCAGATCGACCGGTCGGGTACGATCCGCACCCTGGCACGCCTGGAGGGCCAGACCAACATCCGCGATCTCGAGGTCGCGCCGGACGGCAGCCTGTGGCTCGCCACCAACAGCGCGATCTACCAGATCGGCAAGGACGGCAAGGTGACGCTGATCTCCGGCCGCTTCACGCCCTACGAGCCCTTCGTGGGCACAAGCCAACGGCCGGTGGACACCAGCCCCACCACGCCCGCCAAGGCGCGTTATACCGACATCCAGGCGATCGGCGTGGATGCCAAGACCGGCGACGTGCTGATCTTCGACGCGCCCGGGATCCTGCGCAAGCTCACCAAGGACCAGGTCACGACCGTGGCGGGCCGCCTGGCGAAACAGGGCGAGACCACCCCCTATGGCGGCGACGGCGGCCCCGCCTTGCAGGCGTTGTTCGCCTACGTGGGCGACATGGTGGTGGACCCGGAGGGCGCGATCATCGTCTCCGACGGCGCCAACAACCGGCTGCGCCGCATCAAGGACGGCACCGTGACCACGCTCTGCGGCGACGGCAAGTTGGGCATCGCCGGCGACGGCGGCCCGATCGCCAGCGCGCAGATCGCGGGGACGACCAAGCTGCGCTACGCGCCCGACGGCGCGCTGCTGATCTGCGGCGACGGCATGATCCGGCGCATCCAGGACGGCGTAATCACCACCCCCGTGGGCGAGACCCGGCCGCGCCTGGGCAAGCAGCCGGCGGACAAGGTGCAGCTCACGATCCCGGGCCAGCTGATTTACGAGCCCGCGACCAACTCGCTGATCATCCAGGAGGTGCGCCACATCCTGCGCTGGACCCTGGACGACAACATGATCGAGACGATCGCGGGCCATGGCGCGGCCGGCGCGCCGTTCGTGCAGAACGCGCCGGCGCTCGACCCTTACTTCTTCAACATCAGCGGGCTGTGGAAGCGGCCGGACGGCCGGATCGGCTTCGCCACCACCACCTCCGACACCCAGACCGGGGCGTTCGAGCTCAAGGACGGCCACCTGACCCGCTTCGCCAGCGGCCGCGACCGCGCCGCCTTCGAAGAGCCCGGCTCGCCGTCCGCCGGCCTGAACGTGGCGCCCGACGCCCAGGCCGCGCTCTTGGGCGACACGCTCTACCTCGCGGGCAAGAAGGACGGCGTGGTGATCGCCCTGCGGCCCGACGGCACCGCCAAGGTGGTGGGCGGGATCGGCGGCGAGACCGAGCCGGTGGTGGCCGCGGACGGCACCACGGACGCGATGGAGACCTTCTTCGAAGGCGCGGCGGCCCTGGCGGCCGGCCCGGACGGGCTGCTCTACGTGGGCGGCCTGGGCTTCATCACCCGCCTGGACCCCGTCACCCGCCGCGCCAAGGTGTTCGCGGGCAACGGCGACCTGGCGGCGCCCACCTCGGGCTCGCGCGCGGCCACCAGCTCCTGCAGCCTGGTCAGCGGCATCACCTGGGACGTGGCCGGCAACATGGTCTACGCCGCCGGCGCCAACGGCATGGTGATGCGCATCGACAAGGCCACGGGCATCCAGACCCAGCTGGCCGGCAAGGGCGGGCCGAACCTGGCCGGGCCCGGCATCGACGACGCCCTTTCCTACCCGATCGGGCTGGCCTTCGATAAATCCGGCAACCTGTTTATCGCGGACACGGTGTACCACCAAATCAAGATGATTCCGGCAGCCAAGCTCAAGTAAGGGTAAGACACCTAGACGGAGGTTCCCCTGCTCATGCGTCGTTCACCCCTCTTGGCCCTTTGCCTGGCGATCGCCGCCTGTGCCCCCACCCCGGCCACCCGCACCGCCGCCACCTCGCCGCGCCCGGCCACGGCCTCGCAGGCGCCCCAGGCCTCCGGCAAGCCGGTGGCCGCCGGCGCGCTGCAGCACCTCCAGAAGCCCGCGGGCGAGGTGGCCACGCTGACGGGCACGATCGCCGTGGATTCCGGCTATGCCGTGGCGGCGGGCGGCAAGATCATCAGCAACGACGGCGCGAGCGCGCTGGCGGCCCAGGGCAGCCTGATCACCAATGACGGGGGGAGCTTGCTGGGGTCGGACGGCGCGGCGATCGCCACCAACGACGGCGCCAACCTCGTGGCCCGCGGCCAGGGCAGCTTGATCACGAACGACGGCGGCTCGCTGATCACCAACGACGGCGGCGGCCTGATCACCAACGATGGCGGCAGCCTGATCACCAACGACGGCGGCTCGATCGTGGCCCAGGGCGGCGGCAACATCGTGGCCCAGGGTGGCGGCAACTACGGCCTGCTGGCCACCTCCGGCGGCGGCAGCGTGCCCGCGGCGGGCTTCTGGGTGGGCTTGTTCTCGCTGGCCAAGGGCAAGCTGTTGCCCGTCGGCCAGGACGAGCAGGGCAAGCAGGTCTACGCCGTCTTCAGCAACATGAAGGGCGGCTTCACCTTGTACGTGCCGGCCGAGGAGGTGGGCAACGTCTTGGTGGTGGCGAGCGACGCCCGCGCCAAGGACCGGCGCCTGGCTGTCAGCGCCGTGACGGTGAAGACGGCCACCAACGGCCCCGTCGACGAGTTCACCACGCAGACGGTGGCCTACCTGCGGGCGAGCCTGGCCCCGCGCCTGCAAGAGGTGCTGGACTCCGACTTCGACCTCAACGCGCCGGCCCGCGAGCCCGCCGTGGCCTTCCTGCAAGCGAAGGACGCCACCGCGCTGCCCGCGCTCCGCGCCTTGCTCGCCTCCGGCTACCAGAACCTCTCGTACGTGCGCAAGGCGCGCGTCTGGCAGGCCCTGGCGGACGCCATGATCGCCAACCAGGCGCTCGACACGATCATGATCGACTCGCTGATTGGTGCCAAGTCCGGCGCCAGCGGCGGCGCGCTGGCGGAGGTCAGGCGCGTGCTCCGGGCCGTCCAGCAGAAGGCCGACGAGCGCTTGGCGGCGGACCCCAAGCACTTCGATAACCAGCCCTACATGCGCCTGGCCAACACCATGCGGCGCGGTGGCCCGGAGTACCGCGTGCTCAAGTCCGCGGATGTCACGGACATGCTGGTTCATGCCTTCCTGAGCACCCATGAGGAGGACGTGAACTTCGTGGCGGAGTCCGTGCTGTTGGACCTGGGCGTCCCCACCGGGGACCGCGCCAAGCTGCAGGCCGCCGGCGCCTCGTTCTTCCTGGCCTTGGCCACGCCGCTCTTCGAAGACCCCAAGGTGCTGGACGCCATGAAGGCCGCCGTGACGGACGCGGTCAAGACCCAGCTGGCGGCCCAGCAGCCGGGCGAGCCCATGGCCATCCCCGCGGCGGCCGCCGCGCCCGCACCCACCGTCGCGGTCACGACCGTGGCCGGCGGGGAGAAGGGCTTCAAGGACGGCAAGGGCGCGGCCGCGGCCTTCAAGGAGCCGGGGGCGCTGGCCTTGGCCGCGGACGGCACGCTGTACGTCAGCGACAACGGCAACAACGCGCTGCGCAAGGTCGCGCCGGACGGCACCGTGTCCACGCTGGTGGGCAACGTGGGCCTCAACCCGAAGGGCTTCAAGGACGGCGTGGGCACCGCGGCGCTGATGCACGGTCCGGAGGCGTTGGCTTACGACGGCAAGGACACGCTCTACGTGGCCGACGCCCGGAACCACTGCATCCGCAAGGTCACGAACCTGGCGGGCCCGGCGCAGGTCAGCACCTATGCCGGCAAGGGCGAGGCCTCGGGCTCGCAGGACGGCGCCGCGGCGGACGCACGCTTCAACAACCCCGTCGGCCTTGCGCTGGCGCCGGACGGCACGCTCTACGTGGCCGACAACGGCAACGGTCGCCTGCGTGCGATCGGCCCCACTGGCCAAGTCACGACCGTAGCCGGCGCCAACCCGCCCGCCACGGGCGACAACCCCTGGGCCGAGATCCAAGCCCTCGCGCTGGCCCCGGACGGCACGCTGTTCTTCACCAACGCGCTGAACGCGGTCATGCGCTACAGCCAGGGCGTGGCCTACACCTACGCCGGCCTGTCGCCAGGCTACCTGGACAGCACGTTCCCCACGGCCCAGTTCCGCTCCCCCTGGGGCCTGGCGACGGACGCCAAGGGCAACGTCTACGTCTCCGAGCACGACAACAACGCCATCCGCAAGGTCTACCCAGCGGGCCACGTCGTGACGTTGGCGGGCGGCAAGGACGCCGGCTTCCAGGACGGCGGCAAGGACGCGAAGTTCACCCAGCCCCTGGGCATGGTGGTGGACGCGGCCGGCACGGTCTACGTGGCCGACCGCGCGAACCAGCGGATCCGCAAGATCGTGGTGAGCGGGGACCAGGACGCCGCTCATCTGTAGGCGAGCGACACGAAGGCCACTCCGTGATCGAAAACGCCGGAGGGGCGCGCCGGGCTGCGGCAGCGCTCCAGGCTCTAGCTCCCCAGGCAGGTCAGGGCTGCCGGCGCGCTGGCATTGCGCAGGAGCACGAAGGCGCGTGAGATCCCGGGGGGGGCGGCCTGCTTGAAATGGGCCACGGCAGACAACATGTGCGGACCGTCCGCGAGCTTGGTGGTATCGATGCGCGCCGCCCAGGCATCCGCCTGGAACTGACCATCGGCCATGCGGGTGTTGTCTAGCCAGAACGAGACTGCCTGCAGCGCCTCCGGAGCCTGCAGGCGCACCTCCGCGTTGCCCATCATCAGGTAGCGTTCGTCAGCGGCCACGGGTATGTTGGCCTCGTTGCGGCCCAGCGACTTGATCTCGAAGGTCACGGCGATCGAGGAGGCGGCCGCTTCCTGTAGCGCGGCCTTCAAGACGGGGTCCCGCTCGAACAGCCCGTCGAAGATCGACTTTCCGTGGGGCATGGCGAATGCGGCCGCGGCGGCCGGCGCGTTGTCCGACGTCAACAGCTTCAGGATCTCGTCCACCAGCGCCTGCTCCTCCGGCGTCAGCACCGCCTCGCCGGCCGCGCCAGCCAACAGCGCCGGCAGCTCATCTCGCACGCGGCTGGCCAGCGGGCCCAGCTTGCCAGGCTCGAACAGCGAATAACGCGTCCCGGCCTGCGCCACTTTGGCGGCCAGCAGGGTGGAGGCCAGCGTGATCTCCTGGCAGCCGTTGGGCGTATCCGGCCGCACGTAGCTGTAGAGGTGGCGCTCCACCCCGTCCAGCGCCGTGAAGCTGGCACGCAGGAAGCCGGCCTCGCCCACCGGCAGGCCACGGACAAGGAACGAGCCCCCCGCATCCGTGAGCGTGGGCGAGCGGCCCGACGGCACCTCGCCCGCCGCATTCACTAACTCCACCTTGGCGCCGGGCAAGGCAATTTCCACCAGCGCCGCGTTGGCCGTAGCGGCAGGCCCGGCGCCTTGGACCACCAATTGGGCGGGCGCCTTGACGTGGCCGCCCACCAGCGCCATGCCATTGTCCACCACCAAGCGATACGACAGGGCGCCAGGATCGGCCTGCTGGGGCGCCGAAACGCAGCCGGCGATCAGCAGGGTGGCCACACAGGCGCCACCAAGGAGGGCGTGGTTGCGCATGGGCTTACAACGTGGAGGGGTCTAGCCTGACGACCTCGCCGTAGGTGGTCGGGAAGTTGTTGCCGAAGTAGAGGCTTCCGGATGCCGCGCCGGCGTTGGCGCCGCCCCACATGTCGACGTAGAGCCCGCATAAGCCGCCGGCCGCGAGCGGCTGGGTCAAGCAATTGGCCACCGTGACGGTCGAGACGTCGGCGCTGGCGGCTGTCGAAACGCCGAAGATGCCGCCCACGATTTCGCCGGAACGGCTGGGCTGGAACGCGCCAGTGTTGTTCACCGGGAGCCGCCAGATGTTGGCGCTCGTGGTGCCGCCGGCGGCGGAGGAGGCGTACAACGTGCTCACCTGGTCGAAGGCCAGCGCGGTGTAGACCGGGCCGCCGCCGATGCCCGCCACCGTGCCGCCGCCGGCGGGCACCGTATCGATGGACTTGATGATGTTGATGGTGCCGCCGTCGCCCACCCACAAGAGCTTGTTCGTCCGGTCGATGGCCAAAGGCCCCGTGGTACCGGCCCCGAACGTGGCCAGCGTGGTCAGGGCGCCGTTGGGGTCGATGCGGCGGACACGGCCGGAGCCGCGCTCCGTGAAGTAGATGTTGCCGTTCTGGTCGGCCACCAGGCCACACGGGCCGTTCAACGTGGCGTTGAGCGAGTTGGAGACCGTGGCCAGGCCGTCGACGCCGCCGCCCGCGTAGGTGAAGATGTTGCCCGCGTTGTCGATCCGCCGGATGCGGTTGTTGCCGAAGTCGCAGAAGAAGAGCGTGTTGGAGGCGGCGTCCCGCGTGAGGCCACGGGGGGTGTTCAGCTGCGCGGAAGTGGCCACGCCGTTGTCGCCGGAGAAGCCCGACGAGCCCGAGATCCCGCCCAAGACCACGCTGGGCGCCGCCGGTACGATCTTGCGGATGGTATGGTTGCCGGAGTCCGCCACGTACATGTTGCCGGCGGCGTCCGTTTCGATGCCGCTGATCTCCATGAAGCTCGCGGTGGTCGGGGTGGTGCCAGCCGCGCTGCCGCCGGGGTTCTGGCCCGCCACGCGCGTGGCGGAGAAGTGGCTCAAGGTGGAGACGCTGCTGGTCACGTTGGTGGTGCCGACGGTGGGCTGCGGCACGGTTACCACCAACTGGCCGTTGGCGTTGAGGGCCAGGGTCACCGTGATGGGGTTGGCGCCGGCCGCCACGGTGAAGTTGGCGTTGGTGCCGGTGGCGATCGTCTGGGTGGCGTTGGCCGGGTTGGTGTGTTGGAGGTCCAGCTGCAAGGAGTAGCCGGTGGTGGGCGTGACCGGCGAGAAGGTGATCGACGCGGTGCGGGCGTCGGTTGCCGCGTTGACCGTGGCCGTGATCGTCTGCGTGAGAGGGGTGGGTAGGATCGCTGGGTTGGTGTTGCTCAACGTGGCCACGCACTTGTTCCAATCGAGCACCCGCAGGTACTTCAAGCTGTAGCCCTTCTGGCCTAGAGCGGCCGTGCGGTCGTCGATGTCGATGCGAACCTGGCTGGCCTGGGCAGCCTTGGACTCGACCAGGTCGGCCTGGCGCGCGGGCACCAACTGGTGTGGCCCTGCGAGGCAGCCGGACAGCGCCAGGGCGCAGGCCAGGACGGGCGAGAGCTGCAGGTGACGACGACGCATGAGGGGACCTCCGGGAGCTTAGGGGAACACCAGGCGGATGGCGTGGTCGAGCGTGTCCGCGACGATCAAGTCGCCATCGCCGTCCACGGCGAGGCCCTGGGGGAAGTTGAAGCGCGCCTGGTCGGCGCTGCCGTCAACGTAGCCGGCGCTGCCGCCGGCCACGGTGGTGACCGTGCCATCCGGCGCGATCTTGCGGATGCGGTGGTTGCCGGTATCCGCCACGTAGAGCGCGCCGTTGGGCGCCACGCCCACGTCCTCCGGGGCCGTGAAGCGTGCGTTGGCGCCTACGCCATCGGCGAAGCCCGCCGCGCCGCCCGCCACCGTGGTGACGGCGTGCGCGGCGTTGTTGAGGTCAAGCTTGCATACCCGGTGGTTGCCGGCGTCTGCCACGTAGAGCGCGCCCTTGCCGTCCAGGGCCAAGCCCCAGGGCTGCCGGAAGCGCGCCTCCGCGCCTGGGCCGTCGGCCAGGCCGGCGTCACCACCGGCCAGCGTCGTGACCGTGCCGTCCGGCGTGACCTGCCGGATGCGGTGGTTGTGGGTGTCCGCCACGTATAGGATCCCGGCCGCGTCCACGGCCAGCCCATATGGCGTGTCGAACCTGGCGGCCGGACCCACGCCGTCCGCGAAGCCGGCGGCGCTGCCGGCCAAGGTGGTCGGCTTGCCGTCAAGTCCGACCTTGCGGATCAAGTGGTTGTTGGTGTCGGCCACAAACAGGCCGTCATGGGCGAGCGCGATGCCGCCCGGGGCGTTGAAGCCGCTGGCGAAGGTGGTTGCCACGCCGGCCGGCGTGATCTTTCGGACTTTGTTGCTACCGGCTTCCACCACGTACACGTTGCCGGCGGCATCCACCACCAGGTCGGACGGCGACGAAAGCCTTACGGTGTCGCGGTTGCCGTCCACGTCCCCCATGGCGCCGCCAACCAGGGACTCCACGTGAGGGGCCCGGGGCGTGGCCGGGGCGGCCGCAGAGAGCCCTGGCGAGTCGGAGGCTTTGGCCACCGCATCCACCGAGCTTGCCAAGGGAGCGCTTTCGCTCAGCATGGTGTCGTAGGCCGCCGCAGCCTTGTCGTTGGGCAGGATCGCCGCGGCCACTACCGCCTTGGAGTTCATGGCCGCGGACACCGCCTTGGCGATCTTCTGCAGGGCTTCCGGCTGCAAGCTGGCCACCTTGACCAGTTCCTTGCGCACCAGCTCCTGGATCTTCTTGGCAACCAGCGACGTGGCCGGATCGATGGCGGCGATCACGCTGCCGGGCGCGCGCGGCGCGGCGGTGGTGGCCTCGAGCGTGACCTTTTGCCCTTCGCGGTCATACACGGCGCGCACGAACAGCACGGGCCCCGACGGCTTGAGCTTGTCGAAGGTGTAGCTGCCGCTGGCGTCCGTCTTGACGGGGGCGAGGGAGACCACGTTCCCGGCGGCGTCGTAGATCTCTACTTCCACGCCTCCCACAGGCTCGGAAAGCTCGTCAATGCTCAACAGGCGCAGCCCGCCGGCGTTGTTGGAGATCAGGCCGCCGGAATTGTTCGAGATCAATCCGCCGGCGTTATTGGAAATCAGCCCCGCGGCGTTGTTGGAGAGCAAGCCCGCGGCGTTGTTAGCGATCAGGCCGGCGGCCGGGCCACGCAAGGTCCCCGTAAGGCTGCCGGCGTTGTTGGCAATCAGCCCGCCGGCGTTGTTGCCGATCAGGCCCCCCGCGTTGTTGGCGATGATGCCGCCCGATTGGGCGGAGCCGAGCACGCTCGTGCTGCTGGAACTCGGACCACCTACGGGTGCACCGGCTGCCAGGATGGGTTCGCCGCGCACCACGCCGCCGCGCGTTCCGGCAGGAGCCTTCAGCGAACATCCCGCGACGGCTACCATGAGCACCAAGACAGCGCCCCGTTTCAACCAACGTCGTTTCATCAAGAGCGCCCCCCGACCGACCACCCGATTCTTCATACCCGTGTAAGGAGCGAGCAAGTGATCGCGAACACATTCGAAACGAACTCTTAACGCTGTCATTCCACCTTGCGGATCACGTTATTGCCTTGATCGCCCACGTACACCGCGCCGTTAGCATCCACCGCGACGCCGAAGGGCTTGCGGAAGCGCGCGGCCGTACCCGTGCCGTCGACGTTGCCGCTGTTGCAACAGCCGCCCAGGCCGGCCACGGTGGTCACGGCCAACGTGCCGAGGTCGATGCGCCGGATCGTGTTGTTTTGCGTATCCGCCACGTAGAGGTTGGCAGCGGTGCGATCCAGGGCCACGCCGGACGGGCCGCTGAAGAGCGCGGACGTGCCGGTGGCGTCCGTGCTGCCGCTGGCGCCCGTGGTGCTGCCGGCCAGCGTGGTGACAACGCCGGCCGGGGTGATCATGCGGATGCTGTTGTTGTTGGCGTCGGCCACGTAAACGTTGCCGCTGCCATCCAGGGCAAGCCCGGTCGGCTGGTTGAAGCGGGCCGCAGCACCTGTGGCGTCGGTGGTTCCGGTAGCCTTGGTCAGGCTGCCCGCCAGGGCGCTGGAGGTGCCCGTGGCGGTATCCACCTTGCGGATGCGGTGGTTGTTCCCGTCCGCCACGTAAACCGTGGTGCCGGCCGCGTCCACGGCGATGCCGGCGGGCGCGTTGAAGCGCGCCACCGTGCCGGTACCGTCCACATTGCCGTTGTTGCAACAGCCGCCCAGGCCGGCCAGCGTCGAGACATTCCCTTGCGGGTCTACCATGCGGAGGCAGTGGTTGTTGGTGTCGGCCACGTACAAGGTGCCGTCGGAGGCCAACGCGATGCCATCGGCTCTACGGAACAACACGCCCACGCCGGCCCCGTCGGCGTAGCCGTTGTTCTTGGCCGTACCTGCGAACAACGAGGCGTTGCCCAGCGCGTCGACCAGACGGATCACGCTGTTTTGCTCGTCCGCCACGTAGACGTTGCCGGCGGGGTCCACCGTCAGACCAGCTGGCGCGTTGAAGCGGGCGAGCGTCGGCGCGCCGTCGGTGAAGCCGGATGCACCTAGCCCGGATAGCCGCGAGACGACCCCGCCGTTGGCAGGGATCTGGGGGATCGGCAGCACGGGATCCGCCACGGCCACCGCCAATTCGCCCTGGGCGGTGGCCGCCAGCGAGACGGAGACGGAGTTGCCGCCCGCCGCCAGCGTGAAGTTGCTCTTGGTGCCGGAAATCACCACCCGCGAGACGCCCGCGGCATCGCGCCGGCTCAGGTCCAGCTGCAAGGAGTACCCCGTGGCGGGCTGCAACGGGCTCAAGGTGATGGTGGCACTGCGATCGGCGCTGGCGGCGATCGCCGTGACGGTCTGCGTCAACGTGGGCAAGGCCGGGTTGCTGTTGGTGAGGGTGGCGGTGGCGCTCTCCCAATCCAGCTCGCGCACGAAGGCCAGGTGGTAAGGGGCCAACCGCACGGTCAGGCTGGCCGTCCGCGCCTGCAACGCCGGCACCGGGCCAGGCACGGCGGGGGGCATGGCCGCGCACGCGCCACAGCCGGCCAAGAGCGTCACCGTGGCAAGGGCGCGGTGCAGGGCGGGCCAGGAAGCTAAGCGGTGGAACATGGCATCTCCGGCTTCATTGGACTTTCCGGATCGTGTTGTTGTTGGTGTCCCCGACGTACAGCAAAGCATTGGGCAAGATCACCAGGCCATAGGGGCGGTCGAAGCGGGCCACCGTACCGGTACCGTCGGTCACGTCGTTGTTGCAGCAGCCACCCAACCCGGCCAGCGTGGACACCGTGCCCGTCGGCGTGACCTTGCGCAAGCAGTTGTTGTATTGGTCTGCTACGTAGAGGAAGCCACCGGCGTCCATGGCGACGCCGGAGGGTCGGTTGAACAGCGCGCTGGCCTTGGTGCCGTCAACGTAGCCCGAACGGTTGCTGCCTGAATAGGTGGTGACGGTGGCATCGGGCGCGATCTTGCGGATCACGTTGTTGTTGGAGTCTGCCACGTAGAGGTTACCGAGGTAGTCCTGGGCGATGCCCAGGACCTGGCGGAATTGCGCGCCCGTGCCCACGCCATCCCGGTAGCCACCGTTGCCCATCACGCCTGCGAAGGTGGTGACCACGCCGGCCGCGGTCACCTTGCGGATGCACTTGTTCTGGGCATCGGCCACCCAGACCGTGCCGTTGACGTCCACGCACAGGCCACCAGGGTTGTAGAACCTGGCCGCGGCGCCCGTGCCGTTGGCGCCCCCCACGTTGCCGTTACCTGCCAGGGTGGTGACGTTGGCGGAGGTGTCGATCTTGCGGATGGCACCGCGCTCGGCCACGTAGACCACGCCATTCGCATCCACGGCCACCGCGGCGGGTTGGTTGAAGCGTGCGGCGGCACCCTGACCGTCCACGGTGGAACCGCCGCCCGGGGTGCCGGCATAGGTGGTGACCGCGCCGGCGGGTGTGATCTTGCGGATCGTATTGTTGCTGTAGTCGGCCACGTAGACGTTGCCGTTGGCGTCGGCCGCCACGCCCTTGGGCTGTTGGAACTGCGCCGCGGTCCCCGCCCCGTCGGTGGAGCCACCGACGGCGTTGGAGCCGGCGAACGTGGTGACCACGCCCCCGTTAACCGGCGGGGGGGTGGGAGCTTGCGGCGGCACGGGCGTGGGGGTGGGATCCACCGGCGAGCGCGGGTCCAGGCGCAGCACCTGGGCGAACTGAGCCGTGTAATTCGAGGCCATGTAAAGCGTCGAGCCGATCACGCCTGGCAGGTTCGAGGCGGAGGAGTCCAGGTGCAGCCACTCGTGCCCCGCGCCCGCCAACAACTGGGTGAGCGCGTTGGCGATGACGGTGGTGGGCGCAACGTAATCCGAAACCAGGCCGCTGGAGGCGCCCGTGCCGGCGATCGCTTCGGTCTGCCTGCCGGTCAACACCGAGCCGCTGTTGCCGACGGGCAGGCGCTGGATGCGCACGAAGGCGGTGCCGGCGGCGGCACCCTCCGCGATGAAGAGCGTGCCCACCTGGTCGAAGGCCAGGCCGCGGACGGTGCTGGGCGACGTGTAGACCGGGCTTCCCGCCAGCGAGGGCGCGGCGTAGATGTTGGAAATTAGACGCACCTGGGTCCCGTCCTCCACCCACAGCAGCTTGTTGGCGCGATCGATCGCCAGCGCCTTCGGCGTGGCGAGCGTGGTCAGCGTGGTCAGGGCGCCGGTGGGGTCCAGCCGGCGTACGCGGCCGCTGCCGCCCTCCGTGAAGAACACGTTGCCGGCGGCGTCGCCCACCAGGTCGAAAGGCGCGTTGAGCGCGGCGCCCGTGGCCGGGTTGACGCTGGCCGCGACGCTGACGCCACCGCCCGCCACCGTGCTGATGATGCCGTTGGGCCGCACGAAACGGATCCGGTTGTTGCCCGTGTCGCAGAAGTAGATCACGCCCGTGGCGGGATCGCGCACGATGCCATTGGGGCTGGACAGCAGCGCCGAGGTGGCGGCCCCGCCGTCGCCCGTGCTGCCGGAGGTGCCGGCGGCGGAGCCCGCCAACACCGAGGTGGGTCCGGAGGGCGGCACCAACCGGATCTGGTGGGCGCCCGTGTCCACCACGTAGAGGTTGCCATCGCTGTCTGATTCGATCCCACCCACCTGGGTGAAGGTGGCGCTCAAGGGATCGGTGCCGAGGGCAACGCCTTGGGTGGAACCGCCCGCCTGGCGCACCAGCGTGAAGTGGCCGTAGGTGGAAAATGGCGCCACCAGGGCGTTGCTGGAGCCGGCGCCGGTGGGCACGGTCACCACCAGCTGGCCGTTGGCGTTGAGGGCCAGCGTGACGGCGACGGGGTTGGGCCCCGCGGCCACCGTGAAGTTGGCGTTGGAGCCGGTGGCAACGGTTTGCAAGGCGCCGGCGGACGAGCGGCGTTGCAGGTCGATCTGCAGCGAATAGCCACCCGCGGGCGCCACCGGCGCGAGGCTAAAAGTAGCGCTGCGGGCCAGGCTAGCGGAATTGACCACGGCGGCGGCGCTTTGGCTGACGGGGAGGATTGCGGGGTTGGTGTTGGTGAGCGTGGCGACGGCGGTCTCCCAATCCAGCTCGCGGACATACTTCAGGCCGTAGGCACTGGCGCTGCGGTCCTCGACCGTGATCAAGACGCTGGCGCTGCGGGGCGACGCGCTGATGGCCAGGTCGTCCTGGCGCACGGCGGTGCCACCGCCCCGCCCCGACACGGTGCAGCCGATCAGCGCGACCAGCGCGAGCCCCACAAACCCTTGCCACCGGGCGCGCATCATGTGCCTGGCGCCTCCCTCTTGCCAAGGGTTACTTACCCAGGAAGCGAGCCTAAGGCCACGCCCCCCGGATGCCCAGCCAAAGCCCCGGCCCGGTGTAGCTTTCCTCGTAGCCGGTCCCCGTCATGGCGCGCTGCCGGAAGGCCAGGCCGACCGAGACGGGCCCGATGGCCTGCTCCAGGCCGGCCTCGGCGCGGTAGGCCCAGAGAGAGGGCAGCGGCGCGAGGTCGTCGTCGATGGTTGAAAAGACGTAGGGCGTGGCGGCCGCGTCCGCGAACAGCCCGAAGCCCCAGCCGACCTGCCAGCGCAAGCGCGCCGCCAACTCCGGGCCGTGCAACAGGCGCGCGCTGGCGAAGGCATAGATCGGCGTGGGCGGCGCGCCCGTGTGGCTCGCGGTCTCGTAGCGCAAGGCGTATCCCGGGCCCAAGTCCAGCGCGAGCCCACCCCAGCCCAGGTGATAGAGCAGGGCCGCCTCGCCGCGCCAGGCATCCCGCACGTGGGCGCTGGAAGGCAAGTTCAAATCCTGGAAGGCATAGGACGCGGCATCCAGTCGCAACAGCTCCACCCACGAGGCAGGCCAATGGCCCTCGCATTCCACGCCTTGCATGCGCACGCCCGCCACCTGCGTATCTACCTGGCCCAAGGCGTAGCGCTCGGCGTAACTGGTCAAGAACACATCAGCCCGTAGCTGCGCGGACGCCGCGGGCTCCCGCGAAGCCACCGCCTCGGGTTCCGGGGCAGAAATGGGCTCGAGCGAGGGCAGGGCGGGGACGGGGGTAGACCGGGCACGGGAGCTCGGCGCGGGCGCAGGCTTGGGGGTGGCACTGGCGGCCAGCGAGGCCACCCAGGGGATGAACGAGACAATGGGCAGCGGCGCCCTGGTGGCTGCGGCCGGCGTGGGCCTGGGCGATGGCGCCGAACTGGCGCCCGGTGTGGGCGAGGCCTCGGCAACAGGCGTGATGGTGGGCGGGGCGTCGAGCAGCGGCACCAGCAGCAACCGGTGGCCGGCAGGGTCGTCGTGCAGCGCCAGACCAGCCTGTCGGCGGAAGGTGAGGGTCAGGCGCATGCGGCCACCAGGTTGAGGTGCCATGGCCCAACCCACCAGGGTGGGTTGACCCGACACCTGGCCACTGGCGGAGCGTGACATGTTCGGCGCACCCGTGAAGTCGATAAAGATCCGCGGCGGGTTGTCCAACGCCTGGACGTTCAACGACGGCAGCCGATCCGGGTAGGGCACCACCAGGGCACCCAGCGACGGGTCGTAGTAAGCGGGTGGCACGGCGGCGTGGCTGGCCGGCGCAAAGGCCGCACCGACCGCCAGCATCGCTGCCGGCAGCCAGCCCGGGGAACAGGTTGGGACAGGCGCTCGCACGTCCCTATCTTAGCCAATGCCGGCGGCGCGCGCTGTGATGCCTCGGCACGAGAGCGCCGGTTGCCCTTAGTAGACCGCCACGGCCCCCGCCGCCCCACGCACCGCGTAGTACTTGCAAGCGGGGTGGTGCAGCACGATCGCGGCCGTGGATTGCTCCGGCACCAGCTGGAAGCTCTCCGTCAGGCTCACGCCCAAACCCGCCTCGACCGGCATGATCGTCCACACCTGCCCGTGGTCGGAAACGTCGGGAATCGCCGGGTAGCCCCAGCTGTAGCGCTTGCCGCCACCCTCGCCGAGCCCCAGCTCGCGCCGGATGTGCTGGTGGGCGACCTCCGCCAGGCCTTCGGCCGCCTCCACGGACAGGCCGTGCAGGTAGTAGGCCTCGGAGTACAGCCCCTGCTTGTTGAGCTCTTCGCTCTTCACGCTGGAGCCGGGGCCCATCGTGACCACCTGCAAGGCCACCACGTCCATGACGCCGCTCTCCACGGAGGCCACGTAGTCCGCCAGGCACAGGTTCTCGCCCTCGGGCTGGCGCGGCGCCTCCAGGCGGCCGATCACCGTCCGCTTGTCCGCCGGGTCGTAGACCAGAATCGTGTTGCCCTGCGACTGCGCCGGGTAGTAGCCGTAGACGAACTTGGCGTCCAGCCAGCCCTCGCGCTTGGCCTGGGCTTGCAGCTGGGCGCGGCGCGGCTCGAACTCCTCGGCGATCAGCTTGTCGTAGGCCTCGCCATGGGTGTTCTTGGCGCCCCAGCTCAGGCGGTAGAGGCTGCGGAAGTCCATCGAATCGAAGACGCGGTCGAGCGGCACGTCCTTGACCACCTTGTGGCCCCAGAAGGGCGGCTCCGGGATGCGCTCGGCCGGCGGCGTCGCGCTCTTCACGCCTTCGGCCGCGGGCACGATCACCTTGCGCACGCGCAGCTTGGCCTCGTCGGCCTCCGCGCGGGTCTTCGCGATCAAGGCGGCGCGCTTCTCGGGGTCGACCAGCTGGTCGACCAGGGCCAGGCCCTCGAAGGCGTCGTTGGCGTAGAACACGCCCGGGTCGTAGTACTCGCCGCCCTCTTCCAGGCCCAGGATGCGCAGGCCGTAGCTCTTGTTGATGGCCGCGCCGCCGATGATCACGGGGTACTTCTTGCCGCGCTTGGCGAGCTCGTTCACGCACAGCGGCATCTGCTTGGAGGTGCTGACCAGCAGGGCGGAGAGGCCGATGGCGTCAGCGCCCACCTCGTCGGCCTTGTCGAGGATCGTGTTGATGGGGACCTGCTTGCCCAGGTCGTACACGGTGTAGCCGTTGTTCGTGAGGATCGTGTTGACGAGGTTCTTGCCGATGTCGTGGACGTCGCCGTAGACGGTGGCGAGCACCACCTTGCCCTTGGTCGAGCCCTCGGCCTTCTCCAAGAACTGCTCGACGTGCGCCACGGCCTTCTTCATGACCTCGGCCGACTGCAGCACGAAGGGCAGGATCAGCACGCCCGCGCCGAACTTGTCGCCCACGTCCTTCATGGCCGGCAGCAAGACTTCGTTCAGCACCTGCACGGGGGTTCTGCGCGTCATGGCGTCATCCAGCAGGGCTTCCAGGTCGTTCTTCTTGCGGTGCAGGATCTTCCAGTGGATCGCCTCTTCCGAGGTCATGCCGGCGGTGGGGTCCTCGCGCTCGTCGATGTCGGCCTGGGGCCCCAGGCCCTCGTAGAACTGGATGAACTGCTGCAGCGCGTCGGGGCGACGGAAGAAGATCAGGTCCTCGGCCAACTGGAGCTGGTCGGCCGGGATCTCCGCCAGCGGCTTGATGTGCGTGGGGTTCACGATCGCGAGGTCCAGCCCGGCCTGCACGCAGTGATACAGGAAGGCGGAGTTCAAGACGGCGCGGGCGCGCGGCGACAAGCCGAAGCTGACGTTCGAGACGCCCAGGATCGTGTAGACGCCGGGCATGGCGGCCTTGATCAGCTTGAGGCCCTCGATCGTCTCGATCGCGGAGCGGTTGAACTCCTCCTCGCCCGTCGCCAGCGTGAAGGTCAGGTCGTCGAAGATCAGGCTCTCGGCGGGCAGGCCGTACTCGTTGACGGCGATCTCGTAGATGGCCTGGGCCACCTCCAGCTTGCGCTGGGCGGTCTTGGCCATGCCGATCGGGTCGATCGTCAGCGCCACCACCGCGGCGCCGTGCTCGACGGCGTGGGGCAGCACCGCGTCGCAGCGCTCGCGGCCGTTCTCGAGGTTGATCGAGTTGATGATGGCGCGGCCGGGGTAGTGGCGCAGCGCCTCCGCGATCACGTTGTACTCCGTGGAGTCGATCACGAGCGGCGCTTCGACGCTCTGGGCCAGCTTGCGCACCACCTCGCGCATGGTCGACAGCTCGTTGGCGTTCTCCGTCAAGGCCACGCAAACATCCAGCACGTGGGCGCCGCCCTCGACCTGGTCGCGCGCGATTTCGAGCACGCCGTCCCAGTCTTCGGCCAGCAGAAACCCCTTGAGCTTGCGCGAGCCCTGGGCGTTGACGCGCTCGCCGACCAGCATCGGCTTGGGCACCTGGTCCAAGGAGACGCTGCGGATGCCGCCGGAGACGCTGGGGATGTGCTGGATGTCGCGGTGCTTGGGCGCGCGGTTGCCGATCTTCTTGACCAGCAGCTCGATGTGCTCCGGGGTGGTGCCGCAGCAGCCGCCCACGATCGCCACGCCGAAGTCTTCCACGAAGGCCAACATCGCGGCCGTGAAGGGCTCCGGCAGCTCCGGGTAGACCGCCTTGCCGTCCACGTTCAGCGGCAACCCGGCGTTGGGCAGCACGCTGATGGGCAGGCGGCTGTGCTGGCCGAGCAGGCGCACGGGCTCGCGCATGTGCTCGGGGCCCGTGGAGCAGTTCAGGCCGATGATGTCGATGGGCAGGGCCTCGAGCGTGGTGAGCGCGGCCAGGATGTCCGTGCCCAGCAGCATGCGGCCGCTGACGTCGAGCGTCACCTGCACTTGCAAGGGCACGCGCTTGAGCCCCTTCTTGAACTCACGCACGATGCCCGCCACCGCCGCCTTGACCTCCAGGATGTCCTGGCTGGTCTCGATCAACAGGACGTCCACGCCGCCTTCGACCAGGGCGCGCCCCTGCTCGCCGAACATGTCGGCCAGCTCTTCGAAGGTGATCTTCGAGAGCGCGGGGTCGCTGGACGAGGGCAGCATGCCGGTGGGGCCGATCGAGCCCGCCACGAAGCGCGGCTTCTCCGGCGTCTCGTACTTGTCCGCCACCTTGCGCGCCAGCTGGGCGGCGTCGAAGTTGAGCTTGTACGTCAGCTCGCCGATGCCGTACTCCTCCATCTTCAGGCGGTTGCCGCCGAAGGTGTTGGTCTCCACGATGTCGCAACCGGCCGCGAAGTAGTCGTCATGGACCTGCGCGATCACGTCGGGGCGCGTGATCACGAGGTAGTCGTTCGCGCCTTCCTTGCCGCCGAAGTCGTCGATCGTGAGGTCGAGCTTCTGCAGCGACGTCCCCATGGCCCCGTCATACACCAGCACGCGCTGGCGCAGGGCATCGAGGAAGCGGCTGGGGAAGGGGGTGGACATGGGCGAACTCCTGGAAAGGGCGACTATTATTTGTACCCCGAAGCGCCGATCGTGGCAAAGCTCACGACAGGGGCGGCTTCCCAATCGAACGCGTCCTTATCCATGGAGAGGTGTCATAGCGCGGTTTCGTAACGTGGCGGATTTCAACCCCTGCTTAAGCCCTTCTTATGGTGGGTCAAAGACCGGCAGGCCGGTCATAGCGCTAGATTTGACCCCTTGACTTTTATAGAGTTGTGCTATAATTGGGCCCGGTGTTTAGTTGTCAGGTGGGACCTTCAAGCCCCGTTAAAGGTCGACTAACCCTCACTTTCCACTCCTAGATGGACAGCTTGGTTCCGCAAGCAGGCGTCCGTGCGGTTCACATACTCAAATGCTTGCGGACGGTATCGGTAAACAACATGAGGAAAGGTTAGTCGATGCTCTACACGGATCAAATCATTGCCTGCGTGGATTGCAGCACGGAGTTCACGTTCTCCGCGAAAGAACAGGAATTCTACGCCCAGAAGGGCTTCACCAGCATCCCGAAGCGCTGTAAGCCTTGCCGCAATGCGCGCAAGGAAGGCGGCGGCGGCGCCGGTGGTGGCGCTCCCCGGCCCTCCAGCGGCCCCAGCAACTACGCGAGCAGCGGTGGTGGCGGCTACGGCGCCCCGCGCGAGCGCGAGATGCACACGGTGACCTGCGCCGCTTGCGGTATCGAGACCCAGGTGCCCTTCAAGCCGCGTGGCGATCGTCCGGTCTATTGCCGTTCCTGCTTCCAGAAGAACGGCTAAGCCAAGCGTCTCCGGACGACTGCGAAAAAGGGCCGCCCTGCGAGGGGCGGTCTTTTTTTCACGCTCGGCCAACCGCCATGCCGGGTCTGGGCGAGGTGCCCGCGGCGAGCGCGCCGGAGACCTGACGCACTCCAACCACTTCCCGGCTTGAAGGGCATCAGCGCAGTTCCCCTGCCAGGACCTTGCGCACCACGTTGTTGCCCGAATCCGCGATGTAGAGGTTGCCCTGGGCGTCCAGCCACAAGCCCTCGGGGCTGGCCAGCTTGAAGGGCGTCTTCACCGTCGACACCAGGCCGCCTGGCGTCACCTTGCGGATTTCGTAGCTCTCACCGCCGTTGCTATCGGAGACGTAGAGGTTGCCCGCGGGATCCACCACGATGCCGGTGGCCATGTAGAAGGAGGCGGCCGCGCCCTGGCCATCCACGTTGACGGCCCAGCCATCCACGATGGGCATTTTGGCACCCCCTGCAAGCGTGGATACCAGCCCGGTGGGAGAGACCTTGCGGATGCGGTCGGAATCCGCCACGTAGAGGTTGCCGGTGGCGTCCACCGCCACCCCCATCGGCCGGTTGAACGAGGCCGCCGGGCCCTGGCCGTCCGTGGCGCCTTCCTTGCGGTGAGAGCCTGCCAGCGTCGTCACCAACCCCGTGGGCGAAACCTTGCGGATCGCGTTGTTGTCGGTATCCGCCACGTAGAGGTTGCCCGCGGCATCGATCGCGAGACCATAGGGCGAGGCGAATTGGGCCACGGGACCCTGGCCATCGGCGCTGCCGCCCACGCCGGGGCCCAGATCGGTGCCGGCCAGGGTGGTCACCAGGCCGGCCGGCGTGACGTGCCGGATGACGCCCGCGAGGTCCAGCACGTCCAGGTTGCCGCCCGCATCCATCACGATCGCCACCGGACTCCTGAAGGAGGCCGAGGCCCCCTGGCCATCGACCGTGCCCTCGGAGGCGCCGCCGGCCAGCGTGGACACCACGCCATCCGGCGTGACCTTGCGGATCAAGTGGTTGCCCGTGTCCGCCACGTAGAGGTTGCCCGCCGCGTCGCCAACCACCCCCAACGGGCTGACGAAGCGCGCCGTGCCGGCATCGCCGTTCTTCACCGTGCTGCCGCTGCCGGCCACCGTGCTGACCACCCCGTCCGGCGTGACTTTCCGGATCAGGCTGTCGTCGGCGAGGTAGAGGGTGCCTCCGGCGTCGAGCGAGAACGCGAGCGGGACGGCGAATGCCGCCACGGCCCCCTGGCCATCGGCCTTCCCCCCGGTGCCGCCTCCGGCCAGCCTGGTCACGCTCCCGTCAGGGGCGACCTTGCGGATCACGGCCGTGAAGTCCGTCAGGTAGAGGTTGCCCGTGGCGTCCACCGCAAGCGCTTGAGGCAGGTTGGATCCCGGCGGGCCGGCTGGGTCCTGCCCCGGCACGGCCAGCGTGCCGAGTTGCCCTACGGACGAAACCATGCGGATCTGCTGCTTGTTGTCATCCCGCAGCTCGGCCATGTAGATCGTGCCGGCCGCATCCACCGCGAAGCAGTTCCCGGTCTCGAGCGCCGCGGCAGCCCCCGGGGCGCCCGCATCGCCGAACCGCCCGTCCGCCAGCAGGGTCGTGACCACGCCCTCCGGCGTGACCTTGCGCAGCACGCCGTCGTCAACGTAGAGGTTGCCCCGCCCGTCGATCTGCAGGCCGGTCGGGTACTGGAAGAC
>JAQBPE010000407.1 GCA_028287685.1 Cyanobacteria bacterium RYN_339 | reverse complement strand
CGACGCGGAAGCCGCCGGCCTGGCCGCACTTAGCGCGGAGGCCTGGGGGCTGGAAGGGCTGGCCCGCACCGTGGCGGAGCCCCGGGGCGGCCTGGGCATGACCGCGGAGGCGCTCGCGCGCCTGCCGGCCGCCGCGCTGCCCGCCACCCGCGCCCGCCTGTGGCTGTGGCACGCCGAGGCGCTCATGGCCATGCGCCAGTTCCCGGAAGCCGCCAACGCGCTCTACGAGGCCCAGGCCCCGATCAAGGCCGCGCACCTGGCGGACCTGGCCGGCCAGCGCACCTACCTGCTGGCCGCCTGGGCCGCCCAGACCGGCGACCGCGAGCGCGCGCGCCAGGAGCTGCGCGCCACCCTGGCCCAACCCAACCAGTGGCTGGTGGCACGGGCGGCCCTGCTCTTGGGGCAGCTGGCGCTGGAAGCGGGCGCACGCACGGAGGCCGGCGGCTGGCTGGAGCAAGCGCGCCGCGGCGCCCTGGCACTGGGCGCGGAGCGCCTGGCCTCCGAGGCCGAGCAATCGGAGCGCCAGCTCGCGGCGGCCAACGCGCCCGACGACGAGACGCCGCAGGGCGCCGCCACGCGGCTGGAAGCGCTATTCGAAGAGGCCCGCGGCCTGCTGCCGCGCCTGTCGGCCCCGGCCGAGCGCCTGGGCGTGCTGGAAACGGACCTCGCCGCCGCGCGCGCGGTGAACGTGCTCTGGGAGCAGCTCTTCGACGCGATGCTCCCGCGCGACATGGCCGTCGCCATGGTCGAAGCCGCCTTCGCCGCCACCCCCGCCCGCCGCGCCTTCGCCCTGGGCCGCGACCTGGCGCCGCTGGCAGCCTGGTCCCGCTCCGGCGAGCTGCCCTACGAGCCGGGGATGATCAACGCGCCGCTGTGCCGGCGCGCGATGGATGCTGGCGAACCGATGGCCGAGGAAGGCGATCTGGCCGTGCCGATGGCGACGCCCCGACGCGTGATCGGGGCTTTATATGCCGTGGGTGTCGGGCCCGAAGGCGGCCCCCACTTGCTGGCGATCGCCGCCGCCGGCGCGCTGGCGATCGAGCGGCTGGTGCTGCCCCCGCCCGGCGAGGACTAGCGGCCCCAGCCCCCCACCAGCGGCATGCGGTACGGCCGCCCCTGGAACGCGCGCAGCGTGGCGATCACCATCACGACGCAGCCCCACAGGAAGAAGATCCCGCCCGCCAGCCCGGTCACGGCCGCAAACGGCCAGCCCAGGATGATGATGTGGAGCAAGAAGACCGTCACGCTGGTAAACGCCGTGGTGATGAACAGGAAGAACAGGTGGAACAACATCGCCTGCAGCGCCTGGTGCCGCACGTACGCGGACGTACCGCCCAGCAGCGGGTACAGGATGTAGATCCCAAGCGGCAGCAAGAACGGCAGCGCCAGGATCATGGCGCCGTGGCACGATGCCGCGGCCAACCGCTCGATGCCCGTAGCGGGCACCATCAGGTCGGAATCGTAGGTGTGCAAATAGAAATCGGACATCTGGGCTCGGCCCTCCCCCTCGATTGTCTCGGCGCGACGGGACGAGGTCAACCTGCCGCACGCCGTGGAGACGGCACGGGCCGGTCGGTTGTTCCATTGCACGCACGGGGAAGAAAGGTAGCACGGAGGATCCCCGATGAGGCGCTTGCCCTGGCTCACCTTGCTGTCGCTGGCCGCCTGCACCACCGTGCAGCCGCCGGCCACGCCCACCAAGAAGCCCGTGGCGGCGACCGCTTCCGCCAAGCCCGCCCCGCTCTTGCCCGCGCACGTGCACCTGCCGCTCCCCGTCAGCCTGGCCCCCTACATGACCCCGGAGGCCGCCAAGATCGTGGCCCAGGGCGGGGGCAACATCATCTCCAACGACGGCGCCTCCATCATCTCCAATGACGGCGCCTCCATCATCGCCCAGGGTGGCGGCAACTACAGCCTGTTGGCCTGCGCGGCGCCCACCACCAACGCCAAGGACTTCTTCAGCGACATCCTGGGCCTCGCCATCCGGCCTTACTCCGAGGCCGTGCTGATCGTGAACGGGGTGCTCGCCAAGGCCCAGGGCATCCAGCCGGACGTGCCACGCGCGATCGTCGACCCGCGGGGCGGCGGCGGCAAGTTGGCGGTGAAGCTCACGGCCAGCGCCACCGGCGGGCTCTTGGAGGTCGCGGAAGGCGACGTGTACCTCGCGGCCAACCAGATCCTGGCCGTCACCTTCGAGAGCGCCACCAAGGGCGTGGCGGTCTACCGCTCGCCGACCTTGCACCCCACGCTGGGGCACCTGGCGATCGCCACCCGCTTCGACCTGGTGGCCGGCACCGTCAGCGCGGACGGGCTGGCAGACCCCACGGTGCTGCCCAACGCCAGCGATCCGTACCTCTACCGGGCTCACTGGGACTTCAGCGCGCCGCCGGATCCAATCCCCGGCGCGGAGACGTTCACGATGCGCCTGGCCGTCAACCTGAACCGCAAGGACGATCCGTGCGAGTCGGGCCCGCGCGGCGTCAGCGCCAACTTCCTGGCGAACGGCCAGGGTGCGGTGCGCATGGGGCGCGTGCTGCCGGGCGCCAAGGGCCTGTCCTTCACGCGCAACGACGGCAAGGGCTACGACGACCGCGCCACCGCGGCGGACGACTTCTTCATGGGCTCGGACGGCAAGCCGCTGAAGGCCGGAACGGCACCGCCCGCGCTGACGGCGGTGGTGCCGGGCGCGGACGAGTTCAACGTGGCGTTCCCGCCGGATCCGGGCGTGGGCCTGCCCTTCGCGGACGCGGCCTTCGCCTTCCCGAACTAGAAGTAGAGCCCCTGCGGGATGGGCAGCACGTGGTTGAAGTCGGGCGTGGGGTAGATGAACTCCTCCGACATGCGCAGGTAGTCCTGGATCTCGCCCTTGGCGGAGATGTTCACCATCCAGCCGGCGTTACCAATCGCCTTCACGACGGGCAGCTCTTCGTTGAAGTTGACCCAGGGCGAGCGCTGGTTGGTCTTCTGCATGGTCTCGGGGTCCTGCTGCTTCGAGACCCAGATGTAGTAGCGGACGTTGAAGCGGTTCTGCGCGACGTAGAGCGACTGCTTCATGTAGTCGTCCAGGTTCAGCGTCTCGCCGGAGATGAACGTGCTCTTCCACCAGTTGAAGTGCTCGATGCGGCGATCGTACTCCTTCTTCTCCCAGCCGCCCGGGGTCTCCGGGCGATCGGCGGGGAAGGCGTAGATGGAGGCCTGCAGCGTCTTGATCATGTGCTTGCGATCGCCCTCGTAGCCGTACATCGAGAGCTGGTACAGCAAGTTGTCGACGTCGTCCGCCGGACGGCCGGCGCCGCCGCCGCCCTTGGGCGCGGGGATCGCGGTCGGCTTGGGCAGGGGCTTCATGCCGCCGTCATCACCGCCGCCGGCCGGAGCGGCCGTAGGAGCGGGAGCGGGCTTGGGGTCGTCGCCGGCGTCGTCTTCCATCGCCTGGGCGTGGGCGACGGCGGCTTGCATCGAGCGGACCTTGGGGCGGGCCACGTTGGGCTGGGCCCAGGCCACATGGCCCTTCGCGCCCGCCGCGGCCATCGTCCGGGCCGCGCCGGTCGGCAGGCCCTTGGCGCCGCAACCGGTCAGCAGCGTGGCGATCACGGCAAAGGTGCCGGCCAGGCCAACCGTCGAACGCACGAAACTCGTCATTGCTTTTACCCTCTACTTCATCAGCTCTTAACTTAAGAGAGATATAGGAGAGTAAAGACTAAGACTTGCTTAAAATCTGGCCAAGCCGATCCGACTAGCCGCCTTCAAGGATAGGCGCTGCGTCCAGGGCGCGCGGCCCGGCGAAGTCTTCCTGGGCACCGCCGCCGAAGGAGGCCGCGGGCACCGTATCCGTGAAGGACATGGTGTGGAAGTTGGCCTTGCTGGCCGTGAAGCGCAGCGGCAGATCCGTCGGGACGACCATGCGGTAGCGGCCGTTGCGCCCGATCGCGGTCTGGTTGAAGGGGAAGCGCACGTTGCTGCTCTCGACGCGCACCACCACGCCGTCCAGTGGCCGGCCCATGGTGTCCTCGATCTTGCCGGAGATCGCGATGTTCGCCGGCCGATCCGGGGCGGGCGCGGGCTCTACGTGGTGTTTGAGCGCGAAGGCGGAGGCGAAGTCCAGGCGCCAGTCCGCGTTGGCGTTGCACGAACGGTTCATGGCGTCGTAGCCGTCCGCCGCCGCCGTGACGTTGAGCTGCTGCCCGCGCGGCAGGTGCTCGACGCGGTACTCGCCCTGGGCGTTGGTGCTGGCGCTGCCGACCACGATCCAGCCGGTCTGGAACATCACCATGGCGCCTGGGATGCGCGTGCCCTTGTCGTCCACCACGCGGCCGAAGACGGCCACGCCGGGATCGTTGGTGGGCTTGGGGCCGGGCGGCACGGAGGCGCCGGGCGCGGGCGAGACGCCGGGCCCGGGCGACGGCGGCACCGGGCCGTCCGGGCGCGGATAGAGGTAGATCGTGAAGGCGGCGGCGGGACCCGGGTAGATCGAAACCATCTTGGTCAGCGGCAGGTAATTCTGGTGCGCGACCGTCACGTCGTAGCTGTTGGGGCGGACCAGGAAGTGCGTCACGCCGGCCATGTTGGTGGCCTGGTCGCGATCGTTGGCCGTGACGGTGGCGCCGACCACGGGGGCCTGCGTCCGCGCGTCGAGGACGCGGATCAGCATGTCGGTCTGCTGCACACCGCAGCCCGCCGCAAGGACGATGGCTACGGCCGCGAGGCCACCTTTGGTGGGGATCCTGAACGCCAAGTGGCAACTCCGTCGGGCGGGGCCCGTGAGGTAAAGCCCTGGTTAACAAGATCGATTATAGATTAAAGAAAGCCAAAACATACGTTAAATTCAGATTAAAGGCCCCCCGATCCGCTGACGGACCGGGGGGCCTTGATCTTGAACGGGCTTACTTCTCGAACTTCAGCTGCATCGTGAAGTCGTCCAGCAGCGCGTGCGCGCAGATCGCCTGGGGCATGTCGGCGCCGCCGCCCAGCTTCTCGACGCCGTAGATCTCCGTGTTGATCGGCGGGTCGCCGACGGCCATGGCGCCGGCGGGCTGGGGGCAGCTCGTGCGATCGGCCTGGCCGGAGGCCGTGGAGGCCGCGTCGTTGCCGCCCGCGTCGAAGGGCAAGCGGCCATGGATGTAGGCCAGGTCGGCCTCCAGGCTGCGTTGCTCCACCGTGCTGGTGCTCATCATCTCTTCCAGGATGCTGGCGCCGCAGGGCTTGGGGCCGAAGCCGGTGCCGGAGTGTACGACCAGGACGCGCGTGGGGATGGCGTCTTCGCCCTCGCCGATCACGGTCTTCAAGATCTGGCCGGGGCAGTACTTCTCGTTGGTCCAGGCATAGGCCAGGCCGATCGAGCCTTCCGTGCCGTCTGCCGCCTTCTTCTCGAGCTGGAAGACCGTCATCGCGAAGATGGCCGGGTCCTGCGTCACGGCGCCGTTGACGGCCCAGCGGAAGCCCAGGCGCACGTGCGGGGCGGGCTTGGAGTTCTCGTCGGCGTTGGGCGGCAGGAACAGGCCCGCCTCGCCCAGGTCCTCGCGGAGCACGAAGCCCTTGCGCGGCTGGGTCTCCTGGTCGGGCGCCAGCAGCTCGAGGGCCGTGTTGGCACCGCCGCGCAGGCCCACGAAGGTGAAGACCAGCGGCTTGAAGAACGGGTGGTGGTCCGGCGCGTAGACGCCGTAGGCGTGGCGGCGGTTGAAATCGTCCAGCACGACGGTGTCTTGCCAGCCCGTCGCATGGGCCCGCAGGCCCTTCGAGGCGGCCGCCGTGGCGGTGCCGGGCAGGCCACGGCCGCAGCCGGCCAGCAGCAGGGCGCAAGTAAGCGGAATGAGCGCGGAACGGAACTTCACGGCGGGCTCCTGCTAGTTGTACATCTCGCCGGGGACGAGGATGAAGTTGCGCCAGTCCAGGTCGCCGAACAGGCCGAAGTCGTCGATGCCGCCGTCGGCGGTGTAGGTCACCATCTGGTTGGTGCGGTTCAGGCGCTTGTAGAAGATCAAGAGCTTGTCGGAGCGCACGTCGTGGTAGCGATCCTTCAAGATGCCGCGGTACAGCTCCTTGCGCGCCACGTAGAACGTGAAGCTCTGGTCGCGCTGGCACATCGCCACGCCCGCGGCCTTCCACTGCTCGAAGCTCAGCGGCATGTTGGCCTTGGCGAACGCGTCCTTGTGCATGTTGTACTTGTCGATCAGATCGGGCGTCTCGACCCAGTGCGCGTACGCCGGGGCGGCGTGGAGCAGGGGCTGGAGCTGCATGCGGGCATTCGCCACGCCGTCCTCGCCCAGGTCGTAACCGAAGTTCTGCAAGAGGCCCACGAAGGCGTTCATGGCCTTGGCGGGGTCGGAGCCGCCGCCACCGGCCGCGGCCTTGGCGGCCGGGATGGGCGTGGGCTTGGGAATGGGCTTGAGGCCGGACGCGGGCTTGGCCGGCGCGGGGGCGGGCTTGGCGCCACCGCCGGTGGAACCGCCGCCGGTGCTGCCGCCGCCGGTCGAACCGCCGCCGGTGCCGGGGTCCACGACGGGACCGGGGCCGGGCTCTTCACCACCGGGGTCGGTGGCGGGCTTGTCGCCCTTCGCCGAATCCGTTGGGGCGAGGGGGTCCACCGGCGTGCGACCACAACCGGTGGCCAGCAACAAGCTGGCAACCAAGATGGTGCAGAGCGGATGGAACTTCGAACGCGACATGCAACAGACCTCTTGTGGCACGGGTAGCCTGGTGGTTTTATAGGGCCGCTTCGCTAAAACTTTCTAAATATCAGGTTAAGATACAGTAAAATAACACCCTCAGCGCGAGAGGGCTTCGACGGCCAAGGACCGCTCCGTGCGCGTCAGACCCGGATCGCCCTGCTTCTCGTTCTTGATGTTCTGCGAAAGCCGCCAGAAGAGCAGATCGCGGAAGCCCATCCGCTCGAGCGCATGGGTGAGATCGCCCACGTCGTTGCTGTTGGCGCGGTAGCCGCCCCAGTCGTCGGCCTGCAGCTCCGCGATCATGGCGGGCTTGCCGGTGGCCTTGGCCAGCTTCAGGGCCTGCTGGGGCAGCGCCACCGTGCGCTCGAAGGCGCCCTGGGGAATGCCCACGGACTTGTAGACGTCCAGGCCGACCAGATCGCCGACGGCGAAGGCGGACTTCAGGGCGTCGCCGCTGGTGCCGCTGGACCACACGTTCACCATCACGGGCCGGCGGCCGGCGTCGGCCTTGCGGAGGATCGCGGCCTCGCGCTTGACCTGGGCCTGGCCGAACAGGCCGGCGGCCGGGCCGGAGGGGTCGAAGGGCTCGTTCTCCACCTGCCACATGGCGATCGCCGGCTCCGCGGCATAGCGCTTGGCCACGGCCGCCACCCAGGCCTCGGTGTTGGCCCGGAAGGCCGCGTCCTGGTCCGGGTGCGCCGCATCCTTGGGCTTGGCCCAGGTCGGAACGTGGAACTCGGGCCAGTTGGGGGCCTTGGCGCCCACGGTCAGGACCACCTTGATGTTGTACTTCCGCGCGGCGGCCAGCAGGTCGTCCAGGCGCTTGAAGTCCGGTGCCACGCCGGCCTTGGGCTGGCTGTCGTCCCAGTAGGCGCCCAGCCGGACGCTGTTCATGCCCATCGCCGCGACGCGCGCCATCAAGCTGTCCGCGGTCTCGCCCTTGGCGTTCATCGCCTCGATGTCGATGGTCGTGCCGATCAAGCGGTCGGGCAGGCCGGCCTTGGGGAACTTCTGCTGGAGCGCCTTCAGGGTCGGGAAGGGGCCCTTCGCGGGGCCGTGGAACGCCAGGTCGAGGTGGTCGCGCACGTAGGCGACGCCCTCGGCGACGACTTTCTCCGGGACCTGCTTATGGTCCTGCACCCAGTGCTGCGCCTGGGCGATCTTGTCCGTGATCCACATGCAACCGCTCCCCAACTTAGCCGTTTTATAGGCGTCGCTTCACCTAAACTTGTTAATGCACCGTTCGGAGAGTAAACTGGGCCCATGCCCGAGCTGCCCGAAGTCGAGACCGTCGCCCGTGACCTGGCCGCCCAGGCCAATGGCCGGACGATCACGGGCGTGGAGTGGCTCGACTGGCCGCGCATGATCGAAACGCCGGACGAGGCGGGCTTCCGGGCGGGCATCGCCGGCCGCAAGATCCTCGCCGTGGCGCGCCGCGCCAAGTGGGTGCTGGCGACCCTGGAAGGCGGACTGACGCTGGCCGTGCACCTGCGCATGAGCGGCAGCCTGGTGGTCTACCCCGCCGACCACCCGATCGACCCTTACACCCACCTGGTATTGGCCCTGGACGACGGCCGCCGCATCTTCTTCCGCGACGTGCGGAAGTTCGGGCGCGTGCGCTTGCTGGACGCCGCGGGCCTGGCGGCGCTGGACGCCCACCACGGCGTCGAGCCGCTGAGCGACGGCTTCACGCCCGCGGTCTTCGCCCGGATCCTGGCCGGCAAATCCACCCGGATCAAGCCCTTGCTGTTAGACCAGGCCTTGATCGCCGGGTTGGGCAACATCTACGTGGACGAGGCGCTGTGGCACGCCAAGATCCACCCGGAGCGCCCCGCCGCCGCCGTGCAGGCCAAGGAGGCCAAGGCGCTCCACGGCGCGATCCAGGAGGTGCTGACGAAGTCGATCACGCTGGGCGGCAGCAGCTTCCGCGACTACCGCAACGGCTATGGCCAACAGGGCGGCAACCAGGTCAGCTTCGCCGTCTACCAACGTGGAGGCGAGCCCTGCCAGCGGTGCGGCGGCCTCATCGAGCGCATGGTCGTGGCGCAGCGCGGCACACACGTATGTCCAAAGTGTCAGCCAAGGTGATGCGGGGTATGGCGGCAGAATGACCCAAGCAACCATCTTGATTGTTGATGATGAACCGGACATCCGCATGATCCTGGAGACCTACCTCCAGGCGCACGGCTTCCAGACGCTGACCGCTGCCGACGGCATCGAGGCGGTGGAGGTGGGCACGGCCCAGCGCCCCGATCTGGTGCTGTTGGACGTGATGATGCCGGACATGAGCGGCTTCCAGGTGGCGCGCCTGTTGAAAGACGACCCCACCACCTCGGCCATCCCGGTGATCATGCTGACGGCCAAGACGCAGCAGAGCGACCGCTTCTGGGGCCTCGACAGCGGCGCCGTGGCCTACATCCACAAGCCCTTCGACCTACAGGACGTGCTGGACCAGGTGCGTCTGCAACTGACGCCCAAGCCATGAGCGGCGACGACGAACTGGTGGCCGCGCGCAAGGAACGGGACCGCGAGGTGGCCCGGCGGCAGGTGCTGGCCAAGGCCAACAACCTGCTCGACCGCGAGCTCTTCCGGGCGCGCCTGACGGGCGAGATCCTGAAGGCCGCGGAAGAAGGCACGGACCTGGACGGGTTCTGCGTGTGCCTCTTCGAGCTGATCACGCGCGTGGTGCGCGTGCGCTGGCTGGGCATCGCCGCCGGCGAGGGCCGCTGGTTCCACCCGGCCGCCAGCCCCGTTGGCCAGGCCTTGCTGGAGGACGTCCAGGCGGGTCGCGGCGGCTCCGACGGCGCCTTCGTCTTCACCTTCCAGCGCGGCGGGCAGACGCTGGGGCACCTCGTCTGCCTGCCCTTCACCACGGCCTTCCCCGCCAGCGAGCTGGAGCTGATGCAGGATCTGGCCCGCCGGGCCACGCCGATCCTGGAACGCAACCTCCTGATCCGGCGGCTGGAGGAGCTGGCCACCTTCCAGGCCGACTTCGCGCACATGCTGGGCCACGATCTGCGATCGCCCCTCACGGGCGTGATCGCCTCGCTCAGCGCCCTGGCGCTACCGGAGCTGGCCGCCAACGAAGCCCTGCGCGGCCAGATGATCAAGACCGCCCTCGACAGCGCCCACCTCGCCAACGCGATGATCGGCGATCTGCTGGACGTCGCCAAGAGCGAGGCCGGCAAGGTGGTGATCGATCGCGACCCGGTGGATCTGGCGGCCCTGGCCGCCACGGCGCTGGAGCTGCAGCAGCCGGTGGCCGGCATGAAGGGCCTGGCCCTGGTGCTGGAAGCGCCGGACGATCTGCCGCGGGTGGCAGGCGAAGAGACCAAGCTGATGCGCGTGATCGCCAACCTCACGAGCAACGCCCTGAAGTACACCCAGCGCGGCGGCGTGCTGGTGCGGCTGTGGGTGGAGGGGGACGAGGTGCACATGGTGGTGGCGGATACCGGCATCGGCGTGCCGGCGGAGGCCCAGCCGCACCTGTTCGAGAAGTTCTTCCAGGTGGGCGGCCGCCAGCGCAAGAAGCTGGGCGGCACGGGCCTGGGCCTGACGTTCTGCAAGCAAATGGTGGAGGCCCACGGCGGCCGCCTGTGGCTGGCCTCGCCTAGCACGCTCGCGGCGGATCACGGCCTGGCGCCGAAGGTACCGCAACCGGGCACCGCCTTCCACCTTAGCCTGCCCGTCATGGCGGGTTAACCCCGGTGGGAGTCGGGTATGGTGGCTGGGTAGGATGACGCCCGTCCAGAGGTTCGATCCCTTGGCTCTCACGCTCGACACCCTGACTCAAGCCGCCCAGGAAGAGGCGGTCAAGTTGGGTTTGCGCAACCCGTTCAAGGAGCTCCCCAGCGAAATAGGCTTTGCGGCCTGGTTCGCCGTGATCGAGGAGAACTTCCGGGCGCTGCAAGTCGCGGAGTGCCGCGCGGTCTTCGATCGGTACCAGGGCGAGGACGCCGGCGACCTGGATCGCTTCCGCGAGTGCTACTTGGTGTATTGCCACGACGAGATGGTGGAGCGCCACTGCCGCGCCAACCTGGACGACCTTACGGGACTCCTCCATCGCCGCGTCGAGCTCTTCCTCGAGCAAGTCCTGCAGTTCCGCATCGCCGGCGACCCGGCGATCGCCGAGCACCAGACCCCCTTGGAAGAGCGCTTCATCAAGTTCCGCGGCACCGTGGGCGACAAGCAGCTCTCCTCCGGCCAGCTCAACCAGGTGATCAAGCGCGACGCCGACCGCGGCGCCCGCCAACAGGCCTGGGAGGCCTTCCTCCCCATGGGCGAGGAGAGCCGCGAGGCGATCATCCACCTGGTGGAGCAGCGCAACCGCCTGGCGCGGAACCTGGGTTACCGGGATTTCGTGGACCTGCGCTGGAAGCACAGCAACATCAACGAGGAATGGCTGTTGGGCGTGCTCGACACGATCGAACGCGAGACCGCCGCCCCCTACGCGGCGATGTGCGAGGATCTGGCCCGCATGCTGGGCGTGGAGCGCCTGCAGCCCTGGGACGTGGCCTATGCCGTGGACGTGGTCTCGCCGCTGCCCCCGGAGACCTTCGACCAGACGGGCGCCCAGACCCGCATGGAGAAGCTGCTGCGTGGTTGGGGCTTCCCCGCCTCCGCCACCCAAATCCCGGCCATGCGCTGCGACAGCTTCTCGATGGGCGGGCTGTGCTTCGGCATCGAGCCCGGCAAGGACGTCGCCATCCTGTTCGCGCCGGCGGACGGCCCGCGCTTCTACCGCACCTTCTTCCACGAGTTCGGCCACGCCATGCACTTCCGCAACGCGGGCATGAACTCGATCCTCCTCAACGTCGAGGACATGGCCTTCAACGAGGGCATGGCGGTCTTCTACGAGTCGTTCGTGTCCGACCCGCTCTGGGTGCGCGCCAACTTCGACATGTCGGCCGACGACCTGGACGCCTACAGCAAGCATGCCCGCTACGCCGCCCTGGCCTGGATGCGCACCTTGCTGGTGAACGTGCGCTTCGAGCACGCCCTGTACGTCAACCAGGACATGGACCAGGACGCCTTCTTCCTGCAACTGCAGAAGAGCTGCGGCGGCTTCGACCTGCCCGCCAGCGCCGGCATGCGCTGGGCCGCGGACCAGATGACGGTGAGCCTGCCCATCAACTGGCACAACTACGTGATCGCGGAGCTGATCGCGCGCCAGACGCGCGAGTACCTGCTGGCGCGGGACGGCACCTTGCTCGACAACCCGCGCGTGGGCGAGTTCTTGATGAACCAGTTCTACCTGCCGGGCGCCGGCAAGAGCTGGCCGGTGAAGATCGAGGAAGCCACGGGCAAGATCTTGGACGCCGACGCCTTCTTTAGGTACCTGCGCGCCGTCTAAGCGTTACTGCAAGTCCGCCTTGGCGAGCTTCTTGACCTGCTTGTGGCCCACGTCGCCGATGTACAAGTCGCCGTTGGCACCGAAGGCCAGGTAGCCGGGGCGGTCCAGGCTGGTGTCCACGCTGGTGCCGTTCAGCAGGCGTGCGCCGCCGCCCGCCAGCTTCTCCCACTTGTCCGCCGCCGGATCCCAGCGGTAGACGGCGTTGAGCGTGGTGTCGGCGAAGTAGAAGCGGCCGGTGGCATCCACGGCCATGTTGCCGGGGCGATCGCCCGAGCGGCGAGGGGAAGGCGCCGACTCGCTGTACTCGTACATGGTGAGCGGGCGCGTGACGCCGTCCTTCCAGGCCAGGCCCTTGCCGCTGGCCTGGGGCCAGATGGCGAGCTCGCCGCCGGGCATCCAGGCCAGCATCGGGCGGCCGAAGAAGTCCGTGGTCACGGTCTCGATCGTGCCGTCGGGCTTGCGCCGCTTCACCAAGTAGTGGAACTGGGCGTCCTCGTCGGCCCAGTAGAGCGTGCCGTCCGTTGCCACCACCATGTCCGCCACCCACTGCGGGGTGAACAGCGTGCTCAGCTGCTTGCCGTCCGCGCTCAGCTTGCGGATCGGCACGGTGGGCAGGCTGTCGAACAGGTTGTCGGCCAGGTACAAGTTGCCCGCGCCGTCCGCGCGCACGATGCGGGGACCGGTGAAGTTGGCCGCCAGCGGGTCGCCGCCGTCGCCCGTCGAGCTGCCGCCCGCGGCCGTGCCGGCCAACAGCGTGACCTTGCCGTCCGCGGCCACGCGCTGCACCTGGTGGCCGTTGCCCACGATCAGGTCGCCGTTGGGCAGGGGCGCCACGCCGCCCAGGGCCGTGATGGCGAGGCTGCCGGCCTGCTGACCGTCCGTGGCCGTGCCGCCACCGGCCACCACCGCGGCCTTGCCGCCGCCCAGGCGCCAGACCAGCTTGCCGTCCGTTACGGCGTAGGCCACGCCGTCCGGCGCCAGCGCGTAGGCGCCTACCGTGCCCGTCAGCCCCGCGGTGGGCAGGCCCAGGTCGTTGCCGGCGGCCGTGTGCACCACCAGCTTGCCCGCCGCGTCGCGGTAGAAGCCGTTGCCCAGGTGGTCCATCATCACCGCGCCGCTGGAATCGAACACGCGCGTGGTCTTGTTGGCGGCCGGGTCGAACTTGTAGATGGCCAGGCCGTCGCAGACGTACAGGTTGCCCGCCGCATCGCGTCCCGCTTGCTTGGAGGCCAGGGGGCCCACCACCGTATACTTGGGCGTGAAGATCGTGCCCACGACGGGGTTGTACTCCTTGGACTGCTTCAGGCTCGAGAACTTGCCCGTGGTGTCCAGCACCAGCGGGTCGCCCGCGGGGTCGAAGGCCATGTCGACGGGCTCGTAGGTGGAGGTGGTGGAGACCATCGTGTGCATGATGCCGTCCGGCGCCAGGCGCAACATGTAGGCGCCGCCGTTGTCATCGCCCGGCTCGTACATGATCACGTCGCCCTTGGGGCCCACGGCCAGGCGCTTGAGCGCGCGCAGGCCCGCCAGCGGGCCCTTCAGGCCTTCGACGGGCGGCTCGAAAAGGCCGTAGGAGTTGCCTTCGCCGACCAAGGTCTGCAGCGTGCCGTCGGGCGCCAGGCGCCAGATGCGGTGCACGTCGCCGATCAGGAGCGCGCCGTCCGGGGCAATGGCCAGGTCGCGCACGAAGGTGAGCGCCACCTCCGTGCCGGGTCGGCCCGCGCCCAGGTCGGACTGGCCGGCGGCCACCAGCAGCTTCTTGACCGCCTCCAACTGCCGATCAAGCGCCGCGTCCTGCTGGCGCAGCGAGGTCACGGCCGCCACCACCTTGTCGGCCGTCAGGCGGTCCGGGCCGGCCGTCAGCGCGGTGGCGGTCGTGGCGCGTGTGGTAGCCTCCACGTCGGCGGGGAGCTTGTCCAGGATGGTGACGGCGTCCAAGCCCGTTTGGGTCGCGACGTAGCGGTCCACGATGTAGGTGGTGGTGAGCGAGCTGACGAGGTCGATGTCGGTGGACTTGGCGCTCTTGGGGGCGATGGCGGAGAGGGTGCCCAGGCCGTTGGGCAGCTCCACCTTGAGGATCATGTTGTGGGGGTCGAGGGCGTTGGTGAAGGCGTACTGGCCCTTGGCGTCGGTGGTGGCCTCGGCCACCTTGGTGCCGGCCGCGGTGTACAGCACGGCCTTGGCGCCCACCAGGGGCAGCTGTTCGGGCGCGGCGGCCACGTGATAGCCGCTACCGGAGGTCGAGACGATGCCGCTGCCCGACGTCGAGACGATGCCGCTGCCGGCATCCGAGATGATCGCGGCGCCGTTGTTCGAGATGATCCCGCTGCCGGAGGTCGAGACGATGTAGACCGGCACGCGCACGATGCCCGTGAGGCTGGCGACGGTGGGCGGCGCGATCGACGGGGCCGCCGTGGGGCTGGCGCCGATCGGCCCGGGCGTGGGGCTGGCGAGCAACGGGGGCGTCGGGGTGGCCGAGGTGGTGGTCGTGGACGCTGCCGGCGAGGGCGCCTTGGTGCTGGTGGGCGTGACGGGAGACTTGCCCGGGCAACCGGACAGCAGGGCCAGCGCGACGAACCAGGTTAAAGCGCCGTGAGCCAGGCCGAAGTGCCTGGCGAAGGGCCTGACAGAAGCGCCTATCCAGCGACAGACGCTTGCCAACGCAATGGACCCGCGCGTCAGCCGGCGCAAGTTAAAGTCCGAAGCGGGTGATCAGGCGGCGAATGCGCGAGCCGCGCGTGTCCGCGATCAGCACGTTCCCGTTCGGCTCGACCCACAGGTCGTGCGGCTGCGTCAGCTTGGTGCGCCGCGCATCGCCCTCGCGCACGTCGGTGCCGCCGCCGGCCACGGTGTGGACCACGCCATCCGAGCCCACCGTCACGATCTTCTCCGTCCCCCGCTCGCTGATGTACAGCCGCCCGTCGGCCGTGATCGCCACGCCGTAGGGGCTGCTCAGGCGCGTCTTGAGGGCCTGCAAGCCATCCGGGTCCTCCCCGTCATGCCCGCCGACCCCCGCGAGCGTCGTGATGGTGTTGGCCTTGAAGTCCACGCGCCGGATGCAGCTGTTGCCGGTGTCGGCTATCAGCAAGCGGCCCTGGGCGTCGAAGCAGATCTCGTTGGGGTAGTTCAGGCGTGCCCGCGCGGGCTGGCCGCCGTCGCCGTCGAAGGCGCCCGGCAGGCCGGCCTGGCCCACCACCGTGGTGATGATGCCCGTGACGGCGTCGACGCGGCGGACGGTGTGGAAGTTGGTGTCCTTCTCGGAGTCGGCGAAGAACATGTTGCCCGCGCTGTCGAAGGTGATCGAGCGCGGCTGGTAGATCTGCGCCTGCTGCGACGGCCCGCCGTCCCCGGAATAGCCGAACAGGAAGCCGCCGTTGCCGTCCGGCCCTGGGTTGCCCACCACCGTGGTGATCACCTGGGTCTTGGCGTCGACGCGGCGGATGCGCGCGTTGGTCTGGTCGCCGATGTAGAGGTTGCCGGCGCCGTCCAGCGCCACGCAGCGCGGGTTGAACAGCGCGGCCTGGGCGCCGGGGCCGTTATCGCCGCCGTACGAGCCCTTGCCGTTGCCGGCCACCGTCGTGATCTTGCCGGTCTTGGCGTCGATGCGGCGCACCTTGTGGTTGCCCTCGTCCGCCACGAAGATGTTGCCGGCCGCGTCGCTCACGGCCTGGCGCGGCCGGTAGAACTCCGCCGCGGTGGCGGCGCTACCGTCGCCGGAGCTGCCGGAGTTGCCCGTGCCGGCCACGGTCAAGAGCGCGAGCACGCGGCGGCCCAGCACCTTGGCCCACAGGTCGCCCAAATCCTGGGTCTGGCCCACGGTCAGGGCGTAGCCGCGGTCCATGTCGGGGATGCTGCCGATGGCGAGGTCCGGCACGGACAGCCTGTCGCTCACGAGCAGGGTTTTGGTCTTGGCGGAGAGGTCGTCCAGCAGCTTGAGGTCGTAGCTACCCATGCTCCGGCCGTCGCCGGCCGATTGCTGGCGCAGGAACTCCGTGACGTAGGTGCTGGAGACGGACAGATCCACCTTCTGCGGCGTGCCATCCTCCGGCACGGTGAAGCCCACCAGCCGCCGGTTGCCGGCCAGGATCGCGTTGACGATAACGGGCTGCTTCTTGGGCACGCCGCCGTTGAAGCGGTACTCGCCCAGGCTGCCGGTGATGGTGCTGATCATCTTGCCGGAGGCGCGGTAGAAGTTGTCCTTGGGGTCCGTCAGGTAGACCAGCGCGTCCGGCAGCGGGTCTTCGGCACCCAGCGCCAGCAAGTAGCGGCTGCTGTTCGACGCCACCAGCGTGGAGCCGCCATCCGAAATGATCGTGCCGCCGTTGTTCGAGACGATCGTGCCGCCGTTTGGCGACAGCAACTTCGCCGGCACGCGCGCCACGCCCGACAGGTCGGCGGCGGCCTTGATGCCGGTGCTCGACACGTTGACCGACGTGGTGTCCACCGCGGTACACGCCGAGAGGGTGGCTATGGCAAGGAGCAAGGGGGCTAGACGTGACATCCAGCCTTTTATACCCGCTCAAAGCCCCCTTGGTCAGTATTGGACAGCCTGCACGGCAGCAGTAGGGGGTGAGGCCGTTGGACGTTGGTCCAGCTGCAGGACGCGCGCCCTACTTGCTGTTCAGGAAGACGACGTGGCCGACCTGCACGCGGGAGTGGCGATCGCCCCACGAGGGCATGCCGATCGAGGTGTCGTAGAAGTGGCTGCGGCGGCCCACCGGGCTCTTGTAGTCGGCGGCGCCCAACACGGCGCGGCGGATGGCGTCGTGGTTGGGGATGCGGCCCATCGCCATCGTGTAGAAGTGGCGGTTGCCGTCGAAGTTGGAGCTCAGGTAGCTGGTGCGCACCAGGCGCGGGATCGACATGCCGGTCTGGCGGCTGTAGTTGATGATGGTCTGGGCCACGGCCTCCCACACGGCGGGGCTCTCGCCACGGGCTTCGGCGGCGACGGCGCGGGTCAGGGCCTGGATGTCGGCTTCCGACAGGTTGGCCAGGTTGCGCGGGGCGGTCGGGGCCGTGGGGGCGACCGGGGGACGGGCCGGGGAGACGGGCTTGGGTCCGTCGATGTCCGTGGGCCGGGGGATGGGCAACGGCACGTTGCGGACGTGGGCGATGCGGTCATCCCGGCCGGGGATGTCCAGGCGATCGCCGATGTGGATCATGTCCTTGTTCTGGATGGTGGGGTTCGCCGCCATGATCGCATCAACGGTCGTGTTGTACCGAAGGGCGATGGTGGACAGGGATTGACCGACGCGGACGCGAACTTGCTGCATGGTGGAACTCCTCCCAGTCCCTTATCTCGCGCCGGCAGACCCACCTGACCCGATCCACATTTGATTAACGCACTCTTAACTGGGAGCTGGGTGTTATTTAATCTAGGGGCCGTCGTTGACCGGGGCGGAGAGCACCTCGCAGAGCTGATCCACGGCCCGCATGAGGTCCGCTTCGTCCACCACCAGCGGCGGCGCGAACCGGATCACCTTGTGGTGGGTCTCCTTGCAGAGCACGCCGCGGGCCCAGAGCGCCTCGCAGAAGGGCCGGGCGGCCACGTTGAGCTCGATGCCGATCATCAGGCCCTTGCCGCGGACCTCGACCACGTGGGGGCTCTTCATGGCGTGCAGCATCGCGAAGACCTTGGCGCCCAAATCGCGCGCGCGGCCGGCCAGGTCCTCGTCCTCGAGCACGTCGAGGGCGGCGATCGCCACCGCGCAGCCCAGCGGGTTGCCGCCGAACGTGGAGCCGTGGTCGCCGGGCTTGAACACGTCCATCACGTCCTGGCGGGCGAGCATGGCAGAGACGGGGTAGAAGCCACCCGAGAGGGCCTTGCCCAGCACCAGCACGTCGGGCGCGACGCCTTCGTGCTGGAAGCAGAACGTCTTGCCGGTGCGGCCCAGGCCGGTCTGGATCTCGTCGAGCATGAACAGCACGTTGTGCTCGCGGCACAGCTCCGCGGCCTGGCGCAGGAAGCCGTCCGGCGGCACGATGATGCCGGCCTCGCCCTGGATCGGCTCGAACAGGAACGCGGCCGTGTTGGGCGTGATGGCGGCCTTGAGGGCCGCGAAGTCGCCGTAGGGGATGACCTTGAAGCCGGGCGTGTAGGGCCCGAAGCCGTCGCGGTACTGGGCCTCCGTGGAGGCGCTGATGATGGTGACGGTGCGGCCGTGGAAGTTGCCTTCACACACGATGATTTCCGCCTGGTTGGCGGGCACCTTCTTGACGTAGTAGGCCCACTTGCGGGCGGCCTTGATCGCCGTCTCCACGGCCTCGGCGCCGGTGTTCATGGGCAAGACGCGGTCCATGCCCGTCAGCTTGATCAGGCGCTGGTAGAACAGGCCCAACTGGTCGTTGTGGAAGGCGCGGCTGGTGAGCGTGACCTTGGAGGCCTGCTCCACCATCGCCTGCATGATGCGCGGGTGGGCGTGGCCCTGGTTCACCGCCGAGTACGCGCTGAGGCAGTCGAGGTAGCGCCGGCCCTCGCTGTCCGTTACCCAGGCGCCCTTGGCCTCTGCAATCACGAGGCCCAACGGGTGGTAGTTGTGGGCGCCGAGGCGATCCTCGAGGTCCATCAAATCGCGGGCATGCGTTTGGGGTTCGTTCATCAGCGTCATCTCCCAATTAAACCCTACCCTGGCTGGTCTTGACCACCCCCGAAGCTGCTACACTGAAGCCATGATCATCGGGGTGGCGAAGGTGGAATTGGAGCTCACGGACATCGGCTCGCTCAAGGACAAGCGATCCGTCGTGAAGCCCATCGTCCAGAAGCTCATGAACAAGTTCGCGCTGCACGCCGCGGAGGTGGGCCAGAACGACGTCCATGACGCGGCCACGATCGGCGTGGTGCTCTGCGGCAACGAGCAAAGGCACGTCAACGAGGTGCTGTCCAAGGCCATCGAATGGCTGGAAAACCACCAGTTCGAGGCCCACGTCGCGGACGTGGAGACGGAGTTCATCCAGGTATAGGGGAGGGCTGATGCCGCTGGCGCCGACGTACGACTTGTTCCGGGTCGTGTTGTCGCTCGCGATCGGCCTGGTTGCTTCGTTCCTGGCCTTCCGTCTGCAACGCCGGCCCGCCGGCCTGGCGCTCGGGCTGGGCGCCTGGGGCATGCACGTGGTGGGCGTTCGGGCGCTGGAACTGCCCGTGGCGGTCCACTACCAGCCGTTGTTGCTGGGGCTGGCGCTCGTCGTGGCCGTGATCGGCGCCAGCACCGCGCTGGCGCTCGCGGCCCGGCGGCTGCCGTACCTCGTCCTGGGCGGCTGCGTGCTGGGCGTCTCGCTGACGGCCATGCACCACGCCGGCATCGCGGCCCTGCGCGTGCCCGCCATGATCTCCTACCACCCCGCCACCGTGGTGCTGGGCTTCGTGGTGGCGCTGGCCGCGGGCATCGGCATGCTCTGGCTGCTGGTGCACCCGCCGGGGCGCTGGGGCGGGCCGGCGGCCCTGGGCCTGGCGCTGGCCGGCGTGCACTACACCACGCTGGCGGCCGTCACCTTCACGCCCTCCGACGTGGGCATGGCCCCGCTGCAGGCCACGCTCGACGTGGCGGAGCTGGACGGCGCGCTGGTGGGTGTCAGCACGCTCTTTGTGTTGGCGATCGCCATGCTGGGTGCGCAACAGGCCCGCAACCGCCGCAGCCTGGCGGAGGCCAACGCGCGCTTGCTGGAGGCCGATCGCTACAAGGACGAGTTCCTGAGCGTGATCTCGCACGAGCTGCGCACGCCGCTGAACTTCATCCTGGGCTTCGCCAGCATCCTGGACGACGAGCTGGCCGGCACGCTCAACGAGGAGCAGCACCGGCAGGTGGGCAAGATCATGGCCGGCTCCGACCGCATGCTGGCGCTGGTGAACGACCTGTTGGACTTCGCCAAGATCCAGGCCGGCAAGTTGGCGCTGACGCGCGAGGTTCAGCTGCTGGCGCCCCTGTTCGAGGACGCCATCGGCACGCTGGCGCCGCTGGCCGCGCGCAAGGGCGTGCGGCTCACCGCGCACGTCGACGTGGACGTGCCGCTGGAGGTCGACGGGCCGCGCGTGATCCAGGTGCTCACGAACCTCGTGACCAACGCCATCAAGTTCACGCCCGCGGGCGGCAACGTGACGGTGCGCGCGGCAATGGACGGTGACCGCGTGCTGACGCAGGTGATCGACACGGGCGTGGGCATCCCGCCGGACCAGGTCGTCAAGCTCTTTGCGCGCTTCCAACAGCTGGACATGAGCGCCACGCGGCAGAGCGGCGGCACGGGGCTGGGGCTCTCGATCGCCAAGGCGCTGGTGGAAGGCCACCGCGGCGAGATCGGCGTGCTGAGCGAGCCCGGCGCCGGCAGCACCTTCTGGTTCACCCTGCCGGCCACGGTGCCGGCGCGCGTCGAAGCCGGTTAGTTCGCGATGATGGCCATGATGCGGTTGTGGGTCCCCAACACCAGGGTGCCGTCCGGCAGTACCGCCACGCCGCCGACCTGGCCGACTTTGCCGGTGGTGAGCGGGCCATCCGCGGTGTTGAACACCACCGTGCCGTACTCCGGGTCGCCGGAGCCCGCCAGGGTGCTCACCACGCCGGCCGCGATCTTGCGCACGCGCTGGTTGTAGCGGTCCGCCACGTAAATGGTGCCGGCCTTGTCCACGGCCAGGTTCTGCGGCGACGAGAAGCGCGCCGTGGCGGCGGGACCGTCGACCAGGTTGGCGTAGCCGCTGGTGGGCGCCGGGCCGCCGCCCGCAACGGTCGTGACCTTGCCGGCCGGCGTGATGGCCCGGACGCGCTGGTTGCCCTGGTCCGCCAGGTAGAGCGTGCCGTCGGGCCCCAGCGCCAGGCCGGCGGGGTACTTGAAGGACGCGGCCAGGCCGTCGCCGTCCGCGAAGCCCGCGGTTTGGCCGGCCAGGGTGGTCACGGGGCGGTCGGGCTTGGCGAGGTCCACCACGCGCACGCGGTTGTTGCTGCCGTCGCACACGTAGAGCTTCTGGTCGGCGGCCAGCGCCAGGCCGCACGGCCGGTTGAAGCGGGCCGTGGCGCCAGGGCCGTCGGCGGTGCCGGAGACGCCCAGGGCGCCGGCGATCGTGGTGACGGTGCCGTCCGGCGTCACCAGCCGCAGGGCGTGGTTGTAAACGTCCGCCACCACCAGGTTGCCGTCCGGCAGCTCCACGATGGCCGCGGCGGTCTGGAAGCCCGCGCTCTTGCCGCGCCCGTCGGTCTTGCCGATCTCCGGTCCGCCCGCCAGGGTCGTGACCTGGCCGCCGGCGTCGATCACGCGGATGTCGGAGTTTTCACCCACCAGCAGGCGCCCGTCCTTGGCCACGCACAACGACTCCGGGTAGCCGAAGCGCGCCACGCCGCCGGGCCCATCCACCGTGCCGAACTCGCTGGTACCGGCCACCGTGGCCAGGTACGGCGCCGCGTGCACCTCGAAGGTGGCGGTGGCCGTCAGGCTGCCACAGGCCACGGAGACCGCCAGCGTGCCCTCGGCCTTGGCCGTGACCGTGCCGTCCGCCGCCACGCTGCCGCCGGTGCCGGTGGCGGTCCAGGCCAGCGGCGCGCCCTCCACCAGCTTGCCGGCCGCGTCCTTGGCGACCACGCCCAGCTTGGGCGTGGAGCCCACCACCAGGTGCGGCACCAACGCCAGCACCTGCAAGGTCTTGGCCACGGCGAAGGTGGCGGGCTTGCTGCCCACCTCGCCGACCGTCACGACCACGTCGCCCGAGGCCGCGCCCGCGGGCACCTCCACCTCCAGCGTCTGGTCGTTGATGCGCTTCGGCGCGGCCACCTCGGCGCCACCGAACGTGACGCGCAGGATCTGGCCGCTGGCGGCCGCGAAGTGGTCGCCCGTGATCGTGACCTTGGTCCCCGGTGCGCCCGCAGTGGGCGCCAGCGTCTTGATCAGCGGCAAGGTCTTGACCAGCGTCAGCGTCACGCTGGCCGGCAGGCCGGACTTCACCTGCACGCCCTCCGCCACCGCATTGCCCAGCCCCAGCTTCTCGGCCGTGACGGCGTAGGTGTTCGCCGCCACATGCGGCAAGCTGAAGTGGCCGGCGGAGTCGGTCTTGGCGATGTAGCCGGTGCCCGCGATGTAGACGTCCACGCCCTTGAGGTCCGTCACGCCGTCTGCCTTGACGTCGCCCGTCAGGTCCCCGGTGGGCGCCAGCTGCATGGTCAGACCGTCCACGATGCCGGAGATGTCGCGCTGTAAGGCTTTGTGGGTGTCGTCCTGCACGGCTTCGAGGTTGACGTGCTGGCCGTCGGGGGCCGTGAGCTTGAAGCGGCCGTTGGCATCCGTGATGGCGGTGAGCGTGGGCGTGGCGAGCAGGTGGAACGAGCCGCCGTTGTTGCCGATCAGGGTGCCGCCGCCGTCGCTGATGATGGTGCTGCCGTTGTTGCCGATGATGGTGCCGCCGTTGGGCGAAATCAGGAAGCCGCGCACCTCGACGTCGGCCGCGGGCTTGCCGTCCACGCCGAGGACCAGGCCGTAGCCCTTCAGCGAAGGCGCGGTGGAGGGCGGCTTGGTGGGGCTGGGGACCACGCTGGGGGCGGCGCTGGGCTGGGGCGAACGGGCCGTCGTCGTGGTCTTGGTCGGCGTGGGGGTGTGGCAGCCGGCCAGGATCATCAAGATGGCCAGCCCCAGACGCTTCAAGCCTAACCCTCCGCTTCGAATTGCCTGACGGCCAATCCCAGGTGATACAGCGCGGTGCTGCCGGTCAACTCCGGGTAGATGCTCGGAGGATCGAGCGCCTCGGGCGATAGCCGCTTGCGGCCGCTGATGTAGTGGTCACGATCGGACGCACGCAGCGCTTCGGCTTCGGTCGACTCGGGGCTGGCGGCGGGTATGGCGCGGGGCTGCGGAACAGCGGCGCCATGGGAATGTTTACGGATCACGGGAACGTCCTTGTCCTCTTCCTGACCCCGCTATACCCCGGGCCGAAAGGGAGCAAACGGGCTCACGTCGGCGAGCAGCCCCGGTTCCCGCCCTGGATGGGGCGCTTGCCGACTTTCAGGCGGAAGGCGTCGGAGATCAGGGTGTCATAAAGCCGGCGCGCGGCCTCCGCCAAGGGCTTGCCGCTCTCGGCATACGCCCCCAGGGCAGCGTCCCGGCCGTCGTGCGTGGCCGCGTCCACCGTGACGACGTAGAGGTAGGCCAGCATGGCGCCGGTCTCGTCGGACGGGCGGAAGCGCGCCGTCAGCTCGCGCAGCCCGCGGCCCAGCTGCGCGCCCGAGGCCAGGTACTCTTCGAGGGCGGCGATCGCCGCGTCCGCCTCGGCCTCGCCGACGCGGCCCTCCTGGTCGATCAAGATCCGTTCGAAGCGCGCGAGCGCGGGGAAGTCGGTGGTCATGGGTCTAGTTTAACATCGGGAGCCCATTTAACAGCTATTTAATAGTCCCAAACATAGATTTGACGTCAGTTTAGCAACCCTAACAGGATAACCTCCTTGGCGTAAGGGTGGACCCGGGTGGATGGGTCCGTGGGAGTTGGACGATGTGGCGTGCTTATTACGAGCATTTGAAAGTCGTGGCGGGCGAAAAGCCGGAAGATAAGCGCACGCCCTTGCAAAAGGGTTTGGACGCCTTCCAGGCGGAGCGGCGCGCGGAGGCGGTGCCGTTCCTGCGCCAGGCGCTGGCGGACGACCTGACCTGCCTGGCGGCGTATATGGCGCTGGGCACGATTTTCCGCGAGAGCGCGCAGGCGCTGGAGGCGTACAAGATCTACGCCCAGGCGGTGGCGATCGCCCCGCACGACCTGGACGTCCGCTACTACCTGGGCGAGAGCCAGCACATGCTGGGCTGCCACGCGGAGGCCGAAGCCACGCTGCGCGCGGTGCTGAAATGCACGCCCAGCCGCGCGGAAGCGCACCGCCGGCTGGGGATGGTCCTGATGGACACCGGCCGCCGCGCGGAAGCGCTCGCTGCCTTCGACCGCGCCGTTTACTTCGATCGCCACGACGCGACCGCGCGCTTCTTCATCGCGCAGCTGAGCGCGGAGGGCAAGAACTACCAGCGGGCGGTGGCCCAGCTGGAACTCGCCGGCAAGAGCACCCGGCCGGCCGACGCGCGCCTGACGCTGTTCGCCGCCCGCCAACCCCGATAAGTTAACCGGTCGCCACCTGATGTACGAAGCCCCAGCCGGTTGGCTGGGGCTTCGTGCGTGAGCTAGACCTTGACCCAACGGGCGTCTATGCCACATTGCGAGCACTCGGGAAGCTCGTCGCCAGGCAGGAGGCTGATGTCGTTGCCCGGTAGGTTGCATACCAGGCAGACGTATGTCCCCTCGTCTACCACCAGCTCGCCGGCCTGCATCTCGATGGGCGCCATGGTGGGCATTTCGCCGCGGAACTCGATCGGGTCCATCGGTCAAACTCCTCTCGTCATCAACGCGATCAGCTTACGCCGAACCGGCCGCGGCGCAAACATCCAAGCGGCCGTAGCCTCGGGGCTCGCTGGCTGGCACGATGGAAGCAGGAGGAGACCGCCATGCCCACCGTCGGACCGATCATCGTCCCCTGCGCCCACTGCGGCGCGCGCAACCGGATCCAGCGCGGGCGCGCCGGCGCCCACTGCGGACGCTGCAACGCCGCCATTGACGCCGGCCCGGTCCGGGGCGCGCCCACGACCTCGTCCGAGCCCATCCACCTCACGGACGCCTCGTTCGAGCGCGACGTGCTGCACAGCAAGTTGCCCGTATTGGTCGACGTGTGGGCCCCCTGGTGCGGGCCTTGCCGCATGTTGGCCCCCACCATCGAGGCGATCGCCGGGCGCCTGGCCGGCAAACTGGTGGTGGGCAAGCTGAACAGCGACGAGAACCCGCGCGTGGCGGGCAGCTTGAAGATCCAAGGCATCCCCACGTTGCTGCTCTTCAAGGAGGGCAAGGTGGTGGCGCGCCAGAGCGGCGTCATGGGCCTGGAACAGCTGGAGGGCTGGCTGCGCGGGGCCGGTGTGTCGTAGAATGGCGCGATGCGCCTGTTGCTTGCCGCCCTCTTGTTAGCCGCCGCTCCCGATAAGGCCGCGGACACGCCCGACCTCATGCAGAGCCTGCCGGAAGCCGGGCTCCCCGACGGCGGCGCCGCCTACTGCGGGCCCGTGGCGGTCTCCAACTCGTTGGTCTGGTTCACCCGCCACGGCTACCCCACGCTGGCCCAACGCGAGGTGGACTCGCCTGCCGGCCAGGGCGGCCTGGCCGCGCTCCTGGGCGGGCCGCGCTACATGCGCACCACCTATACCTCGGGCACCTCCGCCCACCAGATCCTGGAGGGCCTGGAGCGCTACATGCAGGACCACGGCGCCCCCCAGGCCCGCCTGTCCTACCAGGGCACCGGTGCCAAGATCGCGCCGCGCTTCCTGGCCCGCGCCGGCGCGCCGGACCCGGCCTGGATCGCGCGCGGGCTGGAGGGCGACGGCGCCGTCTGGCTCAAGCTGGGCTGGTACACCTACAACCGCCAGACCGACCGTTACCACATCTTCGCCGGCCACTGGGTCACGGTGGTGGGCTACGACCACCAGGACCCCTTGCGCCCGATCATCCACGACCCCGCCCCCCGCTCCGGCCCCACGCTGCAGCACGACCACGCCCGCCTCGACCTGCTCCAACACGGCGGCCAGGCCATGCGCGGGTTCTACCAGGTGGGCGGCAACCTCCACCTCAAGAGCGGCGCGGACGCCGGCATCCTGGACGAGGCGATCGTGCTGCGCATGGACGGTCGGTTGTGAAGCCCTCTCAAACTCCCTTCACCATTCCTTAACGTCATCACAGCCGGCCCTTTACCTTATTTTGCCCGGGGGACGCGATAACCTTCTCGTCCCAACCGAGCAACTTTCAGGAGCCAGCCCCATGTCGTCCATCTCGAACGTCCGCATCGCCCCGACCGTCCGCCCCACCGCCGCCAAGCCGGTGGTCAAGGCCGCTCCGGCGGCGCCCGCGAAGGCGCCGACCACGACGTCCAGCAAGGTGGCCCAGGGCATCGGCGCCGCCGCGGGCTTGGGCTACTTCGCCTTCGTCTTCAAGATGCTGGACGCGCTGAGCCCGGCCGCCGCGGTGATCGTGGTGCCCGGCCTGCTGGTCGGCGCGATCGGCGGCAGCCGCCTGGGCAAGTGGGCGGCAGACGGCTTCAAGGCCCACGTCAACGTCGGCGCCGTGGTCGGCGGTCTCGCCATCGGCGCGGCCTACGCGATGGGCGGCGCGGGCCTCTTGGTGGCCGCAGCCGAAGGCGGCGGGCTGCTGGGCGGCCTCGCCACCCTGCTGCCGGGCGTGGCGCTGGCCGCCGTCGCCGGTGCCGCCGCGGGTGGTGCTGCCCAGAATGGCCTGGGCAAGCTCTTCTCGAAGAAGAACTAGCGCGCGGGTCCGTCGCCTCGGACAGCGTCCTTTGCGGGAAAGGCGCTTCTGTCAGGCCCTTCTCGCTTTAACCGCCTGTCGGCGCGCGAGAACGGCGCTTTAGTCCGGAACGTCGCGCCAGCGCAGGGCCGCATACACATGCGGCTCCAGTTCCAGGTACAACCGGTCGTAGGGCCGGGAGTTGGCGCCCCAGCCCCGCGCCTTGTTGGTGAAGATCCGGTGGTGTCCGCTCAACTCGACCGGCACCATGTCGGCCTCGACGAAGTCCGTCACGGGCGTCATCGAGGCCAGCTTCCAGGCCCGGCCGTTGACCTCGTAGGTCTTGCTCAGCAGCCAGCTGGCTTGCAGGCCGGGCAGCAACTTCACCACCGCCGGGCGCAGGCCTTCGAACGCCGGCAGCTTGTCGCTGTTGTTCACGAAGGCGGACACCGCCACCCCCAACGCGATCAAGGCGGCAACGGGCGTGAGCGAGCTTTGGTTACGGGGCTTGGCCTCGGCCATGGCGGGACCTCCTGCTAGGGACCTCCCCAGCTTAGCCCTGTCCCGCCGGCAAATCCCGGCTCGAACTGCCGAAGAGCGTTGTCCAGCTATACCAGAGGCAACGCAAACCAGAACGTGCTGCCGTCCCCTGGATCGCTCTCGGCGCCCACGGTCCCGCCGTGGCCTTCCACCAGCGTCTTCGTGATGTAGAGCCCGAGCCCCGTCCCCCCGGCCGCCCGGGTCTTGCTCATGTCCAGCTGCTTGAAGCGCCTGAAGAGCTTGGGCAGGTTCTCGGGGCTTACGCCGATGCCGCTGTCCTTGACGCGGGTCACGAGGCTATCGCCCTCCACGGCGGCCGTCACGCGCACGGTGCCGCCGGCGGGCGTGAACTTGATGCCGTTGCCCACCAGGTTGTAGAGCGTCTGCCGGATGCGCTGGCCGTCCAGGTTCGGCCGGAGGTCGGGATCGACCTGCGCGATCAAGGTGACGCCCTTCGACTCCGCGGTGACCGCCAGATCGGCCAGCACCTGCTTCACCAGCCCCGCGTAGTGCACGGGATGGCAATCCAACTCGAACTTCCCGGCCTGGATCTTCGCCATGTCCAGCAGATCGTTCACCAACGCCAGCATGCGCTCCGTCCCCTCGAGGATCTTCTCGAGGCTGGAGCGCTGATCGTCGTTCAGAGGACCCTGCACCCCGTCCACCAGGACGGAGGCGAAGCCCATGATGAAGTTCAACGGCGTGCGCAGCTCGTGGCTGACCACGTCGAGGAACTCGTCCTTGTAGCGATCGCCCTCCTGCAGCAGCAAGTTCGACTGGTGCACCAGCTGCGCGTGCGTGCGCACCAGCTCGGCCTGCATCACGAGGGTCTCGTTCTGGATGCGCAGCTTGGCGTGGGCACGGTAGAGATCCACGAACACGCGCACCTTGGACTTCAAGATGTTGAGGTCGAAGGGCTTGAAGAGGTAGTCGATCGCCCCGACTTCGTAGCCGTGGAGGACGTAGGAGTCTTCTTTGTTGACGGCCGTGACGAAGATGATCGGGATTTCGCGCGAGCGCTCGCGCTGCTTGATCAGCTTGGCGGTCTCGTAGCCGTTCAGCCCCGGCATCTGAACGTCCAACAGGATCACCGCGTAGTCACCGTCCAGGATGTGCTTGAGCGCCTCGTCGCCGGAGTGGGCGTCCACCAAATCGAGGTCTTCGTCCTCCAGCACGGCGTGCAACGCGAGCAAGTTGGCCGGCACGTCATCGACCAGCAAGACCTTGACCCTGGGCTCGTCGGCGGGGTCTTGCGGCCTGCGAAGGTCGGCGACAAGGGCCCTGGCGATCTCTTCGGCTTCCTTCATCCTGCCATCATACCCCCAAGAAGCCGTCCCCCATTTGCTCGGTGCGGCGTTTAACTTGGGTAAGAGGATCGCATGCGAACCTCCCGACCGATCATGCTTGCCGCCACCCTTGCCGTGCTCGCGCAGGGCTGCGGGCCAACCGTGCCCGACTCCGTGGCCGCGTTGAACAAGCCGCCCGGCATCGCGAACTTGCTCCGGGAGCGGGTGCGCAGCGACCTGACGAACGGCGCGCCGTCGGCGGCGGCCTTCAAGTTCCCGGGCCGCGTGCGGATCATCCCGTACGACTTCAAGACGGAGCTGCAAACGGTCGACCAGCTCGCGGAGATGCAGGGTCTGGCCGACGCGCTGAAGAAGCGCCCGGAGCTATTCTCCGACGTTTCCGTGCTGCCCGACGCGTACGGCGACTCGATCGGCGCCTCGTTCGATGGCCTGCTGAAGCTGGCCGCGTCCACGCGCGCGGACGCCTTCTTGCTCGTCTCCGGCCGCACCAGCGTCTCCGCGGCCACGGAGAAGTCGCCCGGCTTCTTCGACTGGTGGGCCCACAAGTCCTTCTACGAGGCCCACACCTCGCTGGACGCGCTCTACGTGGAGGCCCCGTCCGGCCACTACCTGCCCTCGCTGCAGGCCGCCGGCAAGGGTGGCCCCACCCTGGTCGTGCCGGACGACAACACCACCGGCAGCGCGGCCTACGGCCTCAAGCGCTCCGTAGAGAACCAGGCCTTCAAGAACCTGGCGGACGCGCTGACGGCACAGCTGTTGTCGGAGCTCAAGGCCAGCGGCCCGAGCGCAACGCCCACCCCCGCCCCGTCAACCAAGGTGGACGCCGCCGGCACGCCGGCCGGCTCGCCGTCGCCTTCGCCCACCCCCACCTCGACCCCGACCCCCAAGGCGTCTGCGGATGCGGCCGGCACCCCGGCGGCCTCGCCAACGCCGACCGCCAGCCCCACGTAAAAAGGCCCGCGCTGGTCGCGCGGGCCCTGGGTTCGGAAGCTTACTCGGCCGTCCAGAAATCGGTGGAGGTGCCGCTGTCGCCGGCGACCTTGTACGGCATGTAGAAGTAGCCGTGGTCGCCCCAGGTGGCGCTCCAGCTGTTGCGGACGATCAGCGCCTGCTTGGCGTCGTCGTAGCCGACCGCCAGGATCGCGTGGCCGCCCAGCAGCTTCTCGCTGGACGCGGGCACGGGCATCACGCCATCGGCGCCGATCTTCTTGAAGCTCTCGTACACGCGGAAGCCGAAGGCGACCATGTGGCCACCGGCCAGGCTGGTCTTGACGTCGTCCAGGCCGCCGAGCTGCTTGGTGGACTTGAACTTGAACTCCGGCGCCGCGGCGTAGGCCTCCTTGGGGGGCTTCTGCGTGAACTTGGAGATGTCGTAGGGCCAGGTGTCTTCGGGGGCCGCGCCCTGCTTGGCGATCACGCTGATCGCGCCGGAGATCGTGCCGCCGCAGTCCTGCTTGACCAGGATCCAGCCGATGACGGGCGTGCTGGCGCGCGTCTCGTAGTACTGGAAGAGGCCCGACAGCGGGGTGACGCGCTGGTTCTCGGTACGCTGCAGGCTCTCGCGCAGGCCCTTGGCGCAGGCGAAAGCGGTGCAGGAGCCCAGGTGGCCCTGGTCGTAGACAGGGGGGGCGTTCTTGCGAAGGTCGACCGACGAAGGCAGCAGGGCCTGGCGCGGCAGGTGCACGGGGTGCGCCTTGGGGGCGTAATCCTTCTGGTACTGGTCCCAGTCGAAGCCCAGCTTGCGCTCGACGCCGGCGGCCATGATGGTGTTGGCGGCGGAGGCAGCAACGGTCGAAGCGCCGGTCACCGGCGTGTTGTGGCCACAAGCGGTGGCGAGCAGGGCGATCATGGCGATCGAAAGATGACGGACGGGCTTCACGGTGGGGGTCCTCCAGTAGGTTAACGGACGATTAAGCTGACACTAAGGTACCATTCACGTGAAAGCGGCCACAAGTCATTAAACGAGGATTTAATAATCGTTTAACACAAACCAAACAAATCTCCGGGGCGACATTTTGGGTAGATTTCTCACATTGGTCCCGACATCGCCTCAATGCGCGAGCAAGCTTGGTGATGTCCTCCCCTATAGGCACCATATCCACGCCATTGGCCGTCGAAGGGAGCATCCAGATGCACAAGCTGTTAATTGCAGCGGTAAGTCTGTTCCTCACCGCATGCGCGAAGCCCGCGCCAACCTTGGCCACGAAGCCGGTCCCGACCCTCGCCACGGGAAGCGCTTACACGCCCCACCTGCTCGGCGAGACCTTGGCCCTGCCGGGACTCGCGGAGGGCACCATCAAGCTCACGAACACGTTCAACGGGCTGACCCGCACGATACCGATCGCCAGCAGCACCACCGGGCTGACCCTCGACGCGGCCACCCTGCCCGGCTTCCGTCCGGACGCCAAGGTCCAGGAGTTCCAGGCAGAGGTCTCCGGCCCGCGCGGCGGCGGCAGCAGCACGTTCATCGTGGTCACGGAGCCGGGCGCCGTGCCCTTCCCCGTCGAGAAGGTGTTCTACCAGCTGAGCGGGCCCATGCCGGCCAGCGGCCCGTTGCCCACCCCCGGCCCCGGCGCCTGGGCCTCCGCGGATTCCACCAGCGGGCCAGAGGCCTACATCCAGCTCTTCCTGACGAAGTGGAGCCTCGAGGGTGCGGCGATGACCCACGAGACGGTCGACCGCCGGGACGTGGCCCCGCCTTCGTTCCTGAAGACCGTCCCGGACGCCACCAAGTTCGTGCGCTACGAGATCAAGGGCTCGTTCCCCAAGTACCTGGTGCCCAAGGAGTTCTCCAGCTCCGGCCAAGCCGACGTCTACACCCCCGCCAGCCTCTCCATCCTGCTCACCCAAACGGATCCCGCGGACCTCGTGTCTTTGACGGCGCAGTAGCATGAGGTACTTGCTGCTTGCCGTTCCGCTGCTCCTGGCCGGCTGCCCCCCCCAACCGATGGGCCAGCCATATTCCCCCAACCTCGAGTTCAACTGGAACTACCTCCAGCACCTCGGCGACAAGGTACTCGTGGGCGCGGACGCGGCCGACGCCACCGTCGACGTCACGCTCACGAACAATGCCACCGGGCAGAAGCAACACGTCGCGCTTGCCGGCGCCAAGGGCGAGGTGACGCTCGACGCCGCCACGTTACCGGGATACGACGCCTCGGCAGGCGTCCAAACCTTCGACGTGGCCATGGAGATGAGCTGGAGAGGCAGCCAGAGAACCAGGAGCACCACCACCTTCCTCCTGACCTCCGACCCGGACGCGCGGTTGCTCCCGAACGCGCCGCCCGAGTTCCCGCTCTACCCACAGACGCCGGCGCCCGGCCAACCGGCATTCACCCCCGGGGGGCAGCCGCTTGGGATCTTGAGCTCGCCGGGGCCCGAGCACTGGCGCTCGGCGGATTCCACCGTGGGACCAGAGGCGTACGTCCAGCACCTGATCGAGGCATGGCCAATTGCCTCGCCCGTCGTGACGTCGGCCCCCGTGGGGCGGGACGGGATCACGCTGCCGGACTACCTCAAGGACATGCCGGCCACCACGGCGTTGGTGCGTTACGAGGTGCGCGCCAAGTTCCCCAAGTACGTGCTCCTGGACGCCCAGGCCCCGAACGGCAGGGCCACGGTCCTGGCGCCTACCGGCCTGGCGATCACGCTGACCCGCACGGACCCAGCCGATCTGGTGTCTTTGAAGGCCTTCTAGGCGTCCGCGGCCACCGCGGCCGGGTCGGTGGGGGCGATCGCCGCCGGCGAGGTGGGATCGATTTCGGGCGTGCTTTCGGTGGCCTCGGGTGGCGCTCCGGGATCGGCCGTCGGCACGTCGGGGATGACCGAGCCGGCGGGGGCCGGGGCAGCGGGGGCGGGGGCCGCAGGGTCGTCCGAGCC
>JAQBPE010000406.1 GCA_028287685.1 Cyanobacteria bacterium RYN_339 | reverse complement strand
TCGGCATCCGCGCCGTCGCCCTCAACGACCCGGCCCACCCCGTCACCTCGATCGCGGGCCCCGGGGCGGCGACCTTCGCGGACGGGCCCGGGGCCGCCGCCGGCTTCAACCTGACCTACGGCCTGGCCCTCGGCGACGGCATCCTCTACGTGGCGGACACCTACAACCACCGCATCCGCACCGTGGACCTGGTGGATCCCGCCCATGCCGTCGGGACGCTGGCGGGCCAGACCAAGTCCGGGCACGCGGACGGGCCGGGCGCCTCGGCCAGCTTCTTCACGCCGCAAGGCGTGGCGCTGGATGCCGCCGGCGACCTGTGGGTGGGTGACACCCAGAACCACCTGATCCGCAAGATCTCGCTGGCCGACCCCGCCCATCCGGTCACGACCGTCGCGGGCACCGGCATGCCGGGCTTCAAGGAGGGGGTGGGCCTGCAAGCCCAGTTCTCCAAGCCCACCGCGCTGGCGGTCGACGCGCAAGGCGACGTCTGGGTTGCGGACACGGAGAACCAGCGCATTCGGGACATCGGGCACTAAGTAAACAAATGTTACAAGCGAGGGTCTTAACCTTCGCCGAAAACACGCTCCCGAAGATGTCCTTACCCTCCTTTGTGAAAATGTAACGGAAAATTAAGTGCTTTTAGCTTGGCGGCTTTGCACAACGGCCGTCGGTAGCCCCGACCCTATGATGAGGTTGTTCGGAGCACACGTCACAAGGAGCCCAGAACCCTATGCCTACCCAGCCGCTGACCGCCCCCGAGTCCCTCGAGTTGGATCCCGTCGCCGCTCGTGCGCAGTTCTTCATGGACCTCGAAATCGCGGAATTGACCAAGGTCATCCCGCAAACGCGTCCGACCGAAGCCAAGCTCGTTTACTAGGAGAACCCCCATGGCCACGACCCTTGCACTGCTTGTAGGCGCCCACGCGTTCGCGCTGGCTGCCGTCCTGGCCATGGCCCGCGGCGATCGCCAGCTCGTGGATGACCACGGCCGGCCCATCGAAGGCGACTGGCAGGAACGCGTTGTTCCCGCCCGGCAGGCCGTCCGCCGTTAGTTCGTCAGGGCGCAGGCCACCACGGCCTTGCCCTTGCGTTCCGAAACGCCGTAGAGCACGAAGGCCCGGCGTTTCGTGTCGACCCCATAGATCAGCGCCCCGTAGGTCAGGGCGTCGAAGGCCATCGTCGACGGGGCCTTGCCCGGCCCCAACACCGTGCCAACCTGCGTCGGGCCGTCGGGGTCGCCGGGCCCCTTTAGTTGGATGGGCGCGTCGGACAGCACGAGCGAGGTGCCTTGCCACACGCGGGTGTCCCCGTAGCCCACGCCCGGCAGTTGCGCGGCCGGCAGGTAGCGCGCGCTCTTCGCCAGGGTGTCGGCCCAGTTCGCCAAGGGCGGGAACTCCCCATCGTGGTCCAGGGCCCACACTTGGATCGCTTGCTTCACCGCATGGGCGTTCGCCCGCACGTCGGCCTCGCGGGCCTTGGCCTGGTAGTCGTAGAACTCCGGCATGGCCAGCGCGGCCAGCAGCCCCGAGGCGAAGGCCACGCCGATGGCCTGGTAGCAGCCGCCCAGCGTGCAGGCGACGAAGGCGGAAAGGACGAAATGGCGAAGCCGCATGGCGTCCTTTTACCCGTGCCCGCGCCGACACCTTCTCCTTTGTTGGTCATTCACCCCCCTTGCCGTACGCTGGCAAAAGCAAATAAGGAGGACCCCATGGACCCGCATGAATTCAAGGCCAGCGAGCCTTCCGCCCAGATGGATCGTCCCGTCGCCACCCGCAAGGTGGTGGACTGTAGCGAGCATCCAAGTGCCAGCAACTGCTCGTTGCGCATCTCCGGCACGGAGGACGAGGTCCTGAGCGCGGCGATCGCGCATGCCACCAGCCCCACGCACGGCCACCAGGATTCGCCGGAGCTACGCGAGTCGATCCGGCAAATCATGCACGACGAGCACGGCGCCTGACCCGCGCCGCCGATCGGGAAGGCGGCCATATGACATGTTCCAGCCTCCTGCGCCCCACCGTACCCGGGCGGGTATACCCATGGGGTAGGAGACAAGCGCCCCATGTCCAAGCTGCCCCTTTCCGCATTGGTTCTGGCCCTGGCTCTGACGGCGTGCAACACCGCCAAGACGCCGGTCACACCGCCTAAGCCCAAGGTCACAAGCACGGCCAAGCCCACGGCGCCGGCCGTTTCGGCCACGGAGTTGAAGGGCATCTCCGAGGTCGGCGGCAAGCCGCTGGCCAACGCGCAAATCAAGGTGATGGACGCCCTCACCAACAAGCCGCTGGGCATCGTGGCGGCCGGCGCGGGCAACATCGTCGCTCAGGGCGCGGGGAACATCGTGGCGCAGGGCGCGGGCAACATCGTGGCGCAAGGCGCAGGCAACTACCGGCTGCAAGCGACGCAGGTCAAGCTGCTGCAGACGGACGCCAAGGGCGCGTTCCACCTGGCCGTCAGCGGCCTGGCGCCCGGCCACGTGGCCCGCGTGATCGCCACGGTGAACGGCAAGACCGTGACCTGCCTGGTCGGCGGCGACGGCAAGTCCGTCGGTGGCAAGGCCAAGGGCTACATGTTGAGCGCCGTCGGCGACACCGCCCTGGTTTCGCTGGGAACCGGGACCTACAAGGTCACGTCCAGCGTGAACCTGACCATGTCCCCCGCCACGACGGCGCTGGACAACTCCTACAAGCCGATGATCGGCATGCTGGGCCGGTTGGATGCCCAGGCGCGCGCGGACAACCTCGCCAAGCTGTTCGAAGAAGCCAGCCAGTCCGAAGACGAGCTCGAGGCCCGCTTCGACGCGGACCCGACCCTGGCCGAGAAGTGGCTGGCGGCGGCCGACCCGAACACCGGGGACCTGCCGGACGCGCTGGTGACGGCCATCCTGAACGATGCCGGGTTGCTGGACGACGTGCAGCAAGACGCCCGTTGGGTGGCCGAAGATACGGCGTTGGAGGAGAAAGACGCGGACAACCTGGCGTCGGAGAGCGAGCAGCCGCCGGATACCTGGGACGAAGGCTATGCCGCGTTGGGCATGAGCTGGAACGACAACGGGCAGCTGATGCAAGGCAGCGAGGTCGTGGAAACGGTGCCCGAAGTGGACTATCCGACCGAGGACACCGAGGCGGACCCCGTGGCGACCGACGAGGCCTACTACTCGGACTACTAGCCCCGCTACAACTTGTACTGCTCCAACAACGGCACGGCAACCCCGTTGATCGCGCGCGCCAGCCCCTGCCAGGCCAACCGGCGGTGCGGCCAGAGGTGTTGGTCGTAGACCACGCTGTATTCGATGTTGGGCCGCCCGCCGCGCGTGCGCTTGAAGTTACCGGCCCCGGAGCTCTGGTTCAGCAACAGGTGCCGCTCGCGAGATTCGAGATAGGTCAGCATCGACAACATGCGATAGAGTCCCAACTCCTGCGGCAAGGTGATGTCGTAGCCAAAGAGTGGCGTCGTCATTGCCCCGTTCCGAATGAAGAACCCAATCGCCCCATCGATGATCCCGGTTTCTTTGTGTCTCAACGCTCTCAATTCAAGCGTTTGATACTGAAACGCTCTCTTCACGAAATCCAAAGTAAATCGAGGGTTATGAAGCGAATACTTATCCAGATAGAGTTGGTTATAAACTTCCAAGACACGAGGTAGATCGGCTTCCGTTAACACGGCACGTGCATAGGGGCCGGTTTCCAGGAGCTTGAGGTCTTTTTTCCAGATTTTGCGTTGGTTCTTATCAAAGAACTCCGGGCGGTCCGCCCACATGTAATACAGGCGACGGCTGGCGATCGGGGTGTAGCCCTGATCTTTGAACGCCTCGAGTAAGGCGTCGCCCAGCACGGTGTTGATCGAGCGGAAGACGATGGCGTGGTCCGGGAAGCGGCGCAGCAGCAGCTCGCGGATGGCCAACAGCTGCTCGGCCGTGAGGTCGGGGTAGAGGTTGGTCGAAAGCATCCAGTTGTTCACCTGGACGTTCTTGTTGATCTCGCCCAGCTGCAATAGCCCGCCCAACCCCGCCAGCACGCCGTCCAGCACCGCCTGCTCGCCCAGCATACGCAGCTCCTCGCGGGCGTAGACCACGTAGTGGTTGTAGGGCGCCACCACGTAGCAGTTGTCGTACTCCGCGTCGTTGACCGTCACGGGCATGACCAGGTCGTCCCAGACCAACACGTGCAGCCGCGTATCGACGTTCTCGATCGAGGCCTGGGTGCCCTCGCGCAGCATCGGCGCCAGGTAGCGCCGCGCGTAGTCGCCATCGGCCGTTGCCGGCCAGGGGATTTGCTCCACCTGCGCGGCGCTGTAGAGGGCGGGACCGCTCAATGGGTCACCAAGGCGTCGTAGATCTCGCCGCAGTGCGAGGGCACGATGATCAGGTCCTGGTTGCCCTGGTGCAGTTCGTGCATGCGGTGCAACGACTCCCGGTAGGCCTGCCGGTCGGAGAAGACGATCCGCTGGGGCAGCCAATGCGGCATCAGGTCTTCGCGGTAGGAGCGGCTGTGCCAGCAGGCGTCGCCCACCAGGAAGTAGGGGCGCGGCGCGGCGTCCACCAGCACGCCGAAGTGCCCGAGCGCATGCCCCGGCAGGTCCACGGCGATGACGGAGCGATCGCCGAACAGGTCGATGCCTTCGGTGAAGGGCCGGAACTTCTCTGGCAGCTCCACGCGCAAGCCTTGCTCCAACGCGGTGGTGCGGCTCTCGAAATCCTTCGGCAGCAGCCCCGGCAGGTAGGCGTGCGTCAGCGCCCGCACCCGGTTCATGGTGCGGAGCTTGCGGTAGGAACCCTCATAGCAAACGAAGCGCGCGTTGGGGAAGTCCTTGGCGCCGGCCACGTGGTCCGCGTGGAAGTGGCTTAGGATCACCAGCGACACGTCCGCCGGCTGGATGCCGCGCGCGAGCAGTTGGCGCGCGATGCTTTCGTCCTCGTTGTAGAAGACGGGCGTGATCTTGGCGTAGATGTTGCCCGGGAAGCCGCGCGTCTCGTCGAAGAAGTGGTTGGCGTAGCCGGTGTCGAACAGCACCGGGCCGGCCTGCGGGTGCTCGATCAGGCCGACCATGGCGGGGAACTTGATGGCGACGCGGCGCCCGCCCGCCAGCGACAGGTGCTCGTGGTTCAGGCAATAGCCCGCCGAGAGCAGCGAGAACCTCACGGTCATTGTTGCTTCCACCACGCGACGAAGTGCGCCATGCCGTCCTCCATCCCCACGCGGGGCTCGTAGCCCAGATCCTGGCGCGCGGCCGAGATGTCGAGCGTCATCCCGCGCGACAGCACGCCGACGGTGTAGCGCGTCAGGACCGGCTCCTTGCCGCGCAGCCGCCCGGCCAGCTCCATCAGGGTCGCGGCCGCCATGGCCCCGTGGTAGCTCATTCGGCGCCCGCGCATGGGTTGTCCGAGCTGCTCGAACAGCGACGCCAGCGTGGCCCACAGCCGCACGGGCGCGCCGTTGGAGAGGTTGTAGGTCTTGCCCTCCACGCCGGGCGCGTCCATGGCCGCGATCAGCGCGTCCACCACGTTCTCGACGTAGGTCAGGTCCAGCAACGGGTCCTCCCGCCCGATCAGGGGCACCATGCCCTCGGCGTTGGCGCGGATGATGCGCGGGAGGATGGCGGTGTCGCCGGGCCCGAAGATGCCGCGCGGCCGGAAGTTCACGTACCGGAGCCCGCCCGGGGCGGCCCGCTCTAGCTCGACCTCGGCGAGGCGCTTGGTGACGGCGTAGGCGTTCACGCCCTGGGTGGGCAGGGCGTCGGTTTCCTTGACGCCATGCTTCTCGCGGTAATCGAAGTAGATCGTGGGCGACGAGATGTTCAGCAGCCGCCCGACGCCGTGCGCCAGGCACCCCTCGATCACGTGGCGCGTGCCCAGGACGTTGGCCGCGTGGAAGGCCGCGTAGGGGCCCCAGACGGAGGACAGCGCCCCGCTGTGGATCACGACGTCCTGGTCCCGGCAGGCGTTGGCCACGGCGGTCGCGTCTTCGAGGTCCACCGCCAGGAACTTGGGGCCCTGGAGCGCCTCGCCAATGGCGCGGTTGCGGCCCAAGGCCGTGACCTCGTGGCCCAGCGCATGCAAGCGCAGCGCCGCGGCCTTGCCCAGGAACCCGGTGGCACCCGTGACCATCACCTTCATCGCTCGCCATTCCATTCGATATCCGCCGTCGACGCTTCCAGCGCGGTCGTGCCGGCGGCGCGCGCCCGACGCTCCAGCTCCGCGAAGACCAGCCATTGTTCCAGCGCCGGGCCCGGGTCGTCCCAGCGGAAGACCACGTCGGGCGCCTCGCCGAGCGCCCTGCCCCAAGCCCACAAGCGCTTCGGCCCGGCCAGCGCCGCGGGCGCCAACGCGTAAACCCACATCGCCAACGCCAGTTGTGCGCGGGCGTCAGGCAGCGGCGTGATCAGCTGCGGGGGCTCGCCGAGGAAGGCGCGGTCCAACCGGTCGCCCGCCGCGAAGAGGTGCAAGCCGCTGGTGGCGCGCGGGTTGCACTCCAACGGGTAGAGCGTGCCGTCGGCGGCCTCGATGAAGTCGAAGGCCACCTGGCCCGTCAGCTGTTCCTTGGCGACGAAGTCTTGCACCCAAGCCTGGAGCGCGGGGTGCTGCAACGGTTGGAAGTGGATGGCCGCGCCCGCCCCGGCCGTGAAATCAGGCGCATAGGCCACGTGGGCCAGGAGCTTGCCGGCTCGCGCTACGCCGTAGGTGCAACGCGCGCGCCCCTCGATGAATTCTTGCACGACCCAGCGGCCTTTCAGCTCGGGCAGCGGCTCGTCCGCCTGCAGCACCCGCACGTGCACGGAGAAGCGCGAGAACTCCGGCTTCAGCACCAGCTTGCCGGGCGGGCGTTCCGTCAGTTCATGGGCCAGCCAGGTGCGCGGCTTCGGCCCGTCCAGGCCCTGGATGAACTCCCACTTGCTGTGCAGGCGCCGCAGCTGATCGATGGGCGGCGCGAAGACCTCGCAGGGCAGCCGATCGGCGCCGCGCGCCACGTGGAAGACCTCCTCGCAGGTCGGGATCAGCAGCTTCACGCCCATCACGCGGATGATCGAGCCCAGGGCGTCGATGAAGCCCGCGTGGTCCGGGTTCGGCGGCGGCACGTCGAAACAGCGCGCGACGGCGCGGGAGGCCTGGCAGAGGTGTCTGGGCAGGCTCTCCGCCACGAGCACGGTGTGGCCGGCCGCATGGAGCAAGCGAGCGAGATCGAGCGTGGCGGGCGCGCGGCCACCGGTGAGCAGGATGGTGGGCAAGGTAGTGCGGTTATTCCCCTGCGGGCGGTGGCGGAAACAGGGTATGAAGCATACGTACGAGCATCGCTGGGAGGTCACCATGGATTTAGGCAGTGTCGGCAGGTTTCTCCACATCGGCTCCCCGCCTCCGCCGCCCCCGCCGCCTCCGCCAGCGCCCGTAGCGGCCCCTGCCGCGGCTCCCGCGGCCCCCGGCCAGCCCGCGCCCACCGCCACCCTTGCC
>JAQBPE010000396.1 GCA_028287685.1 Cyanobacteria bacterium RYN_339 | reverse complement strand
TGGCCGATTGAATGGGATAACCTCCTCATAGAATCGGATGACCGGGGGTTGGTCGAGATTGAGATCGCTTCGCTCTCGATGTAATTACTATAACCAATACGATCACGCTCCGGCATAACCCACGTCACATTGAGTCTGTGATTTACATCAACTTCCAAATGTGACGGCCGCCCACCCATAAAAAAGGTCGACCGGGTCACGCTATTGACCTGATCGACCGCTAGTTTGTATTGCTATTTCAATTCGGTTCTATTAGAGCGCGCCCCGGAAGATGTGGGCGTTGGCCTCGAGCTCGGAGATGACGTTGCCCGCCGGGTCGCCCGGGCCCTGGAAGCGCACCGCGATCTCCGTGATGTCGGCGGTGAGGAAGTGCCGGCGGCCTACCAGCGTGATCAGCAGGCGGCGTGGGTCCACCGCATCCAGCTCCATGAACACGGAGCCGGTGCCCGCGCCGGCGCGGCTGGTGACGACCGCGGCGTCCGTGAAGCGGTACTCGCGGTGGCGATCGCCCTCCGCGCCGAAGCTGGCCTTCGTGCGCGGATCCAGTTGCTCGGCGTTCTTGCCGTTGAGCACCAAGTCGGCCAGGTCGTTGCGGCGCAGGCCGACGGCGAAGGAGAAGCCCTGGAGGTTGGCGACCGTGGAGGTCAGGCCCGAGCCCAGGCGGCCGGCCTTGCTGCCGTCGAAGGCCACCAGCGCCTCGTCGAAGGTCAGCGCGATGCGCGCATCCCCATCGACGTCGGTGATCTCCGCGCCCACGACGTGGGGCGGCACGTTGTCACGCGGGACCACGAAGCGGCGGGCGTCGTCGTGGGTGTTGGCCCAGCGGGCCTCGCGGCTGTCCGGCAGCAGGCCCGGCACGGTCCCGACACGCGGGTCTACGGCCTGGAACACGCCCGGCACCAGGCGGCCCGCGGTCGGATAGCCGGTGAAGGCGCCGGCGGTGCTGGTGCCCAGCTGGCGGCCGCGCGTGTCGAGGATCGGCGCGGTGCCGGCCTCGAGCAGCACCAGGCAGCGCGTGTCGGCGGTGCGGCTGGGCAGCACGGGCGCGTCGAAGGCGAAGGTGGCGACGGTGCCGTCCGCGCTCCACGTCAGCACGGCGGCCAGGCTGGTGGTGTCGCGGAAGGCGGTGCCGGCGCGCAAGCCGAAGCGGCCTACGCCGCGCGCGTCCAGTTCTTGCGGGTAGCCGTTGGCCTCGCTGCTGGCGACCGGATCCGCCGTGCTGCTGGTGATGTCCAAGACCTGGAGGCGGAAGGCCTGGGCGAAGCGCTGCTGGTTCTCGGCGTCGAGCGGCGTGCTGAACGTCATGGCGTAGCGCAGCTTGGTGGCGTCGGCCTGGGCGCCGTCGTAGATCGGGTCGGTGCGGGTGATCTCCGGGCGATCGGAGAGGAAGTAGGCGGCGCCGGCGCCGGTGAAGTCCGGCTGGGGCGCGCCGAAGTCCAGGGTGGCGGCCTTCGAGGCCGTGAACGCGCCCACGCGCTTGCGCGTCGTCCAGCCGGGCTTGCTCGCCTCGATTTCGACGTTGACGCCTTCCGGCAGGGTCGTGATCGCGTAGCGGCCGGCCGTGGCGCCCACCGTGACCTCGAAGGGCTGGCTGGCGCTCAGCGAGTGCACATGCACGCTGGCGGCCTCCACCGGGGCGCCGTCGAGATCGTAGATCATGCCCGTCAGCGCGGCGGCCACGGCCGGGGTGGGGGTGGGCGCCGGGGCCTGGGAGGCACCCACGCCGGGGGAGGCCGAGGCGGCGGCGGCGGTGGGCGTCGCCACGGGCGCCGGGGCCGGCACGGGCGCGCAGCCGGCCAGCATCGCGGTCAGCACCGCGCTGGTCGTCAAGCTGGTCTTCGTGTTGCGCATGATCATAGCTGTAGGCTAACACGCGCTCGTCTTGCGGGTTCTGGCGAAGATCACAACGACCGTGTGACCTGCGTCGTGAGCGGGCTAGCGGCCGTGGAACCCCGCGCCCGGGGGCGCTACCATAGGTGAGAGGAGGGTCTGTGCCATGGAACTCGTGTTGACCGTCTTGACCGGCCTGGCCCTGAGCGCCGCTTGTGGCTTCCGCGTCTTCGTGCCCCCGCTGATCGCGGGCATCGCGGCGATGACCGGCCACCTGACCTTGCCGGATGCCTTCCTGTGGCTGGGCAGCTGGCCCGCGGTCCTGGCGCTGGGCGTGGCGGCGGTGGCCGAGGTGGGGGCGTACATGTTCCCCCTCGTGGACCACGCGCTGGACGTGGTCGCGGCCCCGGCCGCCGTGGTGGCAGGCACGTTGCTGACGGCGTCCTTCACCACCGGCATGGACCCGATGCTGCGCTGGACCCTCGCCATCGTCGCGGGCGGCGGCCTGGCGGGCGCGGTGCACACGGCCACGGGCCTGACGCGCTGGACCTCCACCGCCACCACGGCCGGCGCGGCCAACCCGATCTTCTCGCTGGGCGAGCTGGTGGCCGCCGTCGGGCTCTCCCTCGCGGCCTTCGTGGTGCCGGTGGCGGCCGTGCTAGGGCTGCTGGTGGTCGGGTTGCTGCTGCTCCAGCGCTTGCGCCGGCGCCGGCCCCGCGTGACGATCACGCGCTTCGAGGAACCCGCCATCAAGGTCGAAGAGCGGGTGTAGCTTGCAGACCGAACAGCTGATCCGCGCCGTCTTCCAGGCCTACGTCGCCAAGGACCGCGCGGCCCTGGAGCCGCTGATAGCCGAGCCGTTCAGCTTCACGAGCCCCTACGACGACCACATCGACCGGGCCACCTACTTCGAGCGGTGCTGGCCGAACAGCGAGCACCTTCAGGCATTCGAGTTCGCGCGGATCTTCGTGCAAGGGAACCAGGCGTACGTGACCTACGTGGCGACGCGCAAGGATGGCACGCGCTTCACGAACACGGAGTTCTTCATGGTGGCGGGCGGACAGGTCACGCAGGTCGAGGTGTACTTCGGCTGGGACCTGGAGCGAGGCAACCCGGGCGCGTGATGTTGGTTAGATCCCCGCCGAATCCGAGTGGGTGGCGGCCCAGCGCAGGCCGGCGGTGGTGTCCTGGGCGCCCAGGGTCGGGGGCTCCGGGATGCGGAAGACGTGGCGCACGCGCTCGGTGGAGGGAGTGGAGTTGTTGAAGGTGTTCTGGGCGTCCGTGCCCAGCGGGTTGTTGTCCTTGTCGACGATGCGATCCGAATTGCTGCCCATCACCACGGCCTCGTACTTGGCCGCCGTGAGCAGATTCGACGGTACCTTCATGGTGGCGACCAGGTTCTCCGCGTCCCAGGTGAGGCTGACGCCCGCGGAGACGTGGTTGGCGATGGCGTCCCCGCTGGCGCCGCCGGCAGGCACGATGCGGACGGCGTCCTCGAACCGGCGACGGTTGACGGCGTCGAGGGTCTCGGAGAACGTAAAGGCAACCGTCTCGCCCAGGTGCTCCACGCGCGCGACTTCGGGATACTTGGAGATGAAGTAGGCGCCGTCGAAGTTCAAGATGTTCTTCTGGTTGGCGACGGTCTGGAAGCTGCCAACCCGCCAGCGCGTGGTGTAGCCGTCCTTGGTGGCGCGCACCTCCACATTCACGGGAGGGACGTTGTTGACCACCCACGAGCCTTCCGAGGTCGTGGCGACGGCCTGGTAGGGCACGGAAGCGTCCAGCGAGGTGACCTTCACGATCGCGCCGTCGACGGTGGCGCCCTGCTCGTCGTAGACCGTCCCCGAGATGATCGTGGTGCGGCTGCCGGTACTGGGCGCGGAAGGGGCGACGCTGGGCGCGCTCGTAGGGGCGACGGAAGGCAATGGCGTGGGGCTCCAGTGCTGGAACGGCGTCGCCGTGGGCGCCACCGTGTTGACCGTGGTGGGCACCGCCGAAGGGGCGCTCGTTGGCGCAATCGACGGCGCGACGGAGGGCTTGGGGCTTACTTTCGGCGAAGGCGAGACCGCCGGCAAGGGGGGTAGCACCCCCGGGTTCACGACCAGGGTGCAGGCGGTGAGGGAGGTGGCGGCCAGGGCCAAGATCAGCAAGCGCATGGTCTTCAACTACCCGCGATCAGGCAAGCCCGAACCAATCAGAGGGGCGCCCAGTCCGAGTGGGTGGCGGCCCAACGAAGGTCGGGGGTGAAGGCTCCGGCAATCGAGGTGGGACTCTCGTTGCGGAAGACGTGGCTGACTCGGTCGGTGGGAGCCAGGGGGCCGTTGAAGGCGTTCTGGCCGTCGGTGCCCATTGGGTTGTTGTCGGGGTCGCGCACGCGCTCTTGGCCCGCCAACAGGACGGCGTTGTAGCCGGTTAGGTCCTGTTCGAGGATGGCGGTGGCGATGGTTCCCGTGGGGTCCCAGGTGAGGCGTGGGGTGAGGGGGTCCTTGCCGCCGGGGGGCACCAGGCGGAGGTTGTCCTCGAAGCGGCGGCGGTTGACGTCGTCCAGTGTCTCGGAGAGCGTGAAGACCACGGACCCGGGCTTGTGCTCCACCCGGGCCACCTCGGGGTAGCTGGAGATGAAGTAGGCGCCGTCGAAGTTGACCACGTTTTGTTGGTTGGCCTGGATGTCGTAGGACCCCACGCGCCGACGGGAGGTCCAGCCGTCTTTGCTGGCGACCAGCTCGACGTTCAGGCCGCGGGGAATGTTGTTGATCACCCACTTGCCCGCGGCGGTGGTGGTGGAACCCCGGTACGACACGGAAGCATCCAGCGAGGTGACCCGAACGAGGGCACCGTCAACGGGCGCACCCGCCTCGTCGAAAACCGTACCGGTAACGACCGGGTAAGGCCCACAACACCCTGCCGGCGCACTGCTGATCGGCTTCGGCGTGGCCGTTGGCGTGCCCGTGGCCGCAGGCGCGGGTGGAGACGTCGTGACCGGTGAGGCGGTGGGTGCCGCGGTCGGCCCGGGCGTCGGCGTGGCCGCCGGGGCGAGGGTTGCGCTGGCAGGGCCCGGTACGCACCCGGAAAGCAGGAGAACGGCGAGGGACAGGCACCAATGGGTTTGCATGGGGCTCCTCAAGGCTTGCTCGGCTCTTGTACCCCGGCCACCCGGCAGACGTGCACCAGCGCCGCGTCAGGCAAGACCTTGTGGATGCGGGCCAGGCCGACCTCGGCCAGGGTCGCGAACTCCGGGTCGTCCAGCGGCGCGGCGGCCTGCACGCAGATGAAGCGGCGATCGCCCCCGTCTTCCGCGTTCAGCTCCAGCACCGCCTGGGCAGTAGGGCAAGACCCCGCGAAGAAGTCCAGGATGACCGGCGCACCACCCGCGTCGCGCGGGATGGCCCAGGTGATCAGGTCCTTGATCAGGCGCGTGGGCTTGGGGAAGTCAATCACCACCCGCCCGAACAGCCGCTTCAGCTCCTTCGTCCCGTCCGTGGTGGTGGCGCGGTCGTAGTAGGAGATGGGCGTGCGCTCGCGCTCGCCGGCCGGCAGGTCCAGGTACTGCTTGGTGAACACGCGCCAGCCCCCGGCGCGGTTGGGCTTGAAGACGATCTCGTCCATGCGCGCGGCCAGCGTCTCCTTGCTCCAGCGCCACTGGTGGGTGGGGCAGGGGATCGCGCTGCCGTCGGGGGCGGCGATGGGGTAAACCAAATTCGGGCGCGCAGAATGGCTGGTACCGCTCTTTGCGAGCGGGATCAGCTTGTAGCGGCCCTGGTCATCCTCGTGGCCGTACTCGTCGCGCATGTCGTCCGTGAGCGGCTCGCCAAAGGGCGGCAGCGCGGGCAAGTGCCGCGCGTAGACCAGCACGTACTCCGTTTGCGGCAGCACGTGGCGGGCGCCGCGGCCACGCACGACCTTCTTGCGCCACGTCACGGTGGCCACGTAGTTGTCCGTGCCGAACGTTTCGTTCAAAAGTAGGCGCAGGTGGTGCACCTCGCGGTCGTCGATGCTCACGAACAGCACCCCGTCTTCGCGCAACAGCCTGCGTGCCAAGGCCAGGCGCGGCAGCATCATGGACAGCCAGGCCGCATGCCGGCGCGAGTCGGCCTCGCCCTCCGTGTGTCGGAAGCGATCACGGTAGCGCATCGTCTGGCCGGTGTTGTAGGGCGGATCGATGTAGATCACGCGCACGGAGCCGGGCGTCAGCAGCTTCAACGCGTCCAAGTTGTCGCCCTCGATGAAGAGGTGCGGGCGAGACCCGTCCGGCTCCGGCGCCAAGGCACCCGTCGTCGGGATGTCGATCTCATCATAGGCTGCTTGCTTGCCAGGCCAAGTCAGGCCGTAGCGCTCGTTTGGCTGCATGCGGCGCATCATACCCTGCTTAAGCCCCTGTTGTCGTTTTATGTCCATGGTGCAAAGATCATTGACAAGCGGTCATGCAGGCTTCTACGATCAAGGTGCTAACTTGACGAACCGGTTTTTGAGGAACCCTTCCTTGCCTTCACTCCGCATCTTGCCGGCCCTGGCCCTGGGCGCCCTGCTCGCCACCACCGCGCTCGCCCCCGCCGTGGCCGCGCCCGCCGCCTACGCGCCGCGCGCCGAGAAGAAGATGGTCAAGCTGCCGCTGATGCCGGGCGTGCTGGTGGGCAACATCAACCCTTACATCGTGAAGCGCGGCGACACGCTGGCCTGGATCGCGGCCCGCTTCGGCGTCCACCCGTTGCACGTGACCAAGCCCAGCGCCAAGGAGCTGCGCCATGGCATGAGCCGCGGCGACAAGATCTACGTCGACCAGCGCCGCGTGCAGCCCGCCTTCAAGGCCGACGTGTCCGGCGTGGTGCTGAACCTGCCCGAGGCGGAGGTCTACCTGGTGGACAAGGGCACGCTGGTGCGCGCCTACCCCGTGGCCGTGTCCAACGCGGACTGGAAGGCCCCGATCGGCGACACCCGCATCGTGGACAAGGAGAAGCACCCCACTTGGTACGTGCCCAAGCGCATCCAGGCGGAGATGAAGCAGCGCGGCATCGAGGTGATCGAGAAGATGGATCCGGGCCCCAGCAACCCGCTGGGCGTGCGCTGGATCGGTTGGGGTGACGGCAGTTACGGCTTCCACGGCACCACCGTGCCGACCTCGATCAAGCACTACGCCTCGCACGGCTGCGTGCGCTTCCTGCGCGAAGACATCATCGACCTGTACGACCGCGTGCAGATCGGCACGGCGGTGCACGTGATTTACCAGCCCGTGACCCTGGCGGTGGACCGCAAGACGGTCTGGCTGAGCGTCTACCCCGACTACTACAACCTGGGCTTCGACTTCAAGGGCGCGATCAAGGCGCTTGCCTACCAGGCCGGCGTGCTGGACCGTGTGCAGTGGAAGATGGTCGATGCGGCCCTGAAGGAGAAGGACGGCACGGTCATGCCGATCGCCAAGCCGATCGAGCCGCCGCACCCGCCCGCCACGCCGAAGCCGAGCGCCAAGCCCTCGACCAAGCCCAGCGGCTCGCCGTCCACGGCAGCGTCGCCGTCGACCGCGGCGTCGGCCAAGCCGGCCTCGACCCATCCGTCCGCGGCCGTGTCGGCCAAACCGTCTACTGCAGCTTCCGCCCCCGTCACGGCGCCCACCGGCACCAACCCGCCGCTGACGCCGACCAGCGCGGCCACCAACACCCCCGCACCCGCCGCGTCGCATTAACCCGAGGCCAACCCCGATGTCGCTCCGTAACTGCGTTACCGGCCTGGCGGCTGGGGTCTTGGCCCTCGGCGTCGCGCTGCCCGGCACCGCCGCCGGCGTGCTCACCATGCTGCCGGGCGGCGTGGCCGGCGACGTCCAGCGCGTGGGCATGAACCACGGCGAGAACGCGCGCTGGGTGGCGATGCGCTACGGCGTGAACCCCGTGCGCGTGAAGCCGGCGATCGATTCCAGCGGCAAGAGCTACGGCGTGGTCCACGTCGACACCCGCCACGTGGTGCCGTCCTTCGAGACCAAGATCGAGGGCCTCGTGCTGAACGTGCCGGAGGCCGAGGTTTATTTGGTAAGGGGCGGCGACATCGTGAAGCACTACCCGGTGGCCGTCTCCGCGCCCGACAAGCCCGTGCGCATCGGCCTGACGCAGGTGGTGCATATGGAGAAGAACCCCTCCTGGTACATCCCGGCCTCGATCCAGAAGGAGATGGGCCGCAAGGCCACCAAGCGCACGGTGGTGCCGCCCGGCCCCAAGAACCCGCTGGGCCCCCGCTGGATCGGCTTCTGGGACGGCAGCTACGGCATGCACGGCACCAACGTGCCGACCTCGATCAAGCAGTACGCCTCGCATGGCTGCGTGCGCTTCCGCGCCGGCGACATCAAGGATTTGTACGAGCGGGTCTACGTCGGGACGCCGGTGCGCGTGGTGTACCAGCCGGTGGTGATGGGCGTGGACGAGCAGTCGATCTGGCTGCAGGTGTATCCCGACATCTACAAGAAGGGCTTCGACTACAAGGGGTCTGTGGCCGCGCTGGCGAAGCTGGCGGGGTTGCAGGACCGGGTCAACTGGGCGGCCGTGGCCCGGGCCGTGGCGCGGCATGACGGCATCATCGCGAACGTCGGGCCGGGCGGCGCCTTCCAGAGCGCCGAGGACCCGACGGCCTCGATCGAGGAGGCCGTGGCCGGCGGGGCGCCGAGGGCGCCGATGCAGCGCGTCGCGCCCAAGCCGGTGATCAAGACGCAGGAACCGCCGACACCGCATGAGCGGTTGATTCCGGAGGATCAGATGCCAGGGGGGAGCGTGCCGGACGAGCCTTCGCTGACGGAGAACCCGCCGGCGCCCTGGTTTACGCAGCCTTAGGGTCCCCAATCCGCGAAGTAAGCTGCCAGGGCCTCCAGGATGGCCAGGCCGTCGGCTTCGGCCACCCGCTCCGCCGTGAGGTAGAGCAACGCCTCCGTCCCCGGTACCGGCAGGCACCAGACGGTCTTGAGCCCCAGAGCCAGGACGCTCTGCTCCTGCTGCCATTCGTCGCTGCCGCTGGCATCCAGCAAGCACAGCGGCCGGCCGGTCTCGGCCACGTGGTCCGCGATGCTGTGGCTGACCTCTGCGGGCCAGGGGCGCTCCAGCCAACGCGCACCTTCCGCATTGACGGCCTCGCGGGCCGCCGCCAGCAAAGTATCGCGGCCGGGGGTGCGGTGCAGCGCGCGGGCCAGGGCGGCACAGCGGGCCTGGGCTTCGCGGGCGGCGTCGAGGGCCTGGGCCTCGCGTTGGGCGGCCAAGAGCGCCGCGGTGGCGGCAGCGAGGGCGGCCAGCAGGGCGACGTCGGCCTCGGCGAGCAAGGGCTCGGGGTCCTCGCGGTCCGCGTAGAGCACGCCCAGCAACCGATCGCCCGCCGCCAGCGGCAGGGCCAGCACCGTGCGCAGGCCCAACGCCAGCACGCTGGCCTGCCCGCGCCAGGCGTCGTCCGCGCCGGCGTCCACCACGTAGAGCGGCGTGGCGGAGAACAGGGCGCGCTCCGCGATCGAGCGGCTGAAGCCCTGCTCCACCTCCTGGGCGTAATCCAGCCCCATGGTCACGGCGGCGCTCAGGCGGCCGCCCTCGTAGGTCAGCACGTAGCCGCGCGTGCAGCGGGCGAGGTCCAGGACGGCCGTCAGGGCGAGCTCCGCCACCTTGTCGCGCTCGGCGGCCAGGTCTTCCATCCACTGGGCGAAGCGGATCGGGTCCACCACCTGGTCGGTGTGGCCCAGCAGACGCCGATCGGCGGCGATGTGGGCGGGGGCGCTCCAGCGGCGGGCGATCGCCAGCGCCTGCTGCGCGGCTTCCTTCGAGCCTTCCAGCTTCGCCAGCGCCTGCCAGGCCAGGTGGGCGGCCACCTGGTCGCGGGCGGTGGTGCGGGCGCGGGCCAGCGCCGCATCGTTGAACAGCAGGGCCCGGCGGCCGTCGAGGCGGCCCGCGGCTTCCTCCTGGCCGGTGCGGGCGACCAGCTCGGACAACAGGTCGGCTTCCTGCCGGGCCTGCGCCTGGCGGCCCAGGCCCATGGCCACCTCCAGGCGGATCATGCGCACCAGCGTCTCCAGCACGGCGTTCTTCAACGCCTCCGCGAGCTGGAGCGCCTCGTCGAGGGCCGCACCGGCGTCGGCGCCGCGCAGCCAGCGGGCCTGGCCTTCGACGGCCAGGGCGGCGCCCAACACGAAGCGCCGGCCGACGGCGCGGGCGCGGGCGGCCACGTCCACGGCCAGGGCCTCGGCGCGCGAGGCATCATGCGCCTCGCCGGCCACGATCGCCGCGTTGAGGTCGGCCATTAAGCCTTCCGTGGCGAGGCCGGCCTGGCGGCAGACTTCGCCGAAGCGGGCGAAGGCCTCCGCGGCGCGCGGCAGGTCGCCCAGCGCCATGGCGAGGTTGCCCAGGGCGTCGTGCGCCATGCCCTGCCCGACGCGATCGCCGATGGCCTGGCCGATCGCGAGGGCCTCCTCCAGCACGGCGCGGGCCTCGTCGGCGGCGCCCAGGTCGCGCTGGAAGCGCAGCAGGCCATGCAGCGTGAGGCACTGGGCCAGGATCGGCTGGTTGCCGGCCGCGCGGGCGACCTCGACCGCCTCGCGGGCCGTGGCCTCGGCGGCCGCCATCTCGCCGGCGAACAGGTCCAGGCGGGCCAGGGTGGAGAGGATGCGGGCGCGCTGGGCGCCCTGGGCTTGCGCCAGCGCCCGCTCCAGCAGCGCGCGGGCGGCCGCGTAGTCGCCTTGCAGTTGGCGCGCCTTGGCGAGGCCGATCAGGGCGGGCAGACCGGTGGCAAGGGCTTGCTCGTAGTCCGCGGCGGCTTCCGCGAGGCGGTCGAGGTAGCGGGCGGCTTCGGCGCGCAGGAGGTAGAGCCCCGGCGGGGCGGGGGCGCGTTCGATCGCGGCATCCGCCAGGGCGTGGGCCTCGCGCGGGGCGCCCAGGGCGATC
>JAQBPE010000148.1 GCA_028287685.1 Cyanobacteria bacterium RYN_339 | reverse complement strand
CTTGGACTGAAGCTCCAGCGTGATCGGCTGGCCGGGCACGTCCGGGAGGCTATCCGCGGCGCCTTCGAGCGGTCGGGTCGCGGTCCCGTGGTCGATGGCGCCGTTGCGGGCGGCGGCGCCCGTGGTGTGGTGGTCGATGTAAGTCGGGTCGACTGAGCCCGCTTCGGCTTGGATGGCAACGGTTGGCTTGGAGACACGGTTCACCTTGGAAATCGTTTCCCGCTCGGCTTGCGGCGCTCCGATCAGCGGCAACTTGGTGCAACCGGTGATGGTGGTGAGGCCCAGCAGGGCGGTGAACAGCGTCTTCTTCATCTCGTTGGTTCCCTTCTCTCTCGACAAAAACAACTATATACATTCGGAACGGCTATGTCGAGTTAAATCTTGGTAAATATCTAAAATATCTACAGCGCTTGCAAGGGTATAATCGCCTTGTATGCATCGCTTGATCGCCCCCATCGCCGCCTCCCTGCTGCTCGCCGCCTGTGCCGGCGTTGACGTGACGACGACCGATCTGAAGTCCGTCTCCACGGACACCCTGGCCGCGCGCGCCAACGCCAAGCTCAAGGAGGCCAACGGGCCGGCCTTGCTGGCAGGTGCGGCGCGCGGGCCCGAGGGCGTGGTGGGCGCGAACATCGTGGCGAGCAACAGCAGCCGGCTGATCGGCAACAACGGCGGGTCGATCGTGGCCAGCAACAGCTCGCGCTTCGGCGTCCTGGCGCTCGCCGAGAAGCCGATCACCAACGCCATCGTCTACGTGACGGACGCCGATGAGCGCTTCTACGCCACCAACGGCAAGCCGTTCACCACCACCACCGATACGGCCGGCAAGTACAGCTTCGCCTCCGGCCTGCCCACCAACGAGGTGGTGATCGTGAACGTGATCCTGGCGGACAACAAGCGCGAGGTGGGCTACACCGTCTCCAAGGCCGGCAAGAACACGGTGGACGTCAGCCTGGCCACCAACTACGTGACGGAGTTCCTGCGCGACCGCGCCCAGCGCCAGGGCAAGGCGATGTCGGCCTACGACCTGACGGCGCTCGTCACCCTCACACGCCTCACGCAGCAGGCCCTGGACACCGGCGACCTGGCGGTGCCGACCCTGGGCATCGGCGACATCGCCGCCATGAACCAAACCTACGCCCTGGCCGTGGGCCTGAACAAGCAAAACCTGGGCGAAGCCTGGGCCAAGCTACTGGGCGAGCGCGTGCTGGCGTTGACCACCGTGATCGGCAGCGGGGACGGCGGCTTCAGCGGCAACGGCGGCCCCGCGACGGCGGCCACGCTCTACAAGCCCAAGGGCATCGCGCGCGACGCGGTGGGCAACCTCTACGTCTGCGAGGAGGGCAACGACGCCATCCGCAAGGTCACGGCCGACGGCAAGCTCGACGGCTTCATGGGCAACGGCCAGACCCAGTTCGCGGGCGACGGCGGCCCGGCCGTCAAGGCGGGCCTCAACTGGCCGCGCACCTTGCTCATCGGCCCCGGCGACGTCATGTACGTGGCCGATACCTTGAACATGCGCATCCGGCGCGTGCAACTCCCCGACGGCAACGTCAGCACGATCGCGGGCAACCCCGTCCAGGCCGCGGGCGCCTGGCTGAACGACTTCGCCGGCGACGGTGGCCCGGCCGCGGAGGCGCGCCTGGCCGGCGTGCGCGGCATGGCGCTGGACCACCAGGGCCGGTTGGTCTTCGCGGACACCTGGGACAACGACGGCGGCGTGTGGCACCACATCCGCCGCATCGACAAGGACGGCACCATGACCACGCTGGTGGGCGTGGACGGCAAGCACGGCTACAACGGCGATAACAAGAAGGGCCGCGAGACCTGGATCGACTACACGCAGCAGCTGGCGGTGGACGAGCAGGACAACATCTACTTCGCCGACAACCGCAACCACCGCGTGCGCAAGTACGACGCCCAAACGGAGCTGGTCACCACCCTCGCAGGGGACGGCACCGACGGCACGAAGGGCGACAACGGGCCGGCCACCAGCGCCCAGCTGAGCAGCCCTTACGGCGTCGCCGTGGACAAGGGCGGCCGGGTCTTCATCTCCGAACGGGGCTCCAAGCGCATCCGCGTGGTCTTGAAGGATGGCACCATCCACACGCTGGCCGGCGGCGGCACGTTCGACGGCGACGGCGAGGCGCGGGCCGTCTCCCTGGTCGAGCCGCACGACATCTTGATCGAGCCGAACGGCAACTTGTTGCTGTGCGACAGCCGCGCTGCCCGCGTGCGCCGGCTGTGGCTGAAGTGGGGCTTCTAGCCCAAGAGACCGTAGTCCGGCGCTGGGAGCGAAGATATACGCTCTACGGACTTACCCAGCGACTTGGCCAGGAGTGACAGCCAAGGAGGAGCCCCTATGCCCCTGCGGTTACCCGGGGGCGGCTCGCCTGTTGTTTTGCTTCCTACTCGGCATTATGTGACAACCTGCCCCTGACCCAGCTAGCATGCGGCCTGGCAGGTTCGACGAGCGATCAATCGGCGGGCGGCGTTGCCGGCGAAGCTCGGGGCCTTGCTTGCCCGATAATGTTACACCTGGAAAGCAAACCCACGGGTGGGCCCCTCCGACAAGTTGCACAGCCATGGGTCGTCCCCCGCGGCAGTTCCCTGGTTCGAGCGCAGCTCGGTTGGTTCGGGATCGGCGACGCGGTTTCACCGGATCGCCTGTTAAGTAGCTGTTAGTTATAGTCAGTTTATATTCTCGCTAACAACCGCAACACCCGACGCGTTCCTGCGGATATGACCTCTATGGAGGTCCGCAGCATGGAACGGCAGCACTTCAAGGTCCTGGTCGCCGCGTTGAGCGTGGCCCTGTTGGCGGGTTGCGGCACGTCCGTGGCCCCCATCGCCCGCCAGCACCTCGACAACGTGCCCGCGATCCCGGCGAAGATCAACCGCCAGGCCGCTACGCTGGAGCTGCAGCCCGAAGCCGCGACCACTGGCACGATCGCCATCGCCTTCAAGTTCCCGGCCGCCAAGGGCTACGAGTTGCTCGCCACGCCGGCCGACGTCGCCAAGATCACCGTGACGCTGAAGACCAAGAGCTTCTTGCTCACCAAGACCGTCGCCACCGCCGAAGTCACCCGCGCCCAGATGCTGAACAACCTGGCCGCCGTGCAGTTCACCGGCCTCAAGGGCGCCACCTACACGATGGACATCGCGGCGCTGGACGCCGGCGGCAAGACCATCGGCAAGTCCACCGCCAGCGCCGACGTCAAGGAAGGCACCACCACCAACGTGGACGCCAAGCTGCAGATCGACCGGAGCATCGCCGCCGCCAGCCTCGGGGTCAACCTCGAGATCGTCAACGGGAAGTCGTAGGAGCTCCGCCATGACCAAGTTCACGACCGCGCTGTTGATCGCCCTGGCCCTGACGGGCTGCGGCAAGAACCCGACCGCCACCGACGGCCCGGAGCGCACGGTCTCCGCGCGCCCGAAGGCCGCCTCCACCGGTGCCAGCACGGCCAAGCTGCCCGCCAGCACCACCGCGGCCGCCAAGACCTCGACCACGTCGCCCGTCGCCAAGGCCGCCACCACGACCGCCAAGGCGGCCGCCACGACGCCCGCGAAGACCGCGACCACCACCACCGTGCAGGTGACGGACCCCAACGCGCCCGGCAGCCTGGCCGTGAACATCAAGGTCTCCGGTACGGCCACCGTGGCCTCGCTGTCGCTCAAGTTCTTCGACCCCTAGGCGCCCGATCAGGCCCTGGAAGCTCCCCTGAAGCTCGCCTCCGGCGCCGCCGCGTGGAACGAGAAGGAAGTGG
>JAQBPE010000385.1 GCA_028287685.1 Cyanobacteria bacterium RYN_339 | reverse complement strand
GTTGCTCGAGACGATGAAGTCGTCCACGCGCGTGACGTGGGCCAGGTCGCGGTTGCGGAGGTCGAGCATCTCGCTGACGATCGGCACGTCCTTGCCGGCGGCCTCGACCAGCGAGCGCAGGTGCAAGAGGGTAATCAGGGTGCGCGCGTCGGCTTCCTGGAAGGGCAGATCGTCGGAGTAGCTGAGCACGATGATGTTGTCGTAGCTGGCGGGTTCCAGCGACGTCAGCACCTTCTGGTCCGTGGTATCCGACTCGATGAAGAAGATGTCCTGGTGCTGGCTGCTCTCGCGCAGCTTCTCGATGGCGGCGGTCTGGTCCTTGTCGGCCACCACCACCAGCAGCGAGCCCGCTTCGACGTAGTGGTCCATTTCCTCGATGATCATCGGGGCGAGCGTGTTCCAGCCCAGGATCAGCGCGCGCTTGGGCGACGGCGGCGGGTCCTTGTGCTCGCGGATGTGCGACGGGTCTACCGGCGGCGGCGTGGTCGTCGAAAGCTTGATCGTGTCGTCGTCCTGGGAGATCGCGAAGATCCGATCGCCCGGCTGGATCACGGTCGCCATCGGCGGGTTGAGCGTGATCTGGCCTTCCGCGGTCAGCAGGCCGATCACGGTGCTGTCCTCGTAGCGCATCAGGGCGTCGCCGAACGTGGTGCCGATCAGGCCCGGCTCGGCCTGCAGGTAGATCTCGTCGCCGTCGAAGTCGAACAGCTCCGTGTAGACCACGCTGAGCCCGGAGTGCAGGCAGGTCTGCACCGTGATGCGGCTGACGACCTCGCTGGAGAGCACCAGCTCGACTTCGTCGCCACCGACCATCTTCGCCACGTTGGCGTTCTTGGCCGTGCGGATCGTGGCGACGATGTGGTACGGCTCCGGCCGGCGGTTCGGGTTGTTCGTGACGGCCAGGATGCTCTTGATCACCTGGCTGTCGGAGTCGCGCGCGGGGTCCGGGCTGAGGATGATGATGCTCTTGCTGGCGTTGGGGTTGGCGATGGCCAGGTCGTCGAGGTCGATCGGGCTGCCCGTCCGGCAGATCACGCGCGTGGTGTGGAGGTTCGGCACCTTGGCCCGGATCTCCGTCTCCATCTCGATCTTGTCCTTGTCGGCCAGGATCACGATCACGCCGCGCCCCTGGTTCTGGTTGGCGATCGCGAGCTCCTTGATGATCGTGAAGACCTCCGTGCTCCAACCCAGGATCAAGGTGTGGTTCCGCTCGATCACCGCGGAGCGGCCCCGGCGCAGATCCTCCAGCTTGCCCTCGATCGAGGTCGTGAGAATACCGATCAAGATGCTGACGACGAAGATGCCCACCAGCGTGACGATGAACATGACGCCGCGGAAGCTCCAGCCCGAGCCGAGGTTGCCCATGGTGCCAGGATCCAGCGCCATGCCGGTGCTCCACCAGAGCGCGTCCAGCCAGGAGAAGTGCTCCGCGCCGTCCGGCCGGATGCCGTAGGCCGTCACGTACAGCGTGGCGACGAAGACGGCGATCGCCGTCAACAGCGCCAACAGCCCGATCTGGGCCGTCGCGCCCGCGGCCATCAGGTTGTCGAAGGCGTAACGCGCGCGGTCGCGTAGCCGGAACTCCTGTTTGGCCACCTAGGCCCCCCCTTCAGCCAACACGATGATGCGGTCATCCGGCCGCAAGGCGACCATGTGCGCCTTGTCCGGGTTCACCACCACGCCGTCCATCGGGCCGCCGCGGAACTCCGGCGCCAGGCGCCGGTAGCCCAGCGCCACCTCGCCGCGCTGCGCCGCCGCCGCCACCACCGTGTAGAAGTTCACCGGGGCGGAGGTCTTCACGTAGTCCTCCGCGTACTTGAGGTAGATTTCTTGCCCTTCGGCGTCCAGCAGATCGGCGAAGACGGCGTTGAGGTGCTTGTTCTCGGAGACCTGGCTCATGATCAGGCTGACCAGCTTGGTGCTGACGATGAAGTCGTCGACCTTCGTGACCCTGGCCAGCTCGCGGTTGCGCACGTTCAGCATCTCCGTGACGATGCTGACCTTGGCGCGCGAGGCCTCCACGAGGTCGCGCAGGTAGATCAGCGTGACCAGGGTGCGCGCGTCCGCCTCCTCGAGGCCCAGGTGCTCCGAGTAGCCCATCACGATCACGTGGTGGTAGGTGTAGAGGTCCAGCGCCTCCAGGATGTTGCGGTCCGTGGTGTCGCCGCGCCAGAAGCTGACCTTCTGGTTGTGGAGGAAGGGCTCCAGGTTCTTCAGCACCTGCTCCGGCTCCGCCAGGTCCGCCACCACCGTGACCTCGCTGCCGGCCTCCACGTAGTAGTCCATCTCGCGGATGATGAAGGGCACGCGGTGGTTCCAGGCCAGGATCAACGTGCGGCGCGGGCCGGGCTTGCCCTTGCGCTCGCCGGCAACGATGACGGCCTCGTCCACGGGCGGCGCGGCCAGCTGCGTGAGCTGCACCGACTTCTGGTCGCGCGCGATGGCGAACAGCTTGTCGCCACCTTGCAAAACCGTGGCCATGGGCGGGTTCAGCTCGATGCGGCCGTCGACGTAACGCACGCCGATCACGCTGGAGCGTTCGAAGGCGTTCAGCGCTTCCTGGAAGGTGTGGCCCACCAGGAGCGGTTCTTCGTGCAGGTAGATCTCGTCGCCGTCGAAGTCGAACAGCTCCTGGTAGACGTTGCTCAGGCCGCTCTGGAAGCAGGTCTGCACCGTCAGGCGGGTGATCACCTCGGACGCCAGGATCACCTCCACCTCGCTGCCGCCCACCAGCTGCGCCACCTCGCGCTTCTTGGGCTCGCGGATCTCCGCCACGATGTGGTACGGCTCCGCCTTGCGGTCCGGGCCGTTCACCAGCGCCAGGATCGTCTTGATCACCTGGGTGTCGCCGTCCTCGCCATCCGGCCCCAGGATGATGATCGAGCGCGCGTCGTTGGGGCTGACGATGGCGAGGTCGTCGAGGTCGATCGGGCTGCCCGTCCGGCAGATCACGCGCGTGTTGCCGCGTCGCGGCACCTTGGCGCGCAGTTCGTCCTCCATCGCCAGCTTGTCGCGGTCTGCCAGGATCACGATGGCGGGCCGCCGCCGGTGCTCGTTGGCGACCACCAGCTCGCTCACGATCGTGAAGACGGCCGGGCTCCAGCCCAACACCAGGGTGTGATCGCGCTCCATCACGGTGCTGCGGCCGCGGCGCAATTCGTCCAGCTTGCCCACCAGGCCGGTCGTGAGCAGGCCGATCAGGCTGGAGACCACCAGCAGGCCCAGCAGCGTGAGCGTGAACATGATGCCGCGGAACTCGGCGCCCGACGTGTCGTTGCCCATGGTGCCGCCGTCCAGGACGTGGGCCATGGCGATCCACAGGGCGTCCCAGAAGCCCAAGGCGGGCTGGCCCAGCGGGTGGACCTCCCAACGGACGACCACCATGACCGCCAGCAGCACCACGCAGCCGCTGAACAGGCTCAAAATCCCTACCTGCGCCAGCGTGCCTTGGGCAAGGAGGTTCTCGAGCCAGTAGCGAAGTCGGGCGGTGTACGATGCTTGCTTGGAGACGGCGGCCATTTAGACTTCATAGCTGGTTGGTCAATTGGATTATAGCAGGCGCCGCGCCACCACACTCGGATCCGGCACGTTCACGTCCTTGACCAGGCGCAGCGCCTGGCATGCGCGGATCACCCACCAGGTGGGATCCAGCTGGAACCACGTCAGCCCATGGCGCGCGGAGCCCGGGAAGGCATGGTGGTTGTTGTGCCAGCCGTCCCCCAGCGAGAGCAGCGCGAACAGCCCCAGGTTGGTGCTGCGGTCCCGCGTGTCGAACGGCCGCGAGCCCCACACATGCCCCGCGGAGTTGACCAGGCAGGCCGACTGCTCGACCAGGAACATCCGCGCCCAGCCGCCCCACACGTAGCCCGTCAGCGCGCCCCACCAGCCGCCGTAAATCCCGCCCACCAGGGCCGGGAAGAGCAGCCCGGCCCAGAGCAACAGCCCCATGTGCCGGTGTTGCCAGCGCAGCACCGGGTCGGCCAGCAAGTCGGGCACGTAGCGGGCCAAATCCTCGGGATAGAACTTCAAGATCCAGCCGGTGTGCGCATGCCAGACGCCACCGTGCTCGGGCGAATGCGGGTCCTGCGCCTGGTCGCCGTGGGCATGGTGCTTGCGGTGCACGGCCGCCCAGATGAGCACGGAGCCCTGCCCGCTCATGGTCCCCGCCGCCGCCAGCACGGCCGCGAGCCAGGGATGGGCCTGGTAGCTGCGGTGGGCATAGAGCCGGTGCATCCCGGCCGTGACGCCCAACATGGTGAAGACGCTCAGGGCCGAGCACAGCGCCAGGTCCAGCCACGAGACGTGGCGGGTTGCCACCAGCGCCAGGGCGGCCAGCACCCCCGAAACTTTCATGAGCTGACCGGTGTAAACCATACGCCGGAAGGCTTCCCGGTCCATGGGAGGTGTCAGGTCGTCCATGGGGGCTATATACCCGCCCCCGCTTGAGGTAGAATGCGCCCATGCGTCCGGTCTGGCTGTTCCTCGCCCTCCTCGTCGTCGCCGTCCCGGCGCTCGTCTACGGCACCTTCGAGTGGTTGCTGATGCCCGCGGGGCATGGCACCAAGCGCGAGATCGTCACGATCAAGCCGGGCAGCGGCGTGGCCACGATCGCGCATGACCTGCACGAGCAGCACCTGATCCGCAACGAGCTGGCCTTCAAGGCCTGGCTGCGCTTCGCCGGGCAGGACAAGAGCATCAAGGCGGGCGTCTACGCCGTCTCGCCCGACCAGGACGCGCGCGCCATCGCGGGCATCCTGGCGGAGGGCAAGGGCCTGAGCGAGCACGTCACCATCCCCGAGGGCTGGTCGCTGAAGCAGATCGCCGCGGGGCTGGACAAGAACACCAAGGGCAGCGGCACGCGCTTCTCGCTGCTGGCCCGCCACGCCGCCTACTTCCGCCCGGAGTTCCCCTGGCTGGGCGAGCTGCCCGGCACGGCCTCGCTGGAGGGCTACCTGTTCCCGGACACCTACGTGGTGGCGCCGGGCGTGGACGCCGAGCGCGACCTGATCCGCATGATGTTGGGGCGCTTCCAGCAGGTGGCCTTGCCGGCTTACGAGCGCCGCAAGAGGGACGCGGGCCTGTCGCTGAACCAGGCCATGACGATGGCCTCGATCGTGGAGAAGGAGGCGCGCATCGCCGCGGAGCGCCCGTTGATCGCGGGCGTCTTCTACAACCGCCTGGCCGCCCACATCCCCTTCGGCAGCGACCCGACCGTGGAGTACGCCCTGAACCGCCACCAAGACGCGCGTGGCCTGACCTTCAAGGACATCCGGGTGGATTCTCCCTACAACACCTACATCCACCCCGGCCTGCCCCCCGGCCCGATCGCCAACCCCGGGCTGGCCAGCCTGGTGGCAGCGTTGCAACCTGCCAACACGCGCTTCGTCTACTTCGTGGCGAAGGGCGACGGCACCCACGCCTTCACGGAGACCTACGCGCAGCACCTCGCGGCCCAGCGGCAGATCCTGTCCCACCGCTAAGCGGGTAAGACGTCAAGATGACGCACCGCCACCTGCCGCTCGCCCTCGCTGCCTGCCTCGTGCTGGCGGCCTGTAAGATGCCCGTCGCGAACCCCAACACGCCTCCCAAGGCCCGCGCCAGCGAGGTGCCGGCTACCACGGCCACCGCGCAGCCGGCGCCGGCCGCCACCGCGCCGCCGGGCCTGGCGCCGGGGGCCTTCTTGCTGTCCGACCAGGGCGGCGGGCTCATCGCCAGCGGGGGCGGCAACGTGCTTTCCAACAACGGCGCAGGCGCCGTGCCGACGACCTTGAGCGGGCGCGTGAGCCTGGTGACGGACAACGGCTCCGGCATCATCGGCAGCGGCGGTGGCAACATCATCGGCAGCGGCGGCGGCAACATCGTGGGCAACAACGCCGGGGGCTTCCACCTGCTGGCGGCCACGGGCTACGCCGGCGCGTACGTCTACGTGCTCGACGCCGACGGCGTGCCGCTCAAGGGCGCGGATGGCCTCCCCGCCGTCAGCCGCACCGACGCGGACGGCCGCTACGCCTTCACCGGCCAGCTTCCCGCGGGCTCCAACTACCTGGTGGCGGTCTCCTTGCCCGGCGGACGCGGTCAGCTGGGAGCCATTGCCCCCAAGGGCGCCGAGCGCCACGCCGACCTGGACCTCGCCAGCACCCTGGCCACGGTGTACGTGCTGGACCGCTACGTGCGCCCGCAGGCCGGCCACCAGACCGTGCTGGACAAGCTGCCGCCGGAGCTGGAGGCCACCACCCGCCAGGCGATGGCCGCGGCCCTGGTGCTAATGCCGCCCGTCCTGCCCCAGCTCACGGCGGCCGCGATCGTGCAGGCGGTGGACGCCCTGCGCACGGCTGCCAAGCCCCTGGACACCCAGCTGGAGGCCGTGAAGGCCCTGCTGGTGGCAGGCCAGTCCGACCTGGGCGCCGGCAAACCCGCCACGGAGGTGGCCTTGCCCTGGATCCGCGGCGTGGTCTCGGCCCCCGGCGGCGGGTTCTGGCTCAACGCCGCGCTGTCCGGCCGGGTCTTCTACGTGGACCCAGCGGGCAAGCTCACGACCTACGCGGGCAACGCCGCGGGCGTGGACGCAGGCTCCCTGGCCGGCAAGCCGGCGGCTGCCGCGGGCTTCGGCACGATCCAGGGCTTGTTGCCGGATGGCCCGGACCGCCTGCTGATCGTGGAACAGAAGCGCCTGACGCGCCGCGAAGCCGACGGCACGCTCACGGAGCTGTGGCCGGCCGGCGCCACCCAGCTCTATGCCGTGGGGCGGGCCGACGCCGGCGCCTACTGGCTGCTGGCCGCCGCCGGCCTGCACCGCGTGGCCCCCGGCGCAGCGCCCACGCTGGTCCGCCCTACCGATCCGGCGGACGCGGGCTTCTTGAAGCTGGTCTCCGCCTTCGGCCAGGACGCCCAGGGCCGCCTGGTGCTCTATAGCAACGCCACGCCCCACGGCCCCGTGCGCCGCTACGATCCCGCCGCGGGCAAGTACGAGGAGCTGGTGGCCCTCAACGCCGCGGCCGTCCGCGGCGCCACCGTGGACGCCGCGGGCCGGATCTACCTCCAGGGCGCGGACGGCGCCATCCGACTGCGCGAGGATGGGCAGGACCGCCCGTTGCTGCCCGCGGAGGCCGGCGTGGTGCTGCCCTTCGCCTACATGGATCTCACGCCGGCCGGCGACGTGCTGTGGGCCCTGCTGGGAACCGTCAACCAGGTGACGGGCGCCCAGAAGCACCTGGTGGCAGGCCGCCAGGGCGTGGCCGTGGACGCGGACGGCCAGGTGGCGCTCAACCGCCCGGGCGGCCTGCTGGTCGAGCCGGACGGCGCGCTGGTGCTGGCCGTGGCCGGCGACAACCAGGTGGTGCGGTTGCGCAACGGCGTGCCCACCGTCCTGGCAGGGACGGGCGCGTCCGGTGCCACCGGCGACGGCGGCCCCGCCACGGCCGGCTTGCTGGCCAACCCCACCGCCCTGCGCCGCGACGCCCTGGGCGCCATCTACGTGCTCCAGGCCGGCCGCTCGGTGCGGCGCCTGGGCCCCGACGGCAACATCACCACCGTCTGGGCCATCTCGGGCGACCTGCCGGACCGCCGCGCCTACGACTTCGCCATCACGCAAGACTCCCGCTGGCTCTACGTCACGGGCGCCAACGTCACCAGCGGTGGCTCGCCCAAGGACGGCTACGTCACCCGGGTGGAGCTGGCAACGGGCGTGGAGACGCCCATCCTCACACCGGAGGTCAGCACGGGGTTCACGCACGTGATCGCGCTGGACGCCCAGGAACGCCTGCACGTGATGAGCCAGGGCGCGCTGCGCCGCTGGGACGGGACGTCAGCCTTCACGGCCGTCGCCACGGACGCCAAGCTCGCCACCACCCTGAAGTGGAGCGCCCTGGCGCGCGCCGCGTTCGACCCGCAAGGCCGGTTCTGGTGGTTCTCCGGCGACGCCGCGGGCCAGCTCAACCGGCTGGAGGGCGGCCAGGCCGTCACCATCGCGGGTCCCGGCGGCAAGTTCCTGACGGGCAACGGCGTGGACGACTCGCTGCTGAACGGCATGAGCCCGGTCTTCACGGCCAACGGCGACGTGCTCTTCTGCGACACCGGCCACAACCAGGTAAAGCGCCTGCCCGGCGCTAGTGCGGCACCTTGAGCTTCATTTCAATCCAGCGCGCGAACAAGCTGGTCGGGTAGCTGATCGCGAAGTAGATGGCCGCCGCCACCAGCCCGAACCCAATGTAGTTGTAGGTGGCCGACGCCATCATGCCGTAGGCCTTCGTCAACTCGACCAGCGTGATCACGGAGACGACGCTGGAGTCCTTGAACAGCGCGATGAAGTCGTTGGTGACGGGCGGGATCACGATGCGGAAGGCCTGCGGGAAGACCACCTCGCGCGCCATTTGGGCGCGGGTCATGCCCAGCGCCATCGCGGCCTCGATCTGCCCGCGCGGCACGGCCAACAGGCCCGCCCGGTAGTTCTCCGCTTCGTAAGCCGCGTAGTTCAGGCCCAGGCCCACGACGGCCGCCACGAAGGCGTCCAGCTGGATGCCCACGTTGGGCAGGCCGTAGTAAATCAAGAAGAGCTGCACCAGCAGCGGCGTGCCGCGGAAGACCTCCACGTAGGCCGCCGCCAACCAGGCCAGCGGCTTGGAGCCGTAGACGCGCAGGGTGGCGAGGCTCACGCCCAACACGATCGCCAGCGCCATGCCCAGGAAGGACACGGTGATCGTCATGGCCGTGCCCTTGGCGAACAACGGCACGGACGAGCGCAGCTGATCCCAGAACGTGCCGGTCGGCGCCGCCAGCTCCTTGGAGTCGAAACTCTTCGACAGGCGCGCCTGGTCGTCGTTGTAGAGCTGGTACTTCTCGAGGATGCGCTTCACCTCGCCGCTGGCGATCAGGTCGCCCAGGGCCTGGTCGATCGCCGCCTTGAAGCGCGTATCCTCCTTGCGGAAGCCCATGGCGTACACGCCCTGGGCGAAGGGCTTGCCCGCGAAGGCCAGGCCCTCGCGCTTGCCGTAGTAAATCGCGATAGGCAGGTCCAGCAGCACGGCGTCCAGGCGGCCGAGCAGGAGGTCTTCGTAGGGCTGCACGTTGCTGGGGTAGAGCTTGATGTCGACGTCGCCCTCTTGCTGCATCAAGCGTTCGGCGACGGTGGCGGCCAGCGTGCCCACCTTCTTGCCCTTGAGCGCATGCACGGTGTCGAGGCCCGTGGACCCTTTCTTGACGACGATCTGCTCGCTGTAGACGTAGTAGGGCCGCGAGAACAGGATGCGCTGGCTGCGGTCCGGCGTGATCTCCAGACCGTTGAAGACCATGTCGAAGCTCTTGCGCTCGAGCGCCGGCACCAGGCCGTCCCAGGCGTTGTGGACCACCTTGCCTTTCACACCCAGGGCCTTGGCGATCGCCATGCCGATTTCGGTTTCGAAGCCGGTGGCCTTGCCGGGGTCGTTCACGTCCGCGATCACGTAGGGCGCCCCGCCCTCCAAATCCGTGCCCCAGCTTAGCTCTCCGCGTTGTTTGACCTCGTCCAGCGTGTCGGCCAGGGCGGGCGTGCCGCAAAAAAGGCCCGCGACCAGCGCGAGCACGAGCACCATGAAGGGTTGGTTGGTCATCACCTATGTATGATACGGATGCGAGCCCGGGGGTCAATCCGCCGGCCCCGGGTAAACAGAACGTATGTTGCTTGCAAGCCTGGCCTTCGCCGCCGCCGTCTCTGCCACCCACCCGCCCGCCGTGGGCACCCTGGCCTTCGGCAGCTCGCCCGCGTCCGCGCGATCGGTGCTGGGCAAGGAGTCCGGAACGGACCAACTGGACGACTTCACCTGGCGCAGCTATATGCTCGGCCGGACCTTGGTGCGGGTAGCCTACTACCATGACCGCGTCAGCCAGTTCGCCATCGTGCCCGACGCGCCGCTGACCGTCGCCCAGGCCCGGGGCTGGGCCAAGGCCTTCATGCCGGGCCTGGACCGCGGGCGCGAGGTGGCGCAGGACGCCTCCCACGAGCTGATCTTCGGCACCTTCATCATGCAGGGCCGGCCGTTCGAGGCCCAGGTGCACCTGGACCTGGGCGGCACGACGGTCTCCGGCTTAGGTGGCGAGATCCACTGGCTGGACTAGCGCTGCGCCACCACGGCGTGTGAGAGCCGGTCTACGCCTGGACCGGGGCCTCCAGCTGGAGGTTCCAGCCCTTGATCGGCTCCAGCATCGGGTAGTGCGTCATGTCGTACTGGATCGGCGTGATCGAGACATAGTTCGACCGCACGGCCACCACGTCGCTGTCCGCGTCCTCGCCCGCCTCGATCGCCTCGCCGGCGAGCCAGTAGAAGGTCCGACCGCGCGGATCGGTGCGCTGTTCGAAGACGTCTTGGTAGCGCCGCACGCCCAGCTTGGTCACGCGCACGCCGGCGTAGGGCTCGCCCTCCAGCGCGGGGATGTTCACGTTCAACAGGAACTTGGGCGGCAACGTGCGCGTCTGAAGCTGGCGCACCAGGCTCAAGGCGAACTCCGCGGCCTGGGCGTAGCCACGGTCGGTGAAGGCGGCCAGCGAGAAGGCGACGGCCGGGAAGCCGTTGATCACGCCCTCCAGCGAGGCCGACACCGTGCCGGAGTACAGCACGTCCGCGCCCAGGTTGGGGCCGCGGTTGATGCCGCTCACGATCAAATCGGGTGGGTGCGGCAAGATCGCGCCCACGGCCAACTTCACGCAGTCCGACGGCGTGCCCGTGGTCGACCAGGCGCCCGCGAGCGACGGGTCCAGCGCGTAGGGCTCCGCGGCGAGCGGGCGGTGGAGCGTGAGCGCGTGGCCCATGGCGCTGCGCTCGCGGTCCGGGGCCACCACGTAGACCTCGTTCTCGCGCGCCAGGGCGGTGGCGAGCGCCTTGATGCCGGGGGCGCCGATGCCGTCGTCGTTGGCTACCAGGATGCGCAAGCGGGGCTCCTTTATTCCGGTTGGGAGGACGCCACGGCGGCGTCTTCCGCCTGGCGCTTCTTGTAAAGCTTGAAGCCGAGGTAGGCGGCGCCCAAGATGCATGCACCCAGAAGCGTCAGGCCGACGTTCTTCAGCAACACGGCCACGTTCTCGCCGAGCACGTAGGCCAGGCCCACCACCACCCCGCCCCACACCACCGCGCCCAGCGCGTTGAAGATGAAGAAGCGGTGGAAGGGCATGCGCATCACGCCCGCGATGGGGCTCGCGAAGATGCGCAGGAACGCGACGAAGCGGCCGAGGAAGATCGCCCAGTCGCTGTGCTTCTGGAAGCGCTCCTCCGCCTTGACGAGGTCTTCTTCGGACATGCGGAACAGCTTGGCCATCTTCAGCAAGAAGGGCCGGCCGCCGCGCATCCCCACGTAGTAGCCGAGGTTCGGCCCGATCACCGCGCCGGCGACCGTGGCACCGAAAACGTACCAGACGTTCAGGAGCTTCTGGCCCGCCATGACGCTGGCGATCACGATGATCGTCTCGCCGGGCAACGGGATGCCGGCGTTCTCGAGCATGATGCCCACGAACACGGCCAAGTAGCCCCAGTCCTGGACCCAGTGCAGGACCGCACCTTTAAGAAACTCTTCCATAACACCTGTCTGTGGTTGCGACAAGAGGCGCTCCGGCTACCCTCGTGCCGAAGCGCCCCCATCTTATCACAAGCTCTTCCGGCCCTAATGGACCGGCATCACATCACTGGTTCATCATCCCGGTGATGTTCTTGACGTAGTTCTGGGTCTCTGAGAACGGGGGCACGCCGTTGTACTTGTCGACGTTGCCGGGGCCGGCGTTGTAGGCGGCCAGGGCCTTGTCCACGTCGCCGTTGTAGCGGGCCAGGTTCTGGGCCAGCAGCTTCACGCCGCCTTCCACGTTCTGCTTGGGGTCGAAGGCGTTGGTCACGCCCAGGTCCTTGGCGGTGCCGGGCATCAGCTGCATCAGGCCCTGCGCGCCCGCGCCGCTCATCGCCTGCGGGTTGCCGCCGGACTCCTGCTGGATCACGGCCAGGATCATCTTGAGCGGCACGCCGTACTCGCCGGACAACCGTTCCAGGTACTCCTTGTCGAGGCCCAGGCCCCGCAACATCTCCATCAGGGCGGCCATGCCGCCGATGCCCTTGGTGTCGACGTTCTGAAGGCCGGAGTGCGACCCGGCGGGAGGGGCGGAGCTTGACGAACCGGTGCCGCCCGAGGAGGAGCTGCCGCCGCCGCTGCCGCCACCGCCGTTCGACAACGACATGCCGCTGGAGCGCCCGCCGCCGCTGACGTTGGAGATGTCGCCGCCCACGGCGTTGCTGGGGCTGCCGGGGTCCGCCGATGCGCCGGACACGGGCTGGCCCGCCTCGTCGAAGACGCGCACGGCGTTCTCGAAGTAGCTGACGGGCGAGATCTTGACGACGTCGCCGGTATGGGGCGCTTGCAGCACCAGGCCGTTGCCGATGTAGATGCCGACGTGGTGGGCCGGGTTGCCGTTGAACACCAGGTCGCCGGGCTTGAGGTCGCTCATGGAGATGGGCTTGCCCTTGTCCTGCAAGGTCGCCGCGGTGCCTCCGAGGTTGGGGATGCCGGCCAGCTGGGCCGCCTGGGTCACCAGGCCGGAGCAGTCGACAGGGCCGGGGCCGCTGAAGTTGCCGCCATGGCCGCCGCCCCACAAGTACGGCTGGCCCTTGAAGCGCATGGCTTCCTGAAGGAACTTATCGGCCGGCGTTTGGCCGGTGCCGCCGCCGGTGTTGTTGGCCGCGGTGGCGTTCCGAGTGTTGTTGACCGTCGTCATGCGTAACTCCTCCTCCACTAACCGCCCCACGCGGCCATGCAGGAGTTATACCGCCGTTCGCCGGCCAGCTAAACCAAAGAAGCGGTTAAGCTTCGGGGGGCGGCGACGAGCTGTCGTCGTCCGACTTGTTTTCCGCCTTCAACCGCAGCAACAAGCGCGTGATGCGGTGTCCTTCCATCGCCTGGACGGTGAACGAGACGGTGTCCAGCTCGACCTCGTCGCCCACCTGGGGCTCGCGGCCCAGCGTGCCGAAGACCAGGCCCGCCATGGTGTCGAAGTCGTCCGTGGGCAGGTCCGTGCCGAAGCGCTCGTTGAAGTCGGCGATGCGGTAGCGGCCGTCCAGCCGGTACTGGTTGGGCGCCAGGAGCTCGAGGTCGGGCTCGTCCTCGTCGAACTCGTCGGCGATGTCGCCCACGATCTCCTCGAGCAGATCCTCCAGCGTGACCAGGCCGGCGGTGCCGCCGAACTCGTCCATGACGATCGCGATTTGGGTCTTGCCCTTCTTCAGCTCCGTCAGCAAGTCGTCGACCGGCTTGCTCTCCGGCACGAACGGCACCTCGCGCAGCAGCGGGCGCAGCTGGAAGGCGGCCGGCTGGTGGTCGGACGAGAGGTAGGGGAAGAGGTCCTTGGTGTGGAAGACGCCGATGATGTTGTCGATCGTGCCCTCGTAGACCGGGAAGCGCGTGTGGGCATGCTCGCGCACGTCGTCCAGCAAGGCGGCCCAGCCGATCTCCACGGGCAGCGCGTTGATGTCGGGGCGCGGCACCATGACCTCGCGGGCCACCTTGTCGGAGAACGCGAAGACCTTGTGGAGCATGTCCTCCTCATGGGCCTCCAGGATGCCGACCTCGTGGCTGGCGCTCACGATGCGTTTGAGCTCCTCTTCGGAGTAGACCAGGTGGTGCTCCGGCACGTCGCTGATGCCCAGCGAGTTCAGCAGCCACTTGGTGGAGCGC
>JAQBPE010000375.1 GCA_028287685.1 Cyanobacteria bacterium RYN_339 | reverse complement strand
TGGAGTTCGTCGACGGCGTGAAGATCTCCGCGCTCTTCCCCACCTACGTCGGGCCCCAGGCCAACACGCTGCAGCTGACGGTGGAGCAGAAGAAGCTGCTGGCCGCCACCATCACCAACGTCTTCTTGCAGCAAATCTTCGTGGACGGCTTCTTCCACGCCGACCCGCACCCGGGCAACCTGATGGTGCGCTGGGATTGGAAGCTCAACCGGCCGGAGATGGTGATCATCGACTTCGGCATGGTCGGCCGCATCGACCCCCGCTCGCGCGATTTGCTGATCGATTTCCTGCTGGCCATCGTCCAGTTCGACGCGTCCCGCGCCACGGAGCGCATCCTCGAGTACGGCCAGCCGAGCCGCTTGATCGATCGCCACGCCCTGGCCGTCGAGCTCGACCACCTGTTGCGCACCGTGCTCGGCAAGCCCATCAAGGAAGTCGAAGTCGGCCAGCTGCTGCAGCAAATCCTGACGTTGATGGTGCGTTACCGCGTGCGCATGCCACCCAGCTTCCTCATGATGGCCCGCGTCTTCGTGACGATCGAGGGCATCAACCGCCAGCTGGACGACGAGTACATGCTGATCAAGGTCGCCGAGCCCTTCATCATGCAGACGCTGACGGACCAGTTCTTCGCCCAGCTGAACCGCCAAGAGCTGGCCCGCACGGCCATCGACTGGCGGAACATCGCGGTGCGCACCCCGCGCCAACTGGACGACATCCTCACGCAGGTGAACGCCGGGCGCCTGCGCTTCGAGCACCAGGTGCTGGGCATGGACCAGCTCCAGCGCACGCTCGCCATCATCGGCAACAAGATCAGCTTCTCGCTGCTGATCTCCTCGATGATCATGGGCGCCGCGATCGTCATGGCGGCGCCGAAGCAACCCAGCTACAACGGCTACCCCATCCTGAGCCTGATCATCTTTACGGTCTCCGCGGTGCTCGCACTGTGGCTGATCATCTCGATCATGCGCTCGGGCACCTTGAGGCAATAGGATGCGTGCACGCGCCCTCCCGCTGGTCCTGCTGCTGGTGCTGGTGGGGTGTGTCTCCACCGTGCCGGGTGTGAAGTCCACCTTGAAGACGGGGGACACGGTCAAGCTGAGCGGCAAGGTGCAGGACGCCGCGGGGAACCCGCGCGGCACCGGCAAGGTGACCATCAAGCAGGCCGGCAGCTTCCTCGACACGCTGGGCTCGGGGCCGGTGGTGCTCAAGGCCGACGGGACCTTCGACTACCTCCTGAAGGGCGACGCCACGCACAACGCGTCGAACCAACCCTTCTTGCTCGACGCGGAGACCTCCGGCGACCACGGCGAGTGGGTCTCGCAAGAGTTCTACATCACGAACGTCAACACGACCGTGCCCCCCCTGAAGCTCTGGGACGACGTCCAGGTCGCCATCGACGCCACCACCGGCGAGTTCCAGTGCACCTGGAAGCCGCCCGCCGGAGCCAAGGTCAAGGAGGCCTCGCTCTACATCAACCAGGACCTGGTCGACATCTGGACCACCACCCTGCCCGACCCCAGCAATGGCGGCACCTTCAAGCTGCCGGGCGCCGTGCTGGACGACCTCAAGCCCTCGAACGTGAAGGTGAAGTTGAAGGGCTCGCCCACGTCCTACGACTCCGCCAACCATGACTTCTTCGCCGGCAGCGTGGCGGGCGCCAAGATCCTCGCGATCGTTGCCGCGACCGGCGAGGACGGTTCGGACTTCCACCGGCTGATCGACGGCTCCAAGACCTTCTTCAACGCCCGCGAGGCGGCGAGCCCGGACCCGACCGCGCCTTCGGCCAGCCCATCGGCGAAGACGGCGGTGGTGTTGGACCTCGGCGCCACCCAGACCATCGCCAAGCTGGCGTTCTACTTCTCCAGCTCGGACAAGCCGATCTTGACCATCACCGTCTCCGACGCCAAGGACGGCAAGGGCGGCAAGACCTGGGCCGGCGGCAGCGACTCCAGCGTGGTGGACCTGACGGGCGCCAAGGGCCGCTACATCCGGCTGGCCGGTGACACCGCCACGATGCTGAACCTGGCCGAAGTGCGGGCGATCGCGCCCTAGAAGCCGAATTTCTGCTTGAGCTTGCCCCAGAACCCCGGGGGCAGGGTCAGCGGTCCGGTGCCCATGGCGCCGGGGTGCTGCTTTACCCAGACGTCGGCGTCATGCACGACGTGCTGGATGCGCTCCTTGAACGTGGGACGGTGGGGAGGCAGGTTCGGCAACGGACGGATGGGGGCAAGCATGGGGCAACTCCTCTGAACAACCAACTCCCCCTGGTTGTCGCAGGACAAAAGCTTGGTCTGACCTCAAGCTTGATTTAACGTTTGGCCCCGGCGCGCTTCCCGCCGCCCTTCTTGCCTTTGCCCTTCTTGGCGCCGCCACCGCCGAACATCGCCATCAGCTGGGCCAGCAGCCCGGGCTTGGCCGCATTCTTGCCCTTGGTCTTGGCCGACATCGCGGGCTCGTAGTGTTCCTTGAGGATCTTGTGCGCCTTGTCCAGCTTGTAGGCGGAGGCGAAGGCGTTGTTGGCGGGCGTCTTCAGGCCGTTCTGGAGGTAGGCCAGCCCCAGGTGGGCGAAGTAGTCCGCCCCGGTCGGGTCCATGCGGGTCGCTTCCTTGTAGCAAGCAATCGCCTTCATGAAGTTCTTGCCCTTGTGGTAGACCTTGCCCTGGTCGAACTGGTTCTGGGCCTGCGACTTCTTGTGGTCGTTGACGCCCGGATCGTCGGAGGCCACGGCAGAGGACCCGCTGGCCGAGCGGGGGCCGGCGTTCTTCGGCGCGGGAGGGCCGTTGCTGCCAAAGCCCATCCGGCGGGCGAAATCGTATTCCGCGCGCTCTTCTTCGTCCTTCAAGACGTTGTAGGCGTTGGTGATCTTGCCGAACATCTGGGTGGCTTCCGCGCGCTTATCCTCATCATCGGGGAAGCGGTCCGGGTGAAGCTCTACGGCCTTCTTCTTGTACGCCTTCTTGATCTCGTCGATGGTCGAGTCGGGATCGGCGCCAACCAGCTCGTAAAGATCCTCTTCCCACGTGAATTCCAAGTTGGAGCTCCTAGCAGGGGGGGTCTTAGGCGAGCAACCGCTTGGCGGTGTCGATCCGGGTCATGTAGTCGGCCGCGAAGAGGTCATCGGGATCACTGGGTCGTTCCTTGCGCGTCTCCACCACGGGGTGCAGGCAGTGGATCACCACCTGGGTCACGGGATGATGCGACCACTGGAACAGCGCTTCGGGCCGCATACGCGCCGCCTGGCCCCAGTAACGCTGGGCGGCGTGGTAGTAGTCCAGGCCGTCGCTATCATCCAGGGCTACGCAGCAGTGGCCAGCGAGCTCGAAGGCGATGCCGAGACATGCCAACTCCCCATTATCTACCCGGTCAAGTCCGCTAATATTCCGTAGCGCTTCCTCCACGAACAGCAGCGCGCGTCGGAAAGTGGCGTCGGCCGTACGTTCCCGCTGGGCCTTGTGGTAGAGCGCGCCGGCCTCCAGCATGGTGCGGATGACGGCGTGGAAGTCGCCGAAGCCAGGCACCTGGTACTCCAGCAGCTCTCCCCCGGTGAAGTCCAGCCCCAGCCGGTGCTGCGCCACGATCTCCAGGCAGCGCGCCGCCTGGTAATACTGGCCCATGGAGGCGAGGTGGGCGACCAGGCGCGTGACCTCCGTGTCGGAGGTCCGGGCGGCGCCCAGGATGGCGGCGTTGAGCTTCGATTGGTTGCTCACATCGACCCAGGAGCCGTCGCTGCCAGGGATCCAAAGTTCCGGCGTTTGGTCCTGCATTGCCATTAACCTCTGCAACCTCCGCGGGAACGCCTCATGCGGTCGCCCCGTCCCGTAGATCTTGTACCCAGCTAACTAAACCCGCGTTGAGAGCTGCAAGATCTTTCGCACGTAGGTTGCCTGCTCGTTTGTGAGGTCTCGCCCGGCCTTGAGCTGGTTCCCCACCGTGCCCATGCCGGCCAGGTACGACGCCAGCGCCAGCTCCCACTTGCGCGGGTGCTTGGCCCAATAGCCGCCCAGGTAGGCGATGTACTTCGCCGTGCCGCGGATGTTCTCCTCGGGGTCGAAGGGATCCTTCACGCCCATGTCCGCGGCCGTCTCCGGCATCAGCTGGCCCAGGCCCCGGGCCCCCACCGGCGAGACCGCCTTGGGGTCGAACGACGACTCCGTCGCGATCAGGGCCACCAGGAGGTTGGTGGGCACGCCCTCGCTGGCGGAGTGGCGCACGATCGCCTCCGCCTCGCGCTTGATCAGCTCGGGCGCCAGGAAGGGGTTGTTGATGGCGATGAAGGCCGCCACGCGCTGGGCCGGCACGTTGGCGACGGGGCCCGTGAGGTCGACCTTGGGGACGTCCGCCTGCTTCGGCGGCGGCGTGCCGTCGTCGTCATAGTGGGCCTGGCGAGGAAAACACCCCGTCAGACCCAGAGAAACGGCCAGGAGCAACAGGATCCGGGTGCGCATGGGTATAGCCTACGTGAGGGCGGTCACGGGTTTCCGTAATGCGTGTCACCCGTACCCCAAGAGGAGACCCCGTGCTGACCGACATGATGGCGTTCCTGACCGAGCAACCGGAAGCCAACAGCTTCTCGCTCTGCGAGCGGTTCGGCCTTTCGCGCGGCATGTGCGAGCGGCTGCTGTGCCAGCTCGAGGACATGGGCTTCCTGGTGATCGAGGCCGCCTCCGGCGGCTGCTCCGGCGGAGGCTGCAGCACGGGCGGCTGCTCGACCGGCGGGTGTTCCAAGGAGGGCCCGGCGGCGACGATCAATGCCCTGGCGGCCGCGTCCCGCGCCCGGCAAGAAGCGTGACGGAAATCACACCCGTTATGTGAGCACCGTGGACAGGTTGCCATGGAACTTTAGCTAGGATGAACTCGTAAGTCATCCAGAGGGAGGGTTTCCGCATGCAACTGCTCCGGATCGTGGCCCCGCTTGCGGTGGTCGTAGCCAGCGGTTGCGGGCACCCCAGCTACCCCTCCGCCGTCAAGGTCGGTAGCGTGGAAGCCGCGCTGCGCGCCCAAGACGCCCACCAGCTGCTGGCCATCCAGCATGCCCTCACCACTTCCGACGCCCACGCGCCGATCGTGACGTCGTTCGACTATGCCCCCAAGGACGCGCCTGCCGGTACGCCGCTGCGCCTGGTCTTGACGGCCCATGATCCAGACGCCCACGGGCTGCAGATGGCCTGGGCCGCTACCTCCGGCCAGCTCTCCGCCAACTCCGGCGAGAGCGTGAGCTGGCTGGCCGGCGGCAAGCCGGAGGCCGGCCCCGTTACCGTGAAGGTGATGATCTCCAACGGCTTCGCCTCCACCAACGCCACCTTGACCCTGAACGTCGGCGCCGACGGCAGCGTGAAGCTGCAGCCCGTGGTGGCTGCACCGGCCGTGCCCGCGCCCATGATCGCCGTGAAGCCCGACGCCGCCCCTGGCGCCGCTCTGTTGGCAGCGCCGGCCATCGCACCGGCCTTGCCCGAGAAGGCCGCGCCGCTGTTCGCGGAAGACTTCGCCGGCGGGCTTGCGCGCTGGCAGATCGATTCGCCGCCGGGCGCTCCGCGCGCCGGTGACCCTGCCAAGGCCTGGACGGTGGTCGACGCGGACGGGGCCAGCGCCCTGTCCCTGGCGGACCGCGGCTCGCTGGCGGCCACCCAGCGGACCTTCTACTTGAAGACTTTGCAAGCGATCGACCTCGCCAAGGCCACGGAGCCCCGCCTGCGCCTGCGGGTGAAGAACGCCGATGGCGCCGAGACTAGCATCAAGGCCGTCTGGCAGTCCGCCGACGTGGCCCACCCGGAGGAGACCCTGATCGGCACGCGTTTCACGGCCGACGCCACGGGTCAGGCCCGCGAGTTCGAGCTCGACAACCTGGCCGGGCGTACGGGCCGCCTGATCCTGATGGCCCGCGTCGACCAGGGCGCCGCCCCGCTGATCCAGGAAGTCACCGTCTACGATGGGGCGAAGTAGGGGCTACTTCACGTAGTCGTCCAAGAACTTCTCGGGGTCCGAGGCCTTGGCGACCTGGTCCTTGAAGAAGATCACCGTGGCCTTCAGGTCGCGCCCCTGCTTCTCGAAGGCCTTCTCGAAGCGGTCCAGCCGGTTGTAGTACGTCCGGTACGAGATCAACGACGCGTTGTTGAAGGCCGACTGCGGGAAGTGCCGGAACTGGTGCCCACGCAGGCGCGGGACGAAATCGCGGGCGAACTGGTCGCGCGCTTCCGCGAACACGCGCTCGCGGTCGATCAACTTCTGCTCGCGCGTCGCCGGGCCGTTGTAGAGCGTGTCCAGCCGCCGCGAGACGGCCTGGATGAACTCCGTGAAGATGCCGTTGTCGGCGATTTCCGCCCGCGCCGCCGCCACCTCCGGCGAGCCCGCCCCGTAGGCCTGTTGGAGGAAGCCGAGCGCGCCTTCGTTGCCCACGAACGTGGCGAAGCCCTCGTTGAAGCTGGCCTGCCCGGCCAGGAAGAGCGTGGCGTGCGTGGTCTCGTGGATCACGACGTTGACCAAGGTGGGCACGTCGTAGCCCAGGAAAGGCGAATAGATGGGGTCCGGCAGCCAGCCCAGGGTAGAGAAGGCCGGCACGCCGCGCAGGATCGTGTCGTAGCCCTGGGCCTTCATGGCGTCCTGCTCCTTCACCGCGTCCGCGCGGTCGAAGAAGCCCTTGTAGGGCACGGCCCCGATGATCGGGAACCACCAGGTGTAGGCCTCCAGCTTGTCCGGCGGGGCGGCCGAGACCACGTAGGTCACGGCGTCGCGGTCCAGCGCCACGTACTGCTCGTAGTTGGTGGTGTGCCGCAGGCCGATGGTCTCTTCGGCATACTGCTTCACGCGCGGGATCAGGGCCAGCTTGGCTTGTAGCTCCGGGGCCAGCTTGGGCGCCACCTTTGCCACGGGCTCGCGCCGCGACAACAGCTGCATCTGGCCCGCGCCTTGTTGCAGGACATAGCACCCTTGCAACGACAAGGTGGCGGCGAAAAGGAGGGGGCGCAGGACCTTCATGACGCGTGATGGTAGAATATCTGCCGTCATTTCACCACCCTCGAAAGGACCTCGCATGAGCACCACCACGGCCCGGACGGTCGCGTCGATCGCCAACCTCAAGGATTACATCGACCAGGAGGTGCAGGTCAACGGCTGGCTCTACAACAAGCGATCCAGCGGCAAGATCCAGTTCCCGATCCTGCGCGATGGCTCTGGCACGGTACAAGGCGTGGTGGTGAAGAAGGAGGTCGACGAGGCCACCTGGGATGCCGTATCCAGCCTCACGCAGGAGAGCAGCGTCAAGGTTTGGGGCAAGGTCCGCGCCGACGATCGCGCGGCCAGCGGCGTGGAGCTGGCCATCACCGGCTGCGAGCCCGTCCATGTCGTCACGGAGGAGTATCCTATCTCCCACAAGGAGCATGGCGTGGACTTCCTGATGACGAACCGCCACCTCTGGCTGCGCACGCCGCGCCAGACGGCCATCCTGCGCGTGCGCCACACGATCGAGAAGGCCTTCCGCGACTTCTTCGATCTGCGGGGCTACACCCTGGTGGACTCGCCGTTCCTGACGCCGGCCGCCTGCGAGGGCACCAGCACGCTCTTCGAGATCGATTACTTCGGGGACCCGGCCTACCTGACCCAGAGCGGCCAACTGTACCTGGAAGCCGCCGCAATGGCCGTCGGCAAGGCCTACTGCTTCGGCCCGACCTTCCGCGCCGAGAAGTCCAAGACCCGCCGCCACCTGATGGAATTCTGGATGCTGGAGGCGGAGCACGCCTACGTGGAGCTGGCCGGCAACCTGGAAATCCAGGAGCAGATGCTCGAATACGTGGTCCAGACCGTGCTCGCCAAGCACCGCGACGACCTCGAGAAGGTGATCGAGCGCGACGTGAGCAAGCTCGAGAACGTGAAGGCGCCCTTCCCGCGCGTCACCTACGACGATGCGATCAAGATCCTGGAAGAGGCCGGCCAGCCGGTGCCCTGGGGCGAAGACTTCGGCGCCCCGCACGAGACCTTGCTGGGCGAGAAGTACGACCGCCCGGTCTTCATCACGCACTACCCGGCGAGCATCAAGGCCTTCTACATGAAGCCCGACCCCAACCGGCCCGAGGTCGTGTTGTGCGCCGACTGCATCGCGCCCGAAGGCTACGGCGAGATCATCGGCGGCTCCCAGCGCATCGACGACCTGGCCATGCTGGAAACCAAGATGAAGGAGCACGACATCCCGCCCGGGCCCTTGGAGTGGTATGTCGATCTGCGGCGCTACGGTTCCGTGCCGCACAGCGGCTTCGGCATCGGCCTGGAGCGGACGGTGGCCTGGATCTGCGGCCTCGACCACGTGCGCGAGACCATCCCGTTCGCGCGCATGTTGACCCGGATCTACCCGTAAGGGCCTGCTTGCTTCGGGGTATGAGGACACCGGACCAGTCCGACCCCTGCAAGGAGCAAGCCATGTTCATGCGCCCCCTCGTGACCACCTCCGCGTTGGCCCTGGCCTGCGTTTTGGCGGGGTGTCCGTCCAAGCTGGTGACCGGACCGGCGGCGACGGGCAGCACGGCACCCGGCACCGGGCTGACCCAGCCGGCCGTCGTCACCCCCACCGCGGCCTCCAAGGCCGTGGTCACGGGCACGCTGAGCGTGCCCGCGGGGATTGTGGCCGCGGGCGCCGGCAACATCGTGGCGTCGGGAGCCGGCAACATCGTGGCCTCCGGGGCCGGTAACCTCCGTGGCCTGCTCGACGTGAAGGTGAGCATCGTGGCCGGCGCCAAGGTCTACCTGGCGGACGCAGCCGGCAACCCCATCCCCAACTTGGCCTCGGTCAAGACCGACGCCAACGGCAAGTTCACGATCCCGGACGTGCCGCCCGGCTTCACCTTCATGGTGGCGGCGGAGGCCAAGACCAAGGACGGCAAGACGGCCACCTTCCAGACGCTCACGAAGAGCACGGAGCTGGGCGCCACTGCCGACATCAGCCCCTCCACCGCGCTGGTCACGGCGGCCGTGGTGCGCGACCTCAAGAACGGCGATCTGGGCAGCTTTAACCCCTCCGCCTTCCGCACCGCCGCGGAGACCACCGCCAAGAACCTCGCCGAAGACAAGCTGCCGGACTTCTCCAGCCGCGCCGACGTGCTGGCCAAGATGGACGTGCTGATCGCGGCCGTGGGCGAGCTCAAGCAATCGCTGGACCAGGTCAAGCAGGACCTGGCGGACATCAAGCAGTCGATCACGGACCTCCAGAAGGCGATCGAGACCCAGAAGAGCCAGCCGACGGCCGCCCCTGGCCAACCCACGCCCACGCCGGACTTCAAGCCGACGCCGGACATCAAGCCGTCGCCCGACACCAAGCCCACGCCGACCCCGGCGCCGGGCGCCACGAACGTGCCCGGGGCCACCCCGACGCCAGGCACCGCCACCAACCAGGGCTGTGGCGCGCCGCCCCAAGACCACTACTTCCGCCCGCTCGTGAACGGCAACCAACCGCCGGCCGGGTGGAAGCTGATCGCCCAATCGGGCCTGGACGGCTCGGGCATCTCGGGCAACGTGGTGGATGCCAGCGGCACCGTCTTCCTGAAGGTCCCGGCGGGCTGCCCGATGAAGATGATCTTGCAAGATCCGGCCGGCGGGATGACAGGCGTGCCCTTCGGCGTGGACCCCAACGGCCGGGACACCGCCAGCAACCCGATCGTCCTCACTTTCCAGCCGGGCAACCCGCCGCCGACGGCCACGCCAGGGCCCACCGGCGCTTGCTCCTTGCAGCCGGTGCGGCTGAAAATCTATTCGAGGTCGGGCGTCATCATCAAGCGGGTCCAGATAACGATCAACGATGGCTCCGCTTACAGCGGGGACGTCGGTACGGACGGTTTCGCAAGCCTGGTGGCGCCCGCAGGCTGCCCGCTCGAGGCCTACGGCTTCGACGTCGGCGGCAACCGCGTCGGCCCCATCCACCTCGCGATCGTCGACCCCAAGAACCCGCCGCCCTTCGAGTTGCCGTAGCTTCCCGAGCGCTGGCCCCCCGAAAGGGGGGTTATGGTTGTGCCCGCAAGCGGAAGGCCAGCTTGGCCGATAACGTTTGGAGGCCTTCAATAAACTGTTTTGCGGTTGATTATGTAATATTGTAACGGACCGCACCAGCCTGGAACCAACGTGGTAAAAGGGTTTGTCGAAATCAACCAGGCGTGCGCAAAATCACATCGGCGACCGGCGGCCATCTTTATGATGGTTCAACTATTCGTCACGCCGGCGAAGTAAATCGTTCATCCTCGGGGAATAAAATCCACAGAGGGCAACGGTTTCGAGGGTCGCTCCCCCGCTACCCCCGATGCTTGCAAGCGTTAGCGTCATCGATCCCGCATCACGGAGGTCTCCGCTTGTCTTGGTCCAAGGTCTTCGCTAGCTGCGTCCTGGGCGCCATGGCCATGGCTGTCACGGCCGGCCCCGTTCTGGCCGCGCCCGCCCCTGCCGCCCCCGGCCTCAAAGCCGCCGCGGCAGTCGTCATCGACGCCGACTCCGGCCAGGTGCTGTTCGAGAAGAACGCGCACCAGCACCGGGCCATGGCTAGCACCACCAAGATCATGACGAGCCTGCTCGCCATCGAGAGTGGCAAGCTGGACGAGTTCGTGACGATTTCGAAGCGCGCCTCCGCCGTGGGTGAAGCCACCATCTACCTCAAGGAAGGCGAGCGCTTGACGCTGCGCGACCTGACGTACGGCGTGCTGCTGAGCTCCGGCAACGACGCCAGCACCGCGGTGGCGGAGTTCCTGGGCAACGGCAGCGAACAACGCTTCGTCGAGCTGATGAACAAGCGCGCGCAGGAATTGGGCCTCAAGGACACGCATTTCAGCAACCCGCACGGCCTGCCGTCGGAGAACCACTTCTCGTCGGCCTTCGACCTGGCCATGTTGCTGCGCACCGCCACCCGCCTGCCGGACTGGAACGCGATCGCCGAGACCAAGGTCAAGAAGATCCCCATGCAGGGCAAGGTGGACGGCCGCACGCTCAAGAGCCACAACAAGATGCTCTGGACGTACCCATACGCCACCGGTGGCAAGACCGGCTACACCAACGCCGCGGGCCGCTGCTTCGTCGGCTCCGCCCGCAAGAACGGCCGCATGATCGTGGAGGCCGCCCTGGCCACCCCCAACCTCTGGGAAGACACCCAGGCGCTCATGAGCTTCGGGCTCGAGCAATTCGAGAACGTCGTCGTCGCCAAGAAGGGCGAGGTCGTCGGCACCGTGCCCATCCAAAGCGGTTACAACCGCGTGGTGGAGGTCATCTCCCCGCGTGACGTGACCGTCTGCCTGCCGCGCGGCGCGGCCGACAAGTCGAGCCTCCAGCAAGTTTGGCAGCTGCCCGACGAGCTGACGGCCCCCATCGACGAGAACCAACCCGTGGGCCAGCTGATCGTCCGCCAGGGCGACCGCGTGCTCCAGACCGTGCCCCTGGTGGCCGCCCAGGCCGTGCCCGTGGCGTCGTCGCCCTGGGAGAACATCTCCAGCTGGTTCCTGCCCGGCGCCGTGGCCGCCTCCGTGCTGTCGCTGTTCCGCCTGCAGGAGGTCCGCCGCCGCCGCCGCGCCAAGAAGCGCACGCGCCGGTTGCCCGCCAAGGCCATCAACTCGCTCTACACCAAGAAGAAAGCAAGCTAAAAGAAGTCCACCATCCAGGGCGCCGGGCCGGCGAATATCGCGGCCGCGGCGCTCTTGGCGTTTTCGGGGCCTTCCAGCAGGCCGGCGATGGCGAGCCCGGTGGGCGTCATGAAGCCGGTGTAGAGCGCCGCGAGGCCGCGCACGTGGATTTTCAGGTCGCCGCGGCCGCCCTTCGTGACGGTCGCGATGCCGTTGGCGACCTGCATCAGCCAGTGGCCATGGTTCACCGGCATCACCTCGTCGTGCACATCCAGGTGCAGCTCCGCCGTTAACCCCTGGGCGTAGCCGCGCGCCTCCAGGGCCGCCTCCACGTCCACCAGGCGCAGCATCCAGTGCAGCCGGCGGGCCACCTCCGCCTCCATCTCCGCGAGGCCGAGCAGCAATGGCTCGCCGGGCGGGCCTACCCACTCGACGGCCGGGGCCAGCGAGCGGTGGTCGGCCAGCAACGACCACAGCCGGCGCATGGCGGCCGGCGTTGAGGCGACCAGGTCGTGGACCATCAACTCGTAGCCGCGCGCCACGGGGCGGTGGGAGAAGCTGACGTAGCCCTGCAGCCCGTCATGCTCGCCGCGCACGCCGAAGACATAGGCGGGCGTGCGCTTGGGACCGGTGAAGAAGCGGTTGCGCCAGAACCAGTCCGACCGGTCCAGCATGCCGGCGGAGGTGCGGGCCAGGTCGCCGTAGAGGTCGTTGAAAGCCCCCATGTCGAGGCTTGTCGGGTCCAACCGGACGGCCTCCAGCCCCCGATCGCGCACGTCGATCTGGCGGGTGGGCAGGCGGTATTGCGTCCAGCTGCCGGCCTGCTCGTACCCGGCGTGCCGGTAGACGGGGAGCGTGGCGGGATAGAGCGCCGAGAGCGGCACGCCGCGGTCGTAGAGGTCTTGCAGCACGGCGCGCATCAGCATGCCGCCCACGCCCTTGGCACGGTGTTCCGGCGCCACGCCCACGGCGCGCACGGCACCCATCGGCACGGAGCGGCCGCCCCAGAACTGGCCCGTGATCGGCACGCTTAGGCCGCCGGCCAGCTTGCCGTTGCGGCGCACCAGCCGGAGGTTCTCCAGCCCTTCGCGGTCGGCCAGGTCGTATTCGCCGGGCGGCGGGAAGCCGAAGCACTCCACCAGGATGCGGTGGAACGCTTCCACGTCGTCCGGCCCGGTGGGCTGGAAGACGTCGATCTGCGGCCCGGCCACGCTCACTCCGCCACGTCCTCGGCCGGGACGTCGGCGACGATGCCCAACGGCACCTCGTCGAGCTCGTCCGTGATTTCTTCGAGGGCGTCGAACTGCACCGGCGGTGCGTCCAGCGTCAGCTTGCCGAGCGCGCCGGTGCGCAAGTCGTACATGAACTGCCGCGCCGCGCGCTCCACGTCCGGGGCGCCGCCCGGACCCATCGCGCCGCGCTGGCGGGCGATGCCCTCCAGGCTCTGGTCCGGGAAGGCCGCCATGATGTGGGGCGCCTCGCGGTTGAGGATCGTGATCACCTCCGGCACGATCACGATGGGATCGTAGGCCTCCGTGCTGACGGCGCCGATCATGGCGAGCGCCAGGGCCAGGTCCTGGTCGTCCAGCTTGGGCGGGATGATGCCGGGGGTGTCCATCAGCTCGAGGTTCGAGCCCAGGCGGATCCAGCTCACGTTGCGGGTCACGCCGGGCTTGTCGCCGATCTTCACGCGGCGCTTGTTGACCAGCTTGTTGATCAGCGAGCTCTTGCCCACGTTGGGTAGACCTACCACCATCACGCGGCTTGCGCGGGGCAGGCGCCCACGGGCCACCATCCTGGCGCGCACGACCTCGCCCTGCTTCTGCAACAGCGTCTTGAGGCCAGGGAGCCCCTGGCCCGTCTGCGCGTTCAGGCTGACGGCGGCCATGCCGGCCTTGCGGTAGTGCGCCACCCAGGCGTTCATGCGGCGGGCGTCGGCCATGTCGCCCTTGGTGAAGACCAGGACGCGCGGCTTGTTGCCCAGCAGCGTGTTAGTGACGTCGAAGCGGCTGCCCTGCGGGAGCCGTGCGTCCACCAACTCCAACACGAAGTCGATGAGCTTCAGCTGCTCCTTGAGGGTGTTTTGCGCCTTGGCGATGTGGCCGGGGTACCAGTTAATCAGAGACATAGACCCATTAGACCATCATGGGAGGCATCCAGCGAACCCCTTATAGGGCCGCTCTTTGCCGCAGGCGCTTATTCCGGGCGGTAGAAGCCGCCGATTTCCCCATAGATGGCCGGCACGTCCATGGTGCCATGCTTGTAGAGGCCGTAGGCGCCCCATTTACTCTCGACGCGCGTCGGGTTGCCGTCGCCGTCGACCGCCAGGACCTTGCCCGTGTGGGTCGGCACGCCGTCCTTCTGGTACATGATCACGTCGCCCACGTGCACCTTCTGGTCCGGCTTGAGCTGCTTGAAGGGCCCGTTGGCGAGCTGGTAGGTGGGGTAGTTCACCCAGCGCGGCGCGTACACGCGGTCGAAGGGGTCGCCCAGGTCGCCATGGGCGCCGGTGGTGGCGAAGGAATGGCAGTTGTAGCGCTCCGGCTCGTTGTCCTTGCGCAGGGCCATCGGCTCGACCACCTCGCCGCCGCTGGCGCGCACCGCCTCGTCGTAAGCCTTCTGGAACTCCGGCATCAAGTTGTCGCCGTCGGGCTCGACCAGCTTGCTGGCCGGCGGCGTGGCCCAGGGTTTGCGCGGCCCTTCACCCTTGACCGCCTCCGCGAAGCGCGGCGGGATGGGCTTGCCATCGAGCGACCCCTGGCCGGTCCTGGGGTCCCACAGCTGGGTCTTGCCGTCGCGGGTGACGGCGATTTGCTTCTCCGGCGTCACCGTGATGGTTTCCACCGCCGCCGTGCCCTTGTAGATGGTGGACATGCCGTTCAGCGTCACGCGCAACTGACCCGTGGTCGGCTCGCCCGTGACAGCGCCCTGCCCGCTGAAGAGCGAGACCTCGCCGGCGTCGCGGTTCACCTTGAGCAACAGGCCCTGCTTCAGCAGCGAGCCCTTGAGGCTCTCGATTTGGGCGGGCGGCATCGCGTTGACCGTCTTCAGCACGGCCTGCCACTGGCCCGCCGTGATGGCTTCCATGCCGTCATTGCCCTTGAGGCCCGCCAGCGTACGTGTAACGTCGGAGACGTTGCCGCCGTCGCCCGCCATCGTGGGGGATGGCGGCGCTGCCATGGTGCCCGTGGCCCGTGGCCGGTTGAGCGGCTGGGTGGGGCGGTTGGTGCTGTTGATGCGGGGGTCGGTCATGGCGCCTTCCTTGCGGCACGCGGCCTGAACTGGCGCGCCTTCTCGTCCCACTGGAGCTTCAGCTTGTTGGCCTCGAACCAGGTCGGGCCCTGGGCCAACGCCTCGCGCAACAGCGGCGCGGGGAGCAGCTTGGAGAGCGCAAAGCGGGCCTTCTCGCCGACGGTGACGGGGCCGAACGTCTTGCCGTAGCCGCCGTCCAGCGGCAGGTAAGGGGGCAATTCGCGCCGCACGGGGCGGGGGTCGCGCGCGAGCTTCAGCAGCTCGGGCAATACTTGCAGATCGCCCGAGCGCATCAAGGCGCCGACGCCGCGGTCGTAGTGGTCAGCCACGTTGCTGGAAAGCGCGGCGGGGCCGGCCAGCTCCAACTCGTCCTGCAACCGCGCGATCAGCGCGGGCACATCCGTCACTTCGCGGCCGCGTCCGGGCGGTAGAAGCTGCCGATTTCGCCGTAGATGGCCGGGACGTCGAAGGGGCCGTGCTCGTAGAGGCCGTAGGAGCCCCACTTGCTTTCGATCCGGCTCGGGTTGCCGTCCGCATCCACCGCGATGACCTTGCCGGTATGGGTGGGCACGCCGTCCTTCTGGTAGAGGATCACGTCGCCCACGTGCACCTTCTGGGTCGGCTTGAGCTGCTTGAAGGGGCCGTTCGTCAGCTGGTAGGTGGGGTAGTTCACCCAGCGCGGCTGGTAGGCGTTGCCGAAGGGGTCATGCAAATCGCCGTGGGCGCCGGTGGTCGCGAAGGAATGGCAGTTGTAGTACGTGGCCTCCAGGCCGTCGGAGCGCAGCGCTTCCACGACCTTGCCGCCGGAGCTGACGACGGCGCCGTTGTAGATCTTGGCGTAGGCCGCGAAGTCCTTGCCGTCGTCCTCGGGCTCCACCAGCTTGTTGGCGGGCTTGGTGGCCCAGGGCTTGCGCGGCGCCTCGCCCTTGACCGGCTCGACGAAGCGCGGCGGGATGGGCTTGCCGTTGACGGTGCCCTTGCCGTTGGCGGGGTCCCAGGTCTGGGACTTGCCATCGCGCGTGACGAGCCACTTGCCGTCCTTCATTTCCAGGGTTTCGATCGCCGTGGCGCCCTTGTAGACCTTGGCGCCCGAGTCCACCGTGAGGCGCGCCTCGTTGGTCTTGAGGTCGACGTTGGCGGCACCGCGCTCGGCCAGGAACGAGACCTCATCGACCTCCGGCTGGTAGACGAGGTTCACGCCGGCCTTCTCGAGGTCCTTTTGGAGCTTCTCCCGCTGGTCCGCGGGCAGCTTGGCGACGTAGCGGGCGGCGGCCTCCACCTGGGTCGGGGCCAGCGCGCCGAAGTCGGTGTCGGACTTGAGCGTCGCCAACAGGGCCACGCCATCCTTGACGTCGTTGTTGTCCTTGACCGGCTTGGGGCCGGGCGCTGCCTTCTCCACCGGCCGCTTGGGGCGCAAGCTGGGCGGTAGCCAGGAGATCAAGTTGAAGCTATCGATCGGCAAGGCGCACTCCGGGTTGTTTTTTACTTACCTCATGGTACTTCGGTCGCCAGGAGGTCCGGCTTGCGGATCGGGGTTTAAATACCGGCTAAGCGATCGCGCGGTGGGCCCGCGGATAGCGCGCCTGGCCAGGCGCCAGGCTCGTCAGGACGCGGCGGCGCATCTCCGCGGCAACACCCAGGTCCTGGTAGGCGGGCAGCACGTCCGTGAGCGGCATGTAGCCGCGCGGCGCCGGGACCACGCCCAGGAAGCCGACGACGGCACCCGTGCCCTCTTCGACCGCCAGCACGCGGGCCGGGGCCTGGGCCAGCAGCCGCAGCAGCACGGAGGTCGAGGGGGCCAGGTCCCAGGAGCCGCAAAGGCCGGCGAGCTGGGCTTCGGTGATATCGGCAAGGGTGTCGACGTAGTGGATGGTCATGGACCTAGCATACCCGGATCAACCGGGCCTCACCGCTTCGGCCGGTTCCTGGCGACCGGTCGCCTCGAAGGCCAGGGCGTCCCCGGCGACGGCCACCTTCACGAGGTCGCCGTCGCGGAAGCGGCCTTCCAGCAGCGCCATCGCCAGGGGGTTCTGCACGAACGTCTGGATCGCCCGCTTGAGCGGCCGGGCACCGTAGACGGGGTCGAAGCCCGCGCGGGCCAGCCACTCATGGGCCTGCTCGTCCACCAGCAGGCCGATCTTCCGGTCCGCGAGGCGCTTGCGCAGCTGGGCCAGCTGCAGCTCCACGATCACCTTGATCTCCGCGAGCGACAGCGAATGGAACAGCACGATGTCGTCCACGCGGTTCAGGAACTCCGGACGGAAATGACCGCGCAGGGCGTCCATCACGCGCTCGCGCGCCTCTTCCGGGTTGCTCTCCTGGATGTACTGCGAGCCGATGTTGCTGGTCATGATGATGACGGTGTTCTTGAAGTCCACCGTGCGGCCCTGGGAGTCCGTCAGCCGGCCGTCGTCCAGGATTTGGAGCAGGATGTTGAAGACGTCCGGGTGGGCCTTTTCGATCTCGTCGAAGAGCAGCACGCTGTAGGGGCGCCGGCGCACGGCCTCCGTCAACTGGCCGCCTTCCTCGTAGCCCACGTAGCCCGGGGGGGCGCCGACCAGTCGGCTGACGGCATGCTTTTCCATGTACTCGCTCATGTCGAGGCGGATCATGGCCTGCTCGTTGTCGAACATGAACCACGCCAACGCGCGCGCCAGCTCCGTCTTGCCCACGCCGGTCGGGCCCAGGAAGATGAAGCTGCCAATCGGGCGGTTGGGGTCTTGGATGCCGGCGCGTGCGCGGCGCACCGCATTGGAGACGGCCGTGACGGCTTCCTTCTGGCCAACCACGCGGCTGCCCAGGCGGTCTTCCATCTTCAGCATCTTCTCGACCTCGCCCTCCAACATCTTGGTGACCGGGATGCCCGTCCACTTGGACACGACATGGGCGATGTCCTCGTCGTCCACCTCCTGCTTGAGCAGCTTGCCGTGCTTCTGGAGGTCCACCAGCTCCTGCGTGCGCAGGTCCAAGTCCTTTTGTAATTGGATCAGCGTGCCGTAGCGCAGCTCCGCGGCCTTGGCGAGATCGCTCTCGCGCTCGGCCTTGGCGGCGGCGGCCTTGGTGGCCTCCAGCTGCTCCTTGATGCGGGAGATCGCGGCGATCGCGTCTTTCTCCTTCTCCCAGCGACCCTTCAATTCGTCGTGCTTGAGCGTGGCTTCCGCGGTCTCGCGCTCGATCGCCGCCAGGCGGTCGGCGGCGCCGATGTCGTCCTTGTCCTTCTGTAGAGCCTGGCGCTCGATCTCCAGCTGCCGCAGGCGGCGCACCAACTCGTCCAGCTCCGTGGGCATGGAGTCGATTTCGATGCGCAGGCGGCTGGCGGACTCGTCGATGAGGTCGATCGCCTTGTCCGGCAGGAAGCGGTCCGCGATGTAGCGGTGGCTCAACAGGGCGGCCGCCACCAGCGCGGAGTCGAGGATCTTCACGCCGTGGTGGACCTCGTAGCGCTCCTTCAGGCCGCGCAGGATCGAGATCGTTTCGGCCACGCTGGGCTCGCCCACCAGCACGGGCTGGAAGCGCCGCTCGAGGGCGGCGTCTTTCTCGATGTGTTGGCGGTACTCGTCCAGCGTCGTGGCGCCCACCGCGCGCAGCTCGCCGCGGGCCAGGGCCGGCTTGAGCAAGTTGGCCGCGTCCATCGCGCCCTCGCCCTTGCCCGCGCCCACCAGCGTGTGCAGCTCATCAATGAACATGATCACGCGGCCTTCCGCGTCGGCCACTTCCTTGAGGACCGCCTTGAGCCGTTCCTCGAACTCGCCTCGGTACTTGGCGCCCGCGATCAGGCTGCCCATATCGAGCGTGACGACGCGCTTGTCCTTGAGGCTCTCCGGCACGTCGCCCGTGATGATGCGCTGGGCCAGGCCCTCGGCGATGGCCGTCTTGCCCACGCCGGGCTCGCCAATCAGCACGGGGTTGTTCTTGGTGCGGCGCGAGAGCACCTGGATCACGCGCCGGATCTCATCGTCACGCCCGATCACGGGGTCGAGCTTGCCGAGGCGGGCCAGCGACGTGAGGTCGCGGCCGTAGCGCTGCAGGGCCTGGTACTTCGACTCCGGCTCCGGGTCCGTGACGCGCGTGGTGCCGCGCACGCTCTGCAAGACGGTGTAGAGGCGCTCCTTGGTGACGCCCATCCCGCGCAGGCGGTCGGAGACACGGCTCTTGACGGTGTCGTCCACCATCGCGATCAGCAAGTGCTCGGTGCTGACGAACTCGTCCTTGAGGCGCTGGGCCTCCTTCCAGGCGATGTCGAAGGTCATTTTCAAGTTGGCGTTCATGTAGGCGCCGCCACCGTGGACCTTGGGCTGCTTGGCCAGATCCGCGTCCAGCGCCTTGGCGAGCGCGTCGGGGTTGACCTCCAGCTTGGACAGCAGCGGCCGCACGATGCCCTCGCGCTGGGCCAGCAGGGCGACCAGCAGGTGGTCGGGCTCCAGGCCGGGCTGGTCATGACTGTCAGCCACGTCCTGACTGGCTTGCACGGCCTCTTGGGCCTTTAATGTGAACTTGTCGAGACGCATGGGTTGCCTCCTGGTTGCTTCACGGCACCAGAGTATCCCTTTAGTCAACCATTGTCAATTAAGTTGATGGTGTCCCGGGATTAAACGAAGCATGGTCTGGTCTTAGCCGAATTTTTACGTCAGGATCGAAATGGCCTTCCTGATATCTAAACCAGGTGACAACCACGTGTTAAGAACCCCGGAGGATCCCCGTATGACCCAGCTGCTTTGGACCCGCCTGGCGCTTTCCGCCGCGACGCTCCTCGCCGTTGCCGGTTGTGGCACGCAGCCTTACGGCTACGATCCCAACAACCCGTACGGCAACAGCTACACGGATCCGTACGGCACGGGCAGCACGGGCATGGGCTCGACCTACGGCTCCGGCTCGTCCTACGGGTCCACGACGGGTTCCTACGGCTCCACGACCGGTTCCTATGGTTCCACGACCGGCTCCTACGGCGGCGCGACCTACCCGACCGGCACCCAGACGGGCTATGCGCCGGGCGGCACCGGTGGTGCCCAGCTGACCGTCGGCCACGTCGACAAGACGACCTCCGGCATCCTGTTCTGGAAGAAGCTTCAGGTGGTGGGCCAGGTGAAGAACGCCACCCAGTCCACGCTCTCCGGCGAGGTGCAAATCAGTTTCCTGAAGAGCGGCAAGGTCGTCGAGACCCAGTTCGAATACGTCACGGACCTCGCCCCCGGCCAGGCCCATTCCTTCACCGTGAAGTCCAAGAAGTCCGCCGACGATGCGGAAGTGAACGTGAACTCGCAGCCCGGCACGCCCGCGGCCGCCACGTCGTCGCCCTATGGTTCTTCGTATGGCTCCACCTACGGCTCGGGCTCGACCTATGGATCGAGCGGCAGCAGCTATCCCTCCACCACGGGCACGGGGACCTACGGGTACTAACGCGATGAAGGCCTGCTGGGCCGTCCTCGCCGCCGCCGCCCTGCTGACGGGATGCGGACACGGCATCCGGACCGCCGCCCCACTTTCGACCGGTAGCGCCCCGATCACGGTCAAGGCCGTGCCCATCACGCTGCTGCATGATTCGCCGGCGATCGAGGCGCCCACCGCCGTGGCGGAGCCCCTGCCCACCGCGGTCGTTTCCTTGGGACTGGCCGCACCCGGCTGCCTCGGCCTGAACGCCTGCCACGACGGCACGCCGCTGACGCTGCAGAGCGTGGACAAGCAGAAGAAGGGCCTGTTGTGGCGCAAGCTGCATGTGGAGGGCAAGGCCCACAACCCGGGCACCATGGCGCTGTCTGGCGAGGTGAAGATCAAGTTCTTGAAGAAGGGCGAGGTCACGCAGACGGAAATCCGCAGCATCACCAACCTGGCCGCCGGCCAGTCGTTGCCGTTCCTGGCGGACTCCAATGACGCCTCCGACGACGCGGAGATCACCGTCACGACCCAAGGCATGACGACCGCCCAAGCGCGATAGCAGGCGTTGTTCCCCGTTGTTTCGACATGTTACGCTCGCCGAGTCCGGTGTGGACCCGAGAGGAGCAAGGCATGAGCAACGATTGGGAAGTAGAAGGCAAGAAAAAGCAGGTCGAGGGCAAGTGGCACGAGTTCAAGGGCGAAATGCTCGAACGGCCCGAT
>JAQBPE010000366.1 GCA_028287685.1 Cyanobacteria bacterium RYN_339 | reverse complement strand
TCGATCAGCCGCCGCGCATAAGGCGCCACGGACTCCATGTAACGGCGCTGGGCCTCCGCGTAGAGCGTGCCGAAGGCCAGGCTGGACTTCCCGGAGCCGGAAACGCCGGTGAAGGCGACCAGCGCGTCGCGCGGGACGTCCAGGTCCACGTCCTGGAGGTTGTTTTCGCGCGCGCCGCGGACGCGGACGAAGCCGGGCTGGAGATCATCGGTGGGCATAGCGGGTAATGATGAACCATGCCGGACCAGGCTGCAGCAACCAACGGGAGGTTCCCCATGTGCCGCAACATCAAGACGCTCTTCAACTTCGAGCCCCCTGCCACCGACGATGAGATCCGTGCCGCCGCGGTGCAGTTCGTGCGCAAGTTGAGTGGGTTTGCCAAGCCCTCGCGGGCCAACGAAGCGGCCTTTGACCGGGCCGTGGACGAGGTCACGCTCGCCGCCCGCCAGTTGATCGGCTCGCTGCATACCACTTCCGCCGCCCGGGATCGGGAAGTGGAAGCAGCCAAGGGGCGGGAGCGCAACGTGCGGCGGTTCAACCGCGACGACCTCGCGCCCTGAACGTGGCGGTTCAAGGCTTGTAAGCTGGTTGTAAGCGCAAGAATGTTACAAGAAATGCGTCCTCCGATCGGACGTGCATGTGACGAACCCCGAGCGCCCGGGCGCGATCCTTGACTTGATGGCCCATGAGTTGCGCACCCCGTTGACGGCCATCCGTGGCTACGCGGAGCTGCTCGAAGATGGCGTTGCCGGCCTGCTGTCGGCGCCGCAGGCGCAGCTCGTCGGCCATTTGGGCGCGGCGGCCCTGCGCCTGGAACAAGTGGTTGAAGGCTTTCTGGAGCTGCTGCGCCTCGAAACGGAGGTGCCGATCCAGGCGACGGCCTCGCACGACCTGGGTGAGCTGCTTGCCCTCGCCATCGAAGTCCGCCAGCCGGCGGCCCTGGCCGCGGGAACCTCCTTGGTCGTTCTGCCTCCGCCCGTGCCGCCGCCATGCGTCGCCCACCCCGATGCCGTCAGCCGGGTCCTGAGCTACCTCCTGCGCGCCGCGATCGGGCTTGCCGCGCCGGGTGGCCGCCTGGTTGCCAGCGCGGCCTGCGAGGGCGGCCTGGTGCGCGTGGCGTTGCGGGACGAGCCGCCCGTACCCGAACCAACGCCACCCGAGCTCGTCGACCCCGCCGTCTTCCTGGACTTGATGGTTGCCGGCGCGATGGCGACGGCCCTTGGTGGCAAGCTCGGCATCGCGGGCTTGCCCGGACGCGGCGCCAGGATTTGGTTGGACCTGCCGGCTAGCGCGCCGGGTTGACCCCCTGCGCGTCGGCAGGGACCTCGAAGCGGACGGAGCCGGCCGCGCCGGCATCGATCGTCAACGTGGCCGTGGGGGCGCCCAGGCTGGCCCGCAACTCGCCGTGGATCCCGGCGGCGGCATCGTTGGCCGTCAGGACTTCCAATTCGCCGGCCGTGCCCGCCACGTCGACCGGGACCGACGTCCCGTCGGGACGCCGGATCAGGCCGGTGCCAGCCATGGTGCCCTCCACGGTGACGAACGGGCGCCAGGTGATCACATGGTCCCCGCCAGGGAGAGCCAACCGGATCGTCGTGTCGAAGGCCTCGCGCCCATCCGACCCGTACGTCTTGGTCTGCTCGGCCGTGATGCGGACCTCGGGCGTCCCGCCCTCCAGCCGCTCCGTCACGCTGACGAGGGAGCCGTACGCGTCGTAAGCCCGGACCACCGCGACGGCGCGATCGCCGTCCAGCCCGGTCAAATCGAAGTCCGTCGTCACCGACTTGGACCCGTCCGGGCCGAGCTCCACGGTGTCCACGCCGCGCCGGTGGTAAGCAGCCGCATTCGTCGCGAGGGCAGCACCGACGGCCTCGCGTAGCGTCGCCTCGCGGGCATCGGCCTTGGCGTTGGCGGACGCCCCTTTGCCGGGGTCCTTCACCGGGCTTGCCGCTCCCGTGGAAGCCGGGTCCCCACCCGTGGCCGGTGGGTCCGGCTTGGAAGGCGGGGCAGCAGGCGCCTTGGCGGCCTTCGCCGGGGCCGCAAGAAGGTAAAACGCGCCCGAACCGCTCGAGGCCAACAGGGCCGCGTCCCGCATCGTCCGTTCGACCCTCAAGGCAAGCGACAGCTCGATCTGGAGCGTCGAAGCGGCCACGCGCTTGCCTGCATCCTGGATCTCGTCCAGGGATCGTCCAAAGACGATGCCGCCTTCGTGAGTAAGGGCGGCGCGCGGCAGGCTGGAGACGGGGTCTAGCAGCTGAACGGAGCGAGAGCCCGGCACGCTTGCAGGGCCGGAGGCCGCCAGTTGGCAGCCGGAAAGGAGCATACAAGCAAGAAGCAGCCGGGATCGACGCAGCAAAGAGGAACTCCGTTTTATGCCGAGAGAGGGGCCGAGGACACACTTACCCGCCGGCTATTACAAACGGCTTACAAGCCTCGCCAAAGCCTCACCGCAGCACGAGCCGGGCCAGGTCCGCGGGGGGCGAAATATCCAGGAGCTCCTTGTAACGCCGTTCGCAAATCTCGAACTGCTGCAGGGCCCGCTGTGGCTCCTTGGCTTCGATGTAGCGGAGGATCAGCTCGCGGTTGAAGGTCTCGGACAGCGGATCGATCTCCAGGGCCCGTTGCAGCAGGCCCAGCGTCAGCCGGGGGGCCTCGGCATCATAGATGGCAATCAACTGGCGGCAAGCTTCAAGGGCTTGATCCTGTAGGCGCTGGCGCAACAACAAGACCCAAGGGCCGTTGTGCTCGGGCAGGAACTCGCCACCGTACAGCTCGATGGCCCGCTCCAACTGCCTCCGGCGCTGGCTCCCTTGCGCCAGCCGGGCCCCTCGCAAGGCCGCCTCGAAGTCCTGCGTGTCCACCTGCACATGCGCCTGCGCGTTGAAGGCATAGCGCCCGTCGGCCCGCAACACGAAGCGAGACGGCTGGCCACGCTCGAGGTCCGGCTCCAGCGCCTTACGCAACCGCAAGATCGTGATGTTCATGAGATCGTTGGAGACCTCTTCGCCGAAGAAGACCTCGCCGAGCAACTGGGCCTTGGTCGCACCCTCCGGAAAGTGCAAGAAGTACGCCAGCAAGAGCTTGGCTCGGACGGTCTGCCAGTCGCGGTCGGGGATCTGGGTGCCCTGCCGGTACGCCCGGAAGCCCCCGAAGCAGCGGACCTCGATCTCCGGCCTGCGGTCCAAGCTGCTGGTCAGCTCCAAGCATGGCGCACCGGGGGCCTCGGGAGCGCGCTCGAGCAACCTGGCCGTGGACTCGCCGATGTGTTTGTAACCGGTGTCCAGGGCTCGCACGATCAACGCCGAGGCGAAGGAGCGCGCCTCCGGCAGCCCTGCCGCCAGCATCACCTTGGCCCGCACCTGGGCGAACTCCAGGATGCCCGCGGCCACGCTGGCATCGCCCATCGCAAGGGCAACCTCGGCGATGCGTGCTAGCGCGCCTTCAAGGTCCCCCTCGGCAAAGGAAAGCTCCGCCCTGAAGTTGAGCGTGTAGGCCAGGCCGAGCTCGTCGCCGGCCGCCCGTGCCAGCCGCTCCGCGGCATCGAAGCAAGCCGCGGCAGGTTCGAAGGAGCCCAACCGCACCTTGGCGAAGCCCAAGACCCGCAGCGCATACCCCTCCTCGCGGGCCAGCTTGAACCGCCGCACCAGCGCCAGGGCTGCGTCCGCCGCGCGCTCGGCCTCGGCGGGCCGATCCAGGTGGATCAGGACCAGCGCACGGTTGATCGGGCTCATCCAGATGGCCGGGGTGGCGTCCCCCGAGGCCAGGCCCATGGCGGCGTCGTAGCTGGCCAGGGCCCGCTCGAACTCGCCGAGCCGGATGAAGCAGATGCCGAGGTTGTGCGTCGCGCGCGCCAGCACGAAGGCATCCCCGAGCCGCTCCGCCATCCTGGCCGCGGCCTCGAAGCAGGCTATCGCCTCTTCCGTCGCGCCACCGAGCAGCGCGAGCCCGCCGTCCAGGTTCATGGCATCCAGCTCGAGGCGCCCATCCTGCTTGCCGGCAAGCGCGGCTTCCGCCCGTCGCTGGCGCGCCAGGGCGATGTTGCCGCGGGCGGCCGCGGCCTGGGCCTGGCCCAACCGCGCCCGCGTGCGCCAGGTGGCAGCCGCCTCGCCGGTGGCCACGGCAACGGCCTGCTCGTAGAGCGCGTCGGCGGCGGCGAAATCACCCCAGCGCCGGTAAAGGTCCCCCTGGATCACCAGGAGCGGCAGGTCCCTCGCCGCGGAGCCGATGGCTTCCAAGGCGCTGGCGAGGGCTTCCAGTCGGCCTTCGGCCAGCCAGGCTTCCGCCACGTCCCGCAGCCGGCCAACGGCCAAGGCCAGGTGGCCATGGCCAATCCAGTATCGCAGCCCGATCAAGGGTTGGTCGTTCCGCCAATAGGACTCGCCAACCCTCTCGAAGAGCGCCTGGCGCTCCGCCCGCGGGGCCGAGGCCATGTACCGCCGCAGCAGTAGGTTCCGGACCACCGGGTGCAGCATGAAGCGATCCTGGCCGTGCCTGGTCACGAGACGCTCGGCGAGCAGGAACGTGAGGTCAGCCGCCGTCAGTGGCGCGCCGAGGACGTCCTCACACAGATCGGCATCGAAGGCCTCTACCACGGCCAGCCGTTGCATTGCGGCTGCGATGGCGGCCGGCGTTCGGGCCAGCAACTCTTCATCCACGTAGGCGTCCAGCAGCTCGGAGGTCATGCCCAGGGCGGCCGGCCAGCCGCCCGTCGCCCGCGCCAGAGCCGGAAGTTGACCCTCGGGCTGGTCCGGGTGGAGCGCCCCGAGTTCCACGAGGTCGAACGCCAACTCGGCTTCGCCGATCACGCACAACCGATGCGCGGCCTGGAGGCTGGCCAGCGAGATCTCCGGCGCCTTGCGCGCCAAAATCACGAGCCGGACCGCCGGCGGCAGGTACTTGAGGAGCCGCGCGATCAGGGCATCCGTGGACGGCGAGGCGGCCAGGTGGTAGTCATCGATCACGAGCACCACGGGGTCGACGCATTGCTCGTCCAGGTCGGCCAGCAGCGCGGCAAGGACGGCATGGGCGGCGTCACGGTCCCGGGCCCGCAACAGGAGGTCCCGGGCCTCCGTGCAAAAGCCCGGCAAGGCCCGCTCGAACGCCACTACCAGGACTGTCAGGAACGCGTCGAGCTCCGCGTCATCGGCGTCCAGCGTGGTCCAGACGCATGTGCGGCTTGCCGACCAGGCGGCCACGAGCGTGCTCTTGCCATAGCCGGCGCCAGCAACCAGGGTGACATGCTGTTGGGCCGCGATCGCCGCGTCAAGTGCGGATTCCAGGCGGCTACGCCGCAAGGCCCGCGGCCAAGACGGCGGCGGGGCTAGCTTCTGACCGGGAACCTTCCTGGTGATCAACCAAGGCCTCGCATCCAGGGTCGTGCCGACGTAGGCAGGTCCTTAATGTGTACCCTGGATCGCGGAGGCCGAGACCGTCAATAAGGCGTGTAGCCGGGCGGCATGAGGACGCCGTTGGCATCCGACCACCCCAGGAACTTGAGGTAGTCGGAGCCCGTGGCGCCGGTCGAGCTTGTCGTCGTGAGCTGGAAGTTGGCGAAGGCGGACACGGTGTAAACCAAGTTCGACCCGCTCAGGGCTACGCCGCTGTAACACAGCGCCGTCACTTGCCGGCCCGCCGCGGCCCAGCCGTCGACGATCACCTTGTCGGGGTTCTTGCCGCCCGGCAGGCCGCTCACGCCGGAGCCCGCCTTGACGGTGGTGTTGCCGGCCAGGTTGTGGTCCACGAAGTTCTGGGTGCTCATCGCCGTCAACTCGCCGTCCAGGTAGCCCTGGCTGTTCTCGTCGTCCCAAGACAGCCAGCCGATGTTGCCCGGCCCCGTCGGGTTGAAGGCGTCCACGGTGGTGGTGCCCCGCACGGCGGTCTTGAGGGCGTTGATATCGACCCCGACCGGGAAGAGCCCGCCGGGGAAGTAAGGCGGCGGCGGCACGTTGAAGGAAGGATCCGGCACCGGGCCCGGAGCCGACCCCGTGGGCGAGTCCCACGCCGTGGTTCGCGGCGCCCAGGCCGCCTGGTGGTAGAAGGGCACCCCGTCCGACTTGCCGAGCTTGGACGTCATCGTGACCAACTTGGGAACGGTCGCCGCGTTGATAGCGAAGGCCACGTCCCGGTAGGCGGGGTCGACTTGCCAGGAGCCGCTGGTGTAGACGGCCCCCCGCGGCGGCTGCCACTGGCCATAGGCGTAGTTCGCACTCGCCAGCATCCCCCGCATGCCGATGGCCCCCATCGGACGCCAGATGCCGGCGACGTCGGAATACATGAGTCGGCCACCCCCCAGCCCGTCATCCGGCTGGTCTTCGAAGCGGAGGCGCCAGGTGCCCAAGGTCATCGTGGCGGCGTTGGACGAGGCAGCCTGGGTGTAGGCGGGCAGCGATCCCGGGGCTACGGGCGCCAGGGTCGGCACCGGCGTGGCGCCCGACCCGCTGGTGAACTTGGGATTCGAATGGCCGCCGGCGGCCGCCAATTGGAAGCCGGCCTCGGACCAGGCGAACCCGAGCGTGCCGAGCAGCACGCCCGGCGCCCGCGCCAGGAAGGTGCAGGAACCGGGCGCGGAGAACCGATCCATCGACATGCCGACCAGCCCATTCGTCTGGGCGAACTGGGCCAGCGCGATCGGCACCCGGGTGTCGACGTCGTCGCCCATGTCGCGCACCACGCCTTGGAGGACCGATTCCGAGAATACGACGGCCATGGCCGTGTTCAGCTCCTGCGACGCGTAGATCATGCCCGCCATCAACGACGAGCCGATCACCGCCGCGAGGGTTACCTCGATCAGCGAGAAGCCGGCGCGCGGCCCCAGCGACGGGTTAAAGGCCGACCTTGCCATTGATGCTCCCCGAAAGCGCCCGCAGGCAGGATATGCTGAGCGTGCCGATCGTGCTGTTCTGATCCGTGACCACCAGGTCGTAGGTGGCGTATTGCAGCGCCGGTGTCGTGTCGACGCTGGACACCGTTACGTTCAAGACCAGGCCGCACTTGGCCGGCTCCATGACCAGCTTTGCTTCGGCCGGGGTCGCCGCCAGGAAACGCGTCGCGCGCATGGCTTCAGCCTGCGCCTTCATCAACCCCTCCGCCATGATATAGCGGCGCAGGCCACCGCCGTTGGCTTGCGGGCTCAGGTCGGCGTAAACGCTGGTGAAGAAACGGCTGGCGCCCATCATGCCGACGGCGACGATCACCGACGCCAGGGCCACGTCGATGAGGGAGTAACCTGGACGGCCCATGGGCACGACCTCACTTGACGATGGCGAAGCTGCTCAACTGATAGAGCGAGCCGGAGAGGGTAGCGGAGAAGCTGATCACGCGCTGGTAGACCATCGGATCCGTAGCCAGCTTGAGGCTGGACTTCACCTGGTAGGTGCGCGGCGTGGTGGAGAGCAAGACATACGTGCAAGTCGCGGATCCGGCCGTGCCCCGCACCAGGGCCACGTCGCTGGTGAAGTCCGCCGTTGCCCCGTTGGTTGGCCAGGCAGGCGATCCCGGGTTCTGGTTGGCCCAATAAAGGGCCTCGTTCAGGCCCATCTCCGCGAGGTAGTAAGCTTGGATCTTGGCGAGCGCCACGGGCTTCAGGTCCAGCGTCCGCTGCATCTGATCCTTGAGCATGGCTGCAACCGACGCGAACACGAGCATGAACGCGAGGATGATCATGAAGCTGGTGACCACCAGGCTGCCCCGGCGGGCGCCCGTCGACGTGGCGAGTTGCGTGCCCATACCCCCGTTTTAGCAGGGGTGGGCTTACAAGGAGCTTACAACCCGAGCGCGGACGCTCTCGAGGGCTCAGGCCCCCGGTGCAGGCTTGGTGATCTTGCTGACGTCCAGCTTGACCTTGCCCTTGGTGTCGCGCGTGCCGGTGATGTCGGTGCGGGCGCCGTCGGCCATGACGATGTAGCCTTCGATCTTGGCGCTGCCGTCCACGGAGACGGACTTGCTCCAGTGCTGGGTCTGCTTGCGGTTGTCCTTGTAGGTGATGCTGCTGTCCGTCGCCACCGTGTAGTCGCCGGCGGCGCTGGTGAGCGTGCGGGTGCGGGTGGTCTGGAGCTGCTGGCCCTTCTTGTCGGTGCCGGTCTGCGAGAGCGCCAACACCTGGGTCACGCCATCCTCGTCGATGATCCGGGCGGTTTCGATGTGGAAGGTGCCGCCCTCGGTGCTGTCCCAGGTCGTGATGATCTCCTTGTCGCCGTTGGCGAGCGCCTTGATCTTGGTGGAGACCGCGGAGCGGCCCTTCTTGATCGCGGCGATCTCGTCCTCGTGCAGGCCGAATTCTTCTTCGTGTTGCTTCTTGAGTGCGGCCTTGACCTCGCGGCTAAGCTTCCAGCGCTTGTAGATGTCCTTGACCTTGTCGACGATGTCGCCGAACCAGCTCTGGATCAGGTAGGCGCCGCCGTCCTGGATCAGCCACTCGATCGAGTCGATGTGGCTGTCGGCGCTGGCGAGGTCCGCGGCAGCCGTCGAGCTGGAGGCCATGGCGGCGGCGGTGGCCTGGACCGACGAGACGATCGTGACCGTGGCCCGCGAGCTGTTGTTCGCCACGATCTGGCGCACGGTCGGCAATGGATTTGCCGCGCCCTTGGCAACCTTGGCGATGTCCGGCGTGGCGCCGCAACCGGCCAACAGGCTGGCGATCATCGTGGCAAGCAACAAACGACGCATAGGGGACGCTCTCTCTCGGACCAGGTGTTAAGATGGCTGTTAATCAGCCTGAGGTTGTTGTAGGCAATTCCCGGCGCAACCGGATAAAGAGTTCCTAAAGCCTTGGCTAACATTCGACTAACACATAGGGCAATCCGCTATAATGGGGGTCCCTGGCCCGAATGGAGCGACCGTGACCACGCCTTCCCAACCCCAGTTCGCCGTCCAACAGAACGACGCGGTCGATGACCGCATTCGCACGCGCACGCGGGCCACGGTGGCCAAGCTGGCGCCCAACGTGGCGCTGGTGGAGCGCGCATTGCAAGGCGCCGGCCCCGGCGACCTGCCACTCAAGGCCGGGCGCCTGGTGGAAGGGATGCAGGCCAGCTTCGCCGCGGACGCCGGGTTGAAGGGGAAGGTCGAAGGGATGTTGGCGCAGTACCGCGACGCGGTGGCGGCGCTGGAGACGGCGAGCGGGCCCGATCTCATGACGGCCAGCTTCTTCCTGTCGCGGCTGAGCGAGAGCGTGAAGACCGACCCGCTGCTGGCGCAGCTTTTCCCCGCGCCGCAGCTGTTGGAGGCGCAGGCCTCCGACGCCGACTAAAGGCTTAGCCGGGCCCCGACCATCGTTCCCAGGCGCTTGAGCGCCTCCATCACGTGCGGGTCTTCGGTGCCGACGCGCTTGTCGTCCAGGTACAGCACGCCTAGCACCTGCCCGGCGTGGGTCACGGGCACCGCATGGATCGTGCGCAAGCCCAGCGCCATCACGCTCTGCTTCCCGCTGAACCCTTCGGCCGTGAGCGCGTCATGCAGGTGCAAGGCCTGGGCCTGCTCGTAGACCCACCGCACCGCGCTCTGGCTGGGCGCTTGTTCCGCCGCCGGCAAGACGTGGCCCGCACGGTCAAACGCAACGCGGGTCTGCAGCTCCGGGCCCACCACCAGGCAAAGGCGATCGGCGTCCGTTAGCGCCAGGGCCTCGGCCGCGACCGGGGCCATGAACGCTTCGAGGTCTGCGGCACCCGCCGTCGCCGCCTGCACGCGGGCCTCCAGGGCATCCAGCGCTTGCTGGCGCGCCTCGACCTCCCGGGTATTCGCGGTGCCGATCGCCCCGGCCACGCGCTTGGCGAGCGCGGCGAGCAACTCCAGGTGCGCGTCGCCGAAGCCCAGCGTGATCTTCCGGCTGTCCGTGATCAGCACGCCGATCGTGCCCAGGTCGCCCGTCAGCGGCACGCCCACGACGGAGCGCAGGTCCAGCGCCAAGACGCTCGCCTGGCGTGAGAAGAAGCTGTCCGTCTGGGCGTCCTCGACGAAGAGCGGGGCCTCCGTCCAGAGCACCTGGTAGGCCAGGCTGGAGCTGAAGGCGTCGGCCTCGTCCGCGGTCATCCCGTAGACGACCTTGTGCGTCACGTCCATGGCGTCGAACAGCAGCAGGAAGCCACGCTCGGCGCCGGCGAAGACCACCATGGAGGCCACGGCGCGCTTCAGCAACGTTTTCAGGTCGCTCTCCTCGTCAAACCGAGCCATCAGCCCGATCACGTCTCGGGCCGCGCCGGAGATGCCGGCCAGCGGCAGGGCGCGCATGACTTCGCGCAGGTCGGGGTGATCCATGAAGGCGGTGGCCTGCTCCGGCGTCAGGCCTTCCGTCAGCCGCTCCAGCTGCCGGGCAATCACCTTGAGCTGGCTGTTCAGGCCCTGCACGGACAGCGCGCCCGCGCGGCACAGCATGTCGAGGCGCACGTCACCCAGCTCGTCGGCGGCCTCGCCGGCATCGGCGAAGCCCAATACGGCGGCATTCACGAGGCCGGCCACCGAGGAGTTGACCGCGCAGGCGGCCGCTGCCAGCTTGGCGCGCACATAGGCGATCTTGGCGACGAGCAGGCGCAAGCCCTTGCCTTCGGCCAGCTTCGCGGCCTCTTCCGTCCAGGTCACGCCGGCCGGCAGGTCGCCACACCGCAGCGCCCACAGGGCCTGGAGGTACAGCGCGTAGGCCAGCTCCCCCGTGCGGGCGGTGCCGCGCAGGCGTGTGCTCCAACCGGCCAGGCGCTCGCCTACCACCGCCAAGGTGGTCAAGGTGGCGTCGGTGGCCAGGGCGTCCTGCAAGGCGGCTTCGGCCTCGAGGCGCTCCAGCTGGAGGTCGTGCTCAGTGTTCTTCAGCTCCGTCGCGATGGTGCGCGCCGAGGCCAGGGCCTCGTGCGCGTCGGTCAGCCTGCCGAGCGCCAACAGGCCGTCGATCCAGGGGACCATCGCGTGAAGCTCCAGGTAGCGGCTGTTGATCTCGCGCGCGATCGCGAGGCCGGCCTGGAGTTCCGCCGCGCCGCCGGCCAGCTCGCCCAGCTGGATGCGGGCGCGGCCGGCCACGGCGCGGGCGTAAGCCTCGGGGAACTTG
>JAQBPE010000321.1 GCA_028287685.1 Cyanobacteria bacterium RYN_339 | reverse complement strand
ACATGGACCAACAAGACGTGGTGCCCTACGCGGCCTTCACCACGGCGGTGCGAGATCTGTTACCCGCGCTGCGCCAGGAGGTGCCGGACGTGCTGGCCGCCAACGCCCCGGTGCTGGTGCACTTGCTGAGCGAGCTCGCCGTGCCGCCCGCGCCGTCGCTCGACGCGCCGGCCAAGGAGAAGCAGCGCACCATGTCGGCGCTGGCCGACGTGATCTTCGCCCTGGCCCGCAAGCGGCCCACCTTGCTGGTTTTGGAGAATTGGCAGTGGGTGGACCCGTTGGGCGAGGAGATGCTGGGGTTCCTGCGCCGGAACGTCGGCGTCGCGCCGTTGATGGTGCTGCTTACCTCGCGCCAGCGCGAGTCGAGCCACCATGCGCTGGTGGAGGTCCCGTTGCTGCCGCTCGACGAGGTCGGCATCGGCAGCATGCTGGCCGCGATGCTGGCCCAGCCCGAAGTCGAGCCGGCCTTCGTGCGCGAAGTCGCCACGCTGACGGCCGGCAACCCGTTCTTCGTGGAGAAGTTGCTCGACCACCTGGTCAAGAACGGCCTGCTGCTGCGCGCCGAAGGCGTCTGGAACCCGCCCACCCACATCCCGCGCGAGATGGTGCCCCAGAACCTGGAAGGCTTGCTGCGCGACAAGCTGGCCGGCCTGACGGAAGGTGCGCTGACGATGGCGCGGATCGGCGCGTTGCTGGGTCGCCAGTTCGAGCTGGATCTGCTGGTGGAGGTGGCGGCCTACCCGGAAGACGAGCTGATCGAGGCCCTTGGCCAGCTGCAGGCCCAACAGGTCTTCCAGCCGGTGGGCGACCGCAGCTACCGCTTCAGCCACGACCAGTTCCACACCCAGCTCTACGACGACCTGCCGGCCGACGAGCGCGTCTTCATGCACGGGCTGGTGGTACAAGTTTTGGCCGGACGGCTGGGCGATCGCCCCCCCTTGGAGGCCAGCCTGGACCTGCTCACGCAGCTGGCCACCCATGCCATCGGCGCCGGCGACGCGGCGGGCACGATCTTGTACGCCCTGCCCGCCGGCAAGCGGCTGCTGGAGATGCTGTCGCTGGCCGAAGCGGAGCGCTTCGTCGAGGCGGGCCTCGCCGCGAGCGCGGGCCAACCGCGGTGGGAGCGCGAGCGCACCAAGCTGTTGCACTACATGGCAGACATCCACCGGATCCGTGGCGGCCTGGACAAGGCGATGGCCAGCTTCGAGCAGGCCGTGGCGCTGGCGGAGGCCTGCGGCGCGGAGGACGAGCTGGTGCGGCTCTTGACCTCCCAGGCCAAGACGGCCCAGATGTGGAACGATCTGCCGCGCACCGTCGCGCTGGCCCAGCGCGCCATGGAGGTGGCCACGACCCAGGACGCGGAGCTGGCGCGCGCCGTGCTGACGCGCTCGCGGGCCCGGTTGTTCATGGGGGCGCCCGGCGAGGCGCGGGAGCTGGCCATCCAAGGCCTGGAGATCGCGCGCGGCGTCGGCGCGCAGGTCTACGTCGCCGAGGCCATGTCGCTCTGCGGCACGATCGCCGTCCAGATGGGCGGCGAGCACCTCACGGAGGGCGTGGCGGACCTGCACGTGGCCGTGGAGATCCAGGAGCGTGTGGGGGATCGCATCGGCCAGGCCGCGGCCCTGATCATCCTGGGCGATGCCCAGATGGCGCGCGGCGACCTGCTCGAGGCGCGCCGCACCTTCGTGCAGGCCGTGGATCTCAACCGGGAGCTGGGCAACCCGCCGGAGGAGGTCTTCGGCGTGCTCAACCTGGCCCTGGTCTCCTACGAGCTGGGCGAGCTGCGCGAAGCCGTGCGCTTCGCGCGCCAGACCTTGGCCATGGCGAATGCCATGGAGATGCGCCTGCCCGCGGGCATGGCCATGGCCGTCGAGGCCGCGGCCCGCCTGCACATGGGGGACCTGGAAGAGGTCCAGCTGGGCGTCGACGAGGCCGTGCAGACCGCGCGCGACATCAAGAACAAGTACCTGGAAAGCCTGGTGCTGCCCTACCGCCTGGAGGTCTTGCTGAACCTGGGCCGCTTCCAGGAGGCCGCCGTGGCCGCCGACGAGCTGGCCGCCCTGATCCAGGAGACGGGCAACCAGGACCCCGCCGCGCTCCTGACGGTGCGCCAGGCCCAGCTGGCCGGCCGCCGGGGCGAGCTGGAGGCCGCCGAGCGGCTGGCCGCCCTTGCCCTCGAGCAGGCCTACCAGAAGTCGTCGCAGGCCCTGGTGGCGCATGCCCAGGCCGTGCGCGCCTGGTTGGCGCTGCTGGGCGAACGCCCGCGCGACGCCATGACCCTCGGCCAGGAGGCCCTGGCGCTCGCCACCGCGCGCGGCATGGGCATGTTGGCCGCCGATTTGGCGGGCACGCTGGGCGAGGCCGCCCTGGTGCTGCGTGAAGGCGGCGCCGGCGCGCGCTACCAGGCGATGGCCGCCTGGGCCGCGGAGCAGGGCGCGCCGCTGCAAGCCGCGCTCGCGGAGTTCGGGTTGGCGGCCTGCGAGCCCACCGCCGGCGCGGCGCGCGCCGCCGAAGCCCAGGCCCACATGCGGAAGCTGGAGGCCTTGTTGGACGCGGACGGCCGCACCGCCTTCTCCGCCCGCCAGGAGATCAAGCGCGTGCTGGCCGGCGACGCCGGGGCCATCACCCGCTTCGCCGCCGCCGCCACGCCCCCTGCGCCCCACCGGCCGCTGGGCCTGGATCAGGGCTTCCGGAAAATGTTCTAGCGGCCCGTGCTGAGCAGCTCGGCGATCGCCGCCGCCAAGGCCCGGCCGGAGTAAGGCTTCGCGATCACGGCGTCGATCCCCGCCGCCTCCATCTCCGCGCGCTCCGTGGGCGTGGCCAGGGCCGTGACGCCGATGATGGGCAGGCCTTCAAGCCCGACGATGCCCCGGATTTCGGCAGCCAGCTGGATGCCGTCCATGCCCTCCATGGCGACGTCCGTCAGCACGAGGTCGAACGCTTCCAGCCGCAGCGCCTCGAGCGCGGCGGCCGCCGACCGGGTCACGGCCACCTCGTGGCCATCGCGCCGGCACACCAGCGAGGCCACCTCGGCGACGGCGGGCTCGTCTTCCACGATCAGGATCCGGGCCATGGGCTGGGCCTTTCTGCTGGACCGATCCTAACACCCCGGTGTCGCATAGGCCAATGAAGGCTCGACGAAGTTGCCATCCGTGGCATCGGGTGGTTGGAACGCATATCCCTGGGAACATATGTCGTTGTCATGGCCGCCGCGTCCAGCGCCGGTAGCCCCACCATCCGAGCACGACCAGGCCATAGCTGACGCCCTCGCCCAGGCCCTGCGTCAGCGGTGGCTGGGGCGCATTGGTGGCCGCGCAGCCGTGGCAGCCGAACCCGCCGTCGACCTTGACCACGCCGCCGTTGTTCAGATCGACGGCCACGCCCTGGCCCAGCACCCGGGCGATAGCCTCCGCGTTATCCA
>JAQBPE010000298.1 GCA_028287685.1 Cyanobacteria bacterium RYN_339 | reverse complement strand
AGCGCAGGCGGGCGGCATAGCCGATCGCCCCCTCCACCGTCAGCTCCAGGTGGATGATGTCGTCCTGGGGCACGTAGCCCACGCGCGAGCGCCAGGCGTCGCGGTGGGCGCCCAGGTCCTGCCCATCCAGCAGAACTTTGCCGGCGCTGGGCCGGGTCAAGCCACAACAGGCCTTGAGCAGCGTGCTCTTGCCCGAGCCGGATGGCCCCAACAGCCCAACGCACTCCCCGGGCAGCACCGTGAGCCGCACGTCGTCCAGGAGCTTGCGGCCACCGCCACGCTGCTCGAGACCCTGCACGTCCAGGCGGGCGGCGCGGGTCTCGAGACGCTTAAGCTTGTCGGTGGCGCTCATTCACCTACTGAATACCCTCGATGTAGACCGTCTTCCACTCCGTGAAGAACTCGATTGCCTCGTGGCCGCTCTCGCGACCGCCGAAGCCGGAGTCCTTGTAGCCGCCGAAAGGCAGGTGTGGCTCGGAGAAGGTGGTGTTGACGTTCACGTGGACCATGCCCGCCTCGCTCTCGCGGGTGAACCGCATGGCCTTGTTGAGGTCGCAGGTGAAGATCGAGCTGGACAGGCCGAAGTCGCAGTCGTTGGCAAGCGCCAACGCGTGCTCGAAGTCCTTGGCCTCCGTGATCGCGAGCAGCGGGCCGAAGGCCTCCTCGCGGAAGAGCCGCATGGTCGGCAGCACGTCCGTGAAGACGGTGGGCGCGACGAAGTGGCCGCGGCCGAACTCGCCTTGGTCGAGCGCAGCGCCGCCGGTCAGCAGCTTCGCGCCGTCCGCCTTGGCGTTCTCGATGTGGCGCAGGACGTCGCGTTGGCGAACGTCGTCGACCACCGGGCCCATCGTGGTCGCGGGGTCCATGCCGTCGCCCACACGCAGCGCCTCCACCAGCGCCAGCAGCTTGGTCTCGAACTCCGCCTTGACGGCGGCCTCGACGATGATGCGGCTGGTGGCGGTGCAACGCTGGCCGGTCGAACCGAACGCACCCATAGCGGCCTGCTTGGCGGCCAGGTCGATGTCCGCGTCGGCCAGCACGACGAACGGGTTCTTGCCGCCCATCTCCATCAGGCAACGGCCGGTATGCTGGGCCACCTGGCGGTAGACGGCCTTGCCCACATGCGTGGAGCCCGTGAAGCTGACGGCCTGCACCGTGGCGTTCTCCGTGAACTCCAGGCCCACGTCGGTGTTGCCGAAGACCAGGTTCAGCACGCCGGCAGGCACGCCGGCCTCCATGAAGATTTCGACCAGGATCTTGGCCGTGACCGGGGTCAGCGGCGAGGGCTTGAAGACGATCGTGTTGCCTGCGACCAGGGCGGGCGCGATCTTCCAGGCCGGGATCGAGACCGGGAAGTTCCAGGGGGTGATCAGCGCGACCACGCCCAGCGGCTCGCGCACCGTGAAGTGGAAGCCGGTCGTGCCGACGCTGGGGATGGTCTTGCCGACCAGGCGCACGCCCTCGCCCGCGGCGAAGCTCATGCACCCGATGGCGCGATCTACTTCGCCCAGGCTCTCCGTCAGCGTCTTGCCTTCTTCCCGCGTCAAGGCGCGGGCCAGCTCGTCGCGGCGGCGGCCCATGACCTCGATCGCTTTCTGGACGATCGCCCCGCGCTTCGGCGCCGGCACCTTCTTCCAGGCGGGGTAGGCGGCGGCGGCAGCCTTGATGGCACGCTGGGCCACTTCGCGGCTGGAATCCGGGGTGTGGCAAATCAGGTCCGCGGCGTCGGCTGGGTTGGTGTTGGCAAGCAAGGTGGCGCCCGCGGGCACCGTCCAAACGCCGTCGATGAAATTGCCGATGGTGTCGCCGGACACGGCCTCGGCGGACTGGGCGATGGTCTTCTCGGTGGAGAGCGCGTCGGGCATGGGGCTCCTCGTCAAATGTCGGATCGTCGGAAAGTCCCATTATACCGCCCGAGCGAGCCCTCGCCAACCCTCGACTCGTTGCGTTCCTCGTCCGCCAGGGGATAGTTACCATGGGTCGCTCCCTGCAAGAGGTTCCGATGCTCCGCCGCCGTCTGCCGCTCGTCGTCTTGGTAGCCCTTGGGGTTGGCTGCACGCGCCTGAAGGACGTGCCGGCCACGACGGCGTCCGTGACGCCCGCGTCCAGCTCCACGCCGGACGCCGAGGCCTCCGTCGCTGCCGTCTCCAGCCCGTCGCCCACCCCGGTGCCGGCCACGCCGACGCCGGCGCCCACGCCCGCCATCTTGTTGATCGCCCCGGGCAACGCCCAGGATTTCGCGGCGGACAGCATCGACATCACCTTCCAGGTCACGGCGCCGGAAGGCCGTAAGATCACGGACGCCAGCGTGCAGTACGACGGCTCCGTGATCGGCTCCATCACGGGCGCCGGCCCGGTCTTCAAGGTCCCCGGCTGGAACCCCAACGTGGTGAACAACCTCCAGGAGCCGCCGGACACCGCCACGGTGCCCGCAGGCGACCACACCATCACGATCCTGGCCAAGGACGACAAAGAGGCCGTGGGCAAGCTGGAGTTCAACTTCCGCAAGCCATTGCGCATCCAGGGCTGGCAGGAGCTCACGGCGATGCCCGGCGTGACCAGCCACTTCGCGATCTTCGGCGACGGCGCGCAACCGCCTGCGTTCATGTCGCTGTGGGGCAGCGTGGACGGCTTCGAGAACGTGGTCATCCCGCGCACCCAGACCTACGCCTTCACCCCGGGTGGGCAGGGCGCCTGGACGGAGATCAAGATCAACGGCAGCTCCGTGCCGCGCGCCGGCTACGGCACGGCCTTGCACCCGTCCGGCCAGCTGGCTTACTTGATCGGCGGCCGTACCGGCAACCAGGACCTGCGCACGCTGGAGGTCTTCTCGCCGTTGCGCAAGGTGGCGGAGCAGGCCCTGTCCGCCATGACCAACGCCCGGCGCGACGCCGCCGCCGTCTACACCTCCGACAACTTCGTCTACGCCATCGGCGGGACCTCCGGCGCCACGCCGATTTACTCCGTGGAGCGCGTGGAAATGGCCACGGACGGCAACCCCAAGGGCGACTGGAAGGCGCGGTCCGACACGCAGAACGCTCGCTCCGGCGCCAACGCCGTGCAGCAAGGCAACGAGATCTGGCTCTTTGGCGGCGGCTTCCGCCCGATCGAGGCTTACGACCCGGCTACCGACCAGTGGAAGTTCCTGGTAGGCGCTGACGGCAACGTCGTGGGCACGCCGGAGACCTGGTCCCACAGCCTGATGGTTAAGGTTCAGGACCGCCTGTACTTCTTCGGCGGGGAGCGCGAGGACGGCTCGCCGGTGAAGAACATCTACGAGTTCACGCCCGCCACCAAGCGCTGGCGCACGATTGGCCCCCTGCCTTCGTCGGACACGATCCCGAACGCGGAGATCGGCGCGACCCGCCTGGGTGGCTTCTTCCTGGGCGACAGCTTCTACCTGATGGGTGGGATCTCGATCCCGGAGCGGTTGGTCACCAAGCGCGTCTTCAAGGGGCTGACGCTTTAGTAATACTCGGTCATCGTCAGCTGGCCCGACGCGCGGTCTTCCACAACCGCGTTGTCCGGCGTGGGGAGCACGTCCTCGTTGAGGAGGATCTCCACCTTCTGGTTCGAGATCGCATCGGCCACGCCGTTGTACTTGTAGAAGCTGTCGATCGCCACCGAAGGCGCCCACTGCCCCTCGACGTGGTCGGCCACGAAGGTGTCGAAGATGACGGTCGGCGGGGCGCCAATCGTCACCTGCACGCGGGCGCGGCCCTGGGAGTTCGTGCCGCGCGCGTTCAGCGTGACGTAGCCGGTGACGTGGATGCCCTTGCCCGTTGACGTGCCCACGTAGGTGGTGGACGAGAGCAGGCGCTGCGGGCCGGCGTTGAGGCCGAAGGTGCCCACGAAGCCGGCCGTAGAGGAGTTGGGGCGGGTCATGTCGGCGTCGTTGACGCCGTAGAACTTGAAGACGGAGTTGCCCGGCGCGCCCTGTTCGCCCGCCACGCCCACGATCGAGCCGGCCGGGAAGTTGGAGTTGATGGGCTGGTCGCCCGGGAAGATCAAGGAGCGCACCGACATCGTCGTGGCCGTCGCGCCCACCAGGCGGGCGTGGGCATGCTTGGAGCCGTCCGCCAGCGAGATGATCAGGACGCTGCCAACAATGAAGCTCTTGCCGTCCACCACGTTGAACGTCTGCGGCACGACGATGGCGGGATCCGCCACGTTGTAGGCCGAGGGCGCGGCGATCGTCGTGACGGAGCCTTGCAGGCCCTGCAAGCCTTGCGGACCGGCCGGCCCATCCGCGCCCGTCGCGCCCTTGTCGCCCTTGGCGCCGGGGTTGCCCTGCAGGCCCTGCGGGCCGGTGGGGCCTGCCACGGCGAAGATCGAGCCCGCATTGAACGTCGTGCCGATCGGCGCGTCGAAGGGCGCGGCCAGGGGCGAGAAGGTGACGCTGGTGGCCGTCTTGGCCGTCAGCGTGACGTAGATGCGGTTGGGGAGGTTGACCTGCGACAGGATCAAGGTGCTGTTGACCACGAAGGCCGTGGTGTCATCCACCAACACGGTGGCCGTGGTGTTGCCCACCGTGTACGGCTGCTGCGACGTGGCAATCGGGCTCTTGCCGATCGGGCCCTGCACGCCTTGCGGCCCCTGCGCGCCGACCACGCCGATGATCGCGGTGGCCGTGAAGACCGTGCCCGCCGCCGCATTGCCCGTCGCCGTGATGGGCGTGAAGGTCAGGCTGTTGTTGTCCTTGGCGTCCAGCTTCACGTAGAGCACGTTGTTGCCCTGGCTGAAGAGCAGGATGCTGTTGAGCGTAAAGGCGGAAGGATCCGCGACGGCGACCTTGGCCTGCCCCGCGCCCACCGTGTAATCGGAGGTGGTGACGCTCAGCGGCGAGGAGCCCTTGGCGCCTTGCGGCCCGGCGGGACCCGCGACGCCGGTCGCACCGATCACGCCGCGCTCGCCGGACAGGCCGAGCACCGTGCCGGCGGGGAAGACCGAGCCGACAGCCGCGTCCGAGGCGTAGCCCAGCGGCAGGATCGTCAAGGAGCGCTCGCCCTTGGCCGTGATCGCGCCGTGGAAGACCTTGCCGGCCTCCGACAGGATCACCACGGAGCCCACCACGAAGGAGGTGTTGTCTTCGACCGCGATCACGTTCTCCGCGGTGCCCAGGTTGTAAGCCACGGTGGTCTTGGTGATGGGGCTGGCGCCCTGGACGCCTTGCTGGCCGATGCCGACGGGGCCGCGCGGGCCTTGATCGCCCTGCTTGCCTTGCTCGCCGATCGGGCCCTGGGGGCCGGCGTCGCCCTGGGCGCCGCGGGGGCCGTCCGGGCCGGACGGGCCGACGACACCCTGGTCGCCCTTGTCGCCCTTGAGTCCGGTGCCGCCCGGCGACGTGCCGGACTCCAGCGTGATCGGCAGCTTGGCGACCTTGATGGCGCCCGTGAGCGCCGTGAGGTCGGTCGCGCACCCCGTCGCCAAGGCAGCGGCCAGGACGGCAGTCGGCATGAGGCGCTTGCTGGACACGCGAGACTCCGTTCTCGTGGCGGGGGGGCGATTGGACGTTATGGGATTTATACCTTTGCGCCCTGGTCGCCTAACCAGCGTTCTAGCACGCGGGCCGTCGCCGCGCAGGTGACCGGCCTCACGGGGAATAATCCCCTTGGGGCTACAGAACCCGGCGCGACTCGCCGATTATCCAGGTACACGAGGAGATGGCACGCATGCGGCAACCCACATGGCTAGGCGGTTTCGGCGTTGCGGCGCTGTTGATGGCCGCCGGCTGCGAGGATTTGCCCACGACCGTCACCGTGGCCGCCTCGCCGACGCCTTACGGCTCGCCGTCGCCGTCCCCGTCGCCGTCCGGCTCCCCTTACGGCTCGCCCTCGCCCAAGCCTTCCTATTCGCCCTCTCCGACGCCCACCCCGCGCTATACGCCCACGCCGACCCCGCATCCAACGGAGCGCGTGGTCACGCCAACCGCCACGCCGAGGCCCGTAGCCACCACCACGGGCGGGTCGACCCCCACGCCCGTGGTAATCCCCGTGATCACGGCGCCGGCGTCGCTGGTGCTGGATGCCCCGGACAGCACCGCCGACTTCTCCAAGAACGTGCTGCCCGTCTCGCTGCGCGCGGAGGTCCCCGCGGGCGTTGCCATCCGCGAATTGCAAGTCATCTACGAGAACCAGGTGATCTTCCGGCAGCTATCGCCTTCGCTGGCGTTCAGCACCTCCAGCTGGAACCCGCACTTGCTGAAGCCGATCTTGAACGATTCGGCCGCCTACCCCATCCCCTACGGCATGCGCAAGATCAAGGGCCGGGCGGTCACCACCGCCGGCACGGAGTCCTTCTCGTCCGTGCTGGAGTTCTACAAGCCGCTGATCTTCCGCGACTGGGTCACCAAGACCACCAACGCCAGCACCCAGATCACGATCCCCCCGCTGCCGATCGCCCGGTCCGGTGCCAAGCTGTATGCGGCCCACAACAAGCTCTTCACCTTCTTCGGCACGAAGGCCGACGGCACGGCCGCGGACTCCGTGATCGCGCTGGGGTTGGACGTGTTCAACCCGACCTGGAACTTGCAGAGCGCGCCCACGCTGACCTGGCGCAAGGGCTTCGCCTTCACCGGCTCCGGCGATACCGCCTACGTGATCGGCGGCCGGCCCGCCGGCGCGAGCGGGCTGGCCGACGCCACGCCCAGCGTCCAGGCCATCGACCTGTTCGCCCACGTGATCACCAGCTTGCCGCCCTTGCCCAAGGCCGTGGTGGACGCGAGCGCGGCGATCATGGGGCACCACCTGTACGTGATCGGCGGGAGCACTACCGGCGCGGCGGCCGACGCCGTCAGCGACGTCTATCGGATCGCGCTCACCACGGACGATACGCCGGCCGCCAACGCCGCCTGGGAATCCCGTGCCAGCTTGCAGACCGCGCTTCGTGGCACGGCGGCGATTGCCGTCTCCAACGGCACCAAGCTCTTCATGCTGGGCGGCCAGGCGGTGGACGGCTCGCGCCGGGAGGGAATCTACGCCTACGACGAGGCGCTCGACCTCTGGTCCCGCGTCCAGTTGCTGCCGGCCCAGGTTTCCGATGGGTCCGTGGCGGACCTGGGCGACGCCATCTGGTACCTGGGCGGCACGAGCGACGACAAGCCCTCCCGGGCCCTGTTCCGCTTCAACTACGCCGACAAAGACATGCCCGCCCGCGCCTTCCCCAACGGCGTGCCTAACCTGCCCGTCGAGCGCACCCAGCCCTCCGCCGCGGTCCTGGGAGACACGGATTCCGGCCAGCCGCGCCGCCGCCTGTTCGTGCTGAGCGGCGATCGCCTCGACGCCGACAAGCTCGTGCCGGTCGCCGAGGTCCTGGTGGGCGACACGCTTTAAGACCCTCGCTTGCGGGTATGACCTTCAAAGGAACAAGTTTCCCTTCGAAGGAGGTCTACCATGTGGGGCGTCGAGAACATCGTTCATGCCTTCGAGCGGCTCACGCCGCCGCCTCCGCCGCCAAAGCCGCCGGCACCTCCTGCCCCGCAGGAAGCAGCTCCGCCCCAGGCGCGTGACAGGGCCACGATCAAGGACGGATCGGGCAAGCTAGCGGAAGGTGCGGAGCGCGACTGGGGCCCCATGCCGTTCCCGGCCTCGGAACGGGCCGCGGAGCACTGCGACGAGGTGCAGGCCGAGGCCAAGCACGAAGACGAGGACTTCCGGGACCTCTTCAAGAACGACTGCGCCGCGGGCCACGTCTGGCGCGAAATCTCGGATGGGAAGCCCGACGAGATGACCCGCATGACCAAGGACCTGGCTGCCGGCGACGGCACCACCCTGCCCAGCGGCGTGAAGCTGGCGGCGCTCACGCCCGGCCAGGAGGACTACGTCAAGACCATTCCGCCGCAGTTCCGGGACCGGGCACGCTTCGAGCTCTCCTTCATGGGCCTGGTCACGCATGGCGGCACCTTCGACCCCAAGACCGGCGAAGCCAAGTTCAAGATTGGCGAGAACGGCACGGAGCAGACCGAAGGCGTCTTGTCCGACGACGCACGCAAGGCGGCCAAGGCCGCCGGCTTGGACGTGTTGGACCCGAAAGCCTACCACCAGTATGTCTCCGACAAGGTGACCGAGCAGAACAAGAACCCCCACGGGCCCAAGAAGTTGGTCGAGGATCTCTACGTCGATTCGCTCCAGCAGCAGCTGAACAAGGCCGGCGGCGATCCGCTGACGCTCACGATCAGGACGGCCAAGCGCGACATCTCCGACGTCCCGCACGGTATGCGCAACGAGTTGGGGGCCAACGACTTCAACTTCCACCACCAGGTGGCCGTCGACGGCATCAAGGACGGGCAGGTTTACTATCACGACGAGAACGGCGTGCCCCAACACCAGGAAGCCAAGGAGTTCTCGAAGTTGATCACCACGGACAACGTCGAGACCGGCACCGACGGCGTGTCCACGACGACGAACACCGCTGTCAGGAGCGGCGGCCGCCCGGTGCCTACCCCGGCCTGACGGCCGGCCGGCAGCCACATGCTATAGTGGGGCGCTTTGCCCCACCGCATGGAGTTGGCCCGTGGACATCGTTCAAGCCGTTACCCTGGGCCTGGTCCAGGGGCTGACGGAATTCCTGCCCGTCAGCAGCACCGCCCACCTGACGCTCGCGCCCTGGGTCTTTGGCTGGCAGGACCCCGGCCTGACCTTCGACGTGGCGCTCCACGTGGGAACGCTGGTGGCCGTGGCCGCTTACTTCGGCCAGGACCTCTGGCAGATGTTGGTACACGGCTTACGCAGCCTGGTGAAGCGCGACTGGTCCGATCCGTACCAGCGCCTGGCCTGGTTGGTCGTGATCGGTTGCGTCCCCGCGATTGTTGCCGGCGTGCTGCTCAACAAGTACATCGCCGGCCCCTTGCGCTCGCCCCTGGTGATCGCGGCCGCGATGGCCGGCGTGGGCATCCTGATGGGCGTGGCGGAGAAGCTCGCCAAGCACGAGCGCCCGTTGGATACGCTGACGGTCAAGAACGCGCTGCTGATCGGCCTCGCCCAAGCCTGCGCCTTGATCCCCGGCACCTCGCGCAGCGGCGCGACCATGACGATGGCGTTGTTCCTGGGCTTCATGCGGCCGGACGCCGCGCGCTACTCCTTCTTGCTGGGCTTCCCGGTGATCCTGGGCAGCGCGGTTTTCAAGCTCAAGGACCTGGCGCATGAGCCGGCGCTGGCCGCCGCCCTGCCCATGATGGCCGTGGGGGTGGTCGTCTCCGCCGTGAGCGGCTACGTCTGCATCCGCTTCTTGATGAACTACCTCCAGAAGTACACGCTGATGCCGTTCGTGGCCTACCGCGTGCTGCTGGGGCTGGCGATCGCCGGCGCCGTTGCGGCGGGCGTGCCGGTGCCCCAGGCGGCGGACTGATGCAGCGGATCCGGGTCTGGCTGGACGACGAGCCCTACGAGCTCATGCCCGGCGCCCGGGTGGTCGACCTGCTCGCGGTCGCGAAGGCCGCGGGGCCGGTCTTCGACCTGCATGGCAACGAGATCGGATCGCATGGCGACCTCGTCCCCGACCAGCGCTTGACGTCAAACGGTGGCTAGCGGCGCGGCTTGAGCAGCGTCAGCAGCCACACCCCGCCTACGATCGCGGCGTTGCGCACGATCTCGTAGATGGCAAACAAGCTGTAGCGAATGATGGTCGGGTCTTCCGGCGCCATCCCGCGCGTGAGCTTGTCCAGCCAGAAGCTGGTGTCGATCACGCCCCAGAAGAGGAAGATCACGGAGGCCAGGCGCAGCAGCCACGCCAGGTTGAAGAGCGCCGGCGAGCCGGGCGCGCCCTCGTGCTTGCGCCGCGCCCGCACCGCCTTGCGCAGGCGCGTGGGGGCGATCACCTGTTCCAACGAAGGCGGCCGGCCGCCGGCCATCGAGGCGCCGCAGTCCACGCAGGTGTCGAGGCTGAACGTGTTGGTCTTGCCGCACGCGGGGCAGGTCAGCGCCGCCCGCGGGAAGTCGAAGAGGCCCGGCGGCGGGGCATTGTCCGGGACGGGCGGGGCGATCGCCGAGAGGTCCTGGAAGCATTGCCGGCACTTGTGGGCCGCAGGCATGTTCGACGTGCCGCAGCGCGGGCACGCGACATCCAGCTTCAGCTCCGATTCAGCCATAACACATTATAGCGCAAAACGTCGGGGCTAGACGAGTTGGGCCAAGCGATCATAAGACTGCAGCAGCGCCGACTTGAAGGTGATGATGGGCTGGTGCTCCGGCCCGTATTGGCGGGCTTTGGCAGCCGGGATGGTCTTCTCGAGCAGGGTGGCGACCTGCGACAGCGTGAGACCACGCAGCTGGCATTCCGTGGCGACCTGGCGCGCCAGCGAGGAGGCATTTTCCAGCTCTTGCCCGGCGATGATGTCGGCCACATGGCCGTCTTGTTGCGTGAGGTCTTGTACCACCTGGGTGAGGACGCCGGCCCGCGCATGGCGGGTGGTGA
>JAQBPE010000068.1 GCA_028287685.1 Cyanobacteria bacterium RYN_339 | reverse complement strand
GTGGTCCTTCAGGGGGTGTTCGCGATGGTGTTGGAGGGCGACCCGCTGGAGACTTATCTGGCAATGATGGAGCGTAGCCTTGCAGAAGATCTGCCGAGCCAGTTAGGGCTGGCGCGCATTCGTTACGAGACAGGCGCGCAGCTGCGCCTGACGGTGAACCGCGGAAACGTCCTCGTCGAGGCCGACTTCGCGATTCCGCGGCCTGAAAACGAGGAGAGTTGATGAAGTTGTGGTTGCCAGCATCCATCTTGACATGCGGCTGGATCGCCCTGGCGGGCACGCCTGCCTACGGCCAAGCGGCGTCGAGCCAACGGGACATCGAGTCGCTGCTCGACTCCACGATTACCTCGTCCACCAAGCGCACCCAGTCCGTGCGGAGCGTGCCCGCCACGGTGGTTGTCTTGACCGCCGACGACCTCCGCGATCGGGGTTACACGGACTTGGTGGACGCCATGCGCGACATGCCCGGCGTGTCCTTCCTCGACAACGCGCTCGCTGATGCGGGCGGGAGCATGATCAACTTCCGCGGCTTGCCCGGCAACCACAACGTCGCCCTGCTGCTGAACGGACACCGCATCATGATTGCGGACCGGTCCCAGTTGGATGCATTCTTCTTCCTGCACACCTTCCCGCTAGCGTTCGTCAAGCGCCTGGAGGTGGTGTACGGCCCGGGGTCTGCTTTGTACGGCGCCGACGCCGTGAGTGCCGTCATCAACGTCGTCACCATGGACGGCGCGGAGGCGCACGGCGTGACGCTCGGCACCTCGTACGGCCTGCGCGGTACCACCAGCGACCATGTCGGTTTCGGCGCGCAGTTGGACGAGGATTGCAGCCTGATGATTGGCGGCCGCTTCTTTCGGACCGATGGCGAAGATCTCGAGCGCTTGCCGGCATTTGCCAACAGCATCAAGGATCGTCAGTACTGGCCGGGGTCGAAAACGCGCGACATGTCGGAGTCGAGCGACTTCGAGCTCTTCAGCTACAGGAACAAGGGGTTCGCGCTCGATTTCGTACGAAGTGCTTCGAATGCCCAGAGCGTCGGAGTAGGCATCGACGCGCTCTACGCCAGCAACGACAAGGACCGCTGGATCGCGTCGACCGACTCCTTGACCCTGGATTACACGACGGCCCTCGGGGAGCTCCAGTGCAGCACGGTCCTCGTTTTTGACGTCTACACGCTGAACCCGAACAGCAACTACTTCTACAATGCCAAAGGCGATGCGAGTTCGACGGATCCCGGGCTCCGATCGGCGTACGCAAACGGCTACAAATTCGGAATGGGCCGGGCCACACACCTGGAGGAGACCCTTGTCCAGACGTTCTCACCCGACCTCAGCCTGGTCGGGGGAGCGGTCGTGGAGGACCACAACGGCATTCCGCAGCCGCCCGATCTGGCCCGACCTATCGATACCACCCAGGGCCTCGAAGCGAGCGAGCTGAATTGGGTCCAATACCAGAATTATGGCTTGTATTGCCAGGTCCAACTCGGCTACCTGCCTGGCCTGCAGACGACGTTGGGCGGGCGCTTCGACTACAACACCCGCTACGATCCCACCTTCACCCCTCGCCTCGGGCTTGTGTATGACCTCCAGCCCAGCACCACGCTGAAGGCCAGTTACGCGACCTCCTACCTGGCGCCGGAGATCGGCCAGGTGTATCAGCGCTGGGGCGTGCCGGGCGAATACATGGGGTTTCCGAACACCGGCTTGCGTCCCGTCCGGGGGCAATCGAGCGAGGTCAGCGTCCTCCACGACTTGACCGCCGACAGCAGGCTGACGTTGACGTGTTTTCGCAACGAGTTCGCGGACTTGATCGCCGAGGAGAAGGTCATTGGACAGCTTGTCGACGGCAAAGTGACTGATGGCACGCGGTTCGCCAACCTCGATCATGGCACGATGATAGGGGGTGACCTCCGGTTCGACGGGCGGCTGGCAACGGGCCTCACCGCCTTCGCCAGCACGTCGTTGCTGAACGCCACCACCACGCACACGGGCGGCGGGGCTCCCGACCCGGTCGCGGACTCGGTGGCTGCTATTCTACATTTCGGGCTGGTCTACCATCCTGTCAGTTGGTTGACGATCGATCCACGGGTCACATGGCTTTCCGGCCGCGCCACCACCGACGAGAACCCCGTGTTCAAGGGGGCGGTGATTCCGGGTGCCTGCTTATTCGATTTGGCAGCCAGAGTCGATGTGAATGACCGACTCTCGCTGCGGCTGACCGGGACCAACCTGCTCGATTGGGAATATCTCGGCGCTGGTGAGTTCCAGCTCTACTCACAAGGAAGCTCTATCCCCCAAATCGGCCGTCGCTTGAGCGCCGGCCTGACCTATACCTTCTAGCCCGAGGTGGGAAAGAGCGCCCCATGTTGGAGCCCCAAGTCGCCTAGGCGACCGGCATTGACCGCTCCCGCTTAGGTGGCCCGGGCTAGAAGCCGACGTGCCCCGTGACGCCCACCAGGCCCACGCTGCCCGTGACGGCCGGGGTGGCGGTCATGTTCAGCACCTGGAAGTCCACGTGCGACGTCGCCGTCGGCGAGAAGCGAGCGCCCGCGGAGAGCGGCAGGCTGAAGCCGGCGCCACCGAACGAGAAGGTGGGGTCGACCTCGGCCAGCAACGACCAGCGGTCCGTCAGCGGCGTCTGGTAGCCCAGCGCCACGTCGCCGTTGCCGGCGTTTGGCGTGCTGATGTTGGCGAACTGCACGCGCGGCTCCACCGTCAGGTGGCCGTTGCCGGCGTCGAAGGTGAAGGGCAGGCCCACGCCAACCCCCAGCGAGGTGGCCGGCGCGAAGGCCAACAGCACGGAGGGGCGCACCGCGATGGCCAGGCTGGCCGTGCGCGACAACTGCTGCTTCCAGGCGCCCGAGATGCCGCCCGTGAAGGCGCCGCCGAACGGGAAGCCGGCGTTGACGCCGAAGCCCAGCTCGCCACCGTTGCCCATGCCGCGGCTGTAGTTCAAGCCGCCGGCACCCAGCGCGCCGCCGGCGCTCACGTAGGCCAGGTCATCCGGCAGGACCTGGGCGGCGTCGGCATCCAGGAAGCGGGTGGGCTGCTGCTGCACCCAGTTGCTGGACGAGCCGGGGGGCATGGTGACTTGCTTGGCCTGGGCCGCCACGGGGGAAGCCAGGACGAAGGCGAGGGCGATGGCCAAAGGACGGATGGACATGGGAAAGGGCTCCTTTCTGGGTTGAGGCGACGACTGGGCCCGAAACGATGTTAGCGACGGCCGAGGGGCTGGCGAGGCTTGGCGCGGTCCGCCGCGGGCTCGAAGCGAATCGAGATCTCCTCGCCCTTGAACTTGCCGATATCCGTGCGCAGGATGTAGCGCCCGGGGGCAGGGATTTCCACGTTCTCGAAGCTGCTGCGGAAGCCGATGCCGCCCGGCTTATCCAGCGCGGCCGGCTTGTGCACGAGGCTGACGAGCTCCTTCTTCTTGTCTTCGGAGACCAGCGTGTGGCGGCAGACGTAGGTGCCGGCCGGCAGGTCGTAGGCGCTCGACAACACGGCGAAGTTGAACTTGATCGGGAAGGGCGTGGCCACCAAGCAGCGGTGGATCGGGTGGATGCAGAGCTGCTTGTTGCTCTGCACGTCGATGTCGATGTCCTCGAAGATGATGGTCTGGATCGTGGCCATGGTGGCTGGCTTCCCTTCGGTCAGTGCTGCTGGCTACCGTATACCCAGGTCGGTTACAAGTCGGCGGCCGCCGCCGTGTCCAGGAAGACCTCCGCGTCGGGGTGGGCCTGCAGGAGGGACGCGGGGCAGCGGGGATCGATCGGGCCCCGCAACATGGCGCGCACGGCCTGGCTCTTCTTGGCGCCGGTCGCCAACATCAGCACCTTGGGGGCGGAGAACAGGGTGCCGATGCCCATGGTGATGCCCTGCGGGGCCACCTCCGTGGCCGGCGGCTTGAGCGCGGCCACATGGGTGTGGGCCTCCAGCACGTCGGCGGGCTCGTTGAAGGCGATGTGGCCGTTGCCGCCCAGGCCCAGGAAGGTCAGGTCCAGCCCGCCGTAGGCGGTGATCATCGACTCGTACTGCGCGGCCTCGCGGATGGCGTCCGTGGCCGCGCCGTTCAAGACGCGCGCCCGGCCGCCCTCGATGCCCAGCGGGCCGAAGACGTACTCGCGGAAGAAAGCCGCGAACGAGCGCGGGTCGTCGGCCGGCAGGCCCAGGTACTCGTCCAGCGCGAAGACGCAGACGCGCTTGAAGGCGGGGGCGTGGGGCACCAGCAGCTCGTAGACCCGCTTGGGCGTGTTGCCGCTGGGCAAGGCGAAGGTGGCCTGCGGCCGGCCCAGGACGAACTCTGCCAGCTTGGCGGCGACCGCGACGCTCGCGGCCTCATGATCGGGGTAGACGTGCCAACGCATTTTACTTGACCCTCAAGCCCACCCGGGCGAAGGCTTCGCGCACGGGGTCGTAGTCCGCCGACGTGGCGGGGGCGAAGGATTCTATCAGGTAAAAGCGCGAAAGGTGGGCCCGGCCCTCCACGCTCTTGCCCAGGTCCAGGAAGGTCTGACGGACCTTGGCCGTCGTCTCGGCGTCCAGCGACTTGCTCACGGCGATCGCCCCGTTCGGGATCGGCTGGGAATAGGCGATCGCCCGGATCTTGTCCGCATCCTTGCCCAGGATGTGCTTCCAGGGCACGTCGTCGCCGTGGTTGTCGTTGGCGAACGTAGAGGCCGCGTCCACTTTGTGGTTCAGCACGGCCAGCACCGCGGCGTCATGGCCGCCCGCGTAGATCAGGTGGCTGAAATCGTGGTCCGGGTTGAGGCCGGCCTTCATCAGCATGAGCTTGGGGTAGACGCCGCCGGAGGTGGAGCCGGGGTCCACGAAGGCGAAGGTGTGGCCCTTGAGGTCGGCCAACGTTTTGTAGGGGCTGTCCGTGCGCGTGATGATCGCGGAGTAATAGGCGGAGCGGCCCTTGTAGACGCTCTTGAGCAGCACGCGCGCGCCGGCCACCTTCTCCGCCATGATCATCGCGGCGGGGCTCAGGAAGGCCACGTCCAGCTTGCCGCCCTTCAAGGCCTCCACGATCGCGGGGTAGTCCCCGGCCACGAACGGCCGCACCGGGCGGTTCAGCGCCTTGGTCAGCACGTCCACCACGGGCCGGGCCTTGCGCAGCACCTCGGCCTGGTTTTCGAATGGGGCGAAACCGATGGTGAGCGGCCGCGGTTGGGCAGCACCCCTGGACGCACCCATAGTAGCGAGCGCCGCGAGGAGTAGCAAAAGAGCGATCTTCTTCACAGCCGCCATTATACAGTGACATGCCGAGCGCCGGCCTTAATATTTGTTCACTTTTGTGTTAAAATGGCGTCACCGCAGCACATTTCCGACCTGGGAGCAACGTTGACCCAAGCAAACAGTACTTCTGAAGCACCTCGACTGAGCAAGCTCTTGCTGGGAGGCGCCTTGCTGGCCTCCCTGCTCCCCCTCGTCCTCGTGACGTTGATGTCCATGTGGCAGTACGGGCGGGACGTGGACAACGTCGAGACCTACATCGGGTCCGACGCCCTGGCCATGGCGCGCGTCAGCGCCAACATAGTGGACCAGGTCGTGGACGAGGCGCGGCTCGCGACAGCACGCATCGCCCAGGAAGCCTTGCATGGCACGATCGGCCAGGCGCGGCTCAAAGCCGAAGTGGCCGCGCAACCGCAGTTGGACAGCCTGGCGGTGCTCGACGAGCACGGCAAGATCCTGGTAAGCAGCCGCCCGGACGTGGGCGAGTCCGTGAACGCCGTCGCCGTCGTGCAAGCGGCCCTGAAGAGCGATCGGCCGGTCGTGTCGGACGTCTATATGTCGCCCCTGCTCAAGACCCGCGTCGTGGCCGTGGCACGATCCTACCGGCGCGACGGTCGGGTGGCCGGCGTCGTGCTGGCGCGCCTAAACCTGAAAGAACTGACGCGGCTGTTGCGCGGCCGGCTGGTCGCCTCCAACGACGCCGTCACCTACGTGACGGACCGCCAGGGCACGTTGATCTCCCACCCGGATGCCTCCTGGGTCGAGGAAGGCCGCAACCTCAAGGACAACCCGCCCGTCAAGGCCGGCCTGGCGGGCGTCACGGGCACGCAGAAGTACGAGAGCATGCTGTACAACGCCCCCCGCATCGGTGGCCACGTGCCCGTTCAAGACCTGGGCTGGGTGGTGGTCTCGTCGCGCGAGACGGGCGCCAGCCTGGTTTCGGTGGGCGATCGCCTACGCAACAACCTCCTGGTCGCGGCGATCGCCGCGCTCTTGGCCGGCCTGGCGTCGTACGCCTGGGGCCGCCGCCTGGCCCGCCCGCTGGAGGACCTGGCCGCGCACCTGGCTGGGGCCAAGACGGCTGGCATCCAGCAAGGCCAGGCCCTGGCCGCCGTGACGGTGACCACCCAGGTCCAGGAATACGAGCTCCTGGGCACGGCCTACAACGCCCTGGTCATGGAGCTGAACCGCCAGGTCGACGAGATCATGGCCTTCCAGGAAGAGATGCAAGTCCAGAACGAAGAGCTGCAGGCTCAAAACGAGGAAATCCAGGCCCAATCCGAAGAGCTGCAAGCCCAAAACGAAGAGATCCAGGCCCAATCCGAAGAGCTCCATTCCCAGACGGAAGCGCTGGTCAAGCAGAACGACGAGCTGGCCCGCCTCTCCAGCGACGCCAGCGCCGCCAACCGCATGAAGAGCGAGTTCCTCGCCAACATGAGCCACGAGCTGCGCACGCCCCTGAACAGCATCATCGGCTACACGGAGCTGGTGTTGCTGAACAAGAAGTTCACCTTGCCGGAGCGCGCGAGCGGCAACCTGGCGGTCGTGCTGAAGAACGGGCGCCACCTGCTGGGGTTGATCAACGACATCCTCGACCTGTCCAAGGTCGAGGCAGGCAAGGCCACGGTCTATGCCGACGCCGTCGACCTGCGGGCCGTCTTGGAAGGCGTTGCCAGCACCGCGGAGCCGTTGGTCCGAGAGAAGGGCCTGGGCCTGAAGATCGAGATCGCGCCCAATTTCGGCCGCGTCATCACGGACGAGACCAAGCTGCGCCAGGTGTTGCTAAACCTTGTAAGTAACGCCATCAAGTTCACGCGGGAAGGCGGCATCACCCTGTCCGCCGTGCCGGTCGGCGAGACCCACCTGGCCATCCGCGTGAGCGACACCGGCATCGGCATCGCACCGGGCGATCAAGGGACCGTCTTCGAGGAATTCCGCCAGGTTGACGGTAGCACCACGCGCGAGGCGGGTGGCACCGGCCTTGGGCTGGCGATCGCCCGGAAGCTGGCGCGCCTCTTGGAAGGCGACATCACGCTTGAAAGCACGCCCGGCGAAGGCAGCACCTTCACGGTGAGCCTGCCGCGGGTGGCGGCCGCGGACGTCGTCGCTCCCGCGGGCTCGTCGGTGCCCTACCTGGACCACGCGCGCGCTTACGTGCCCGTGGAAGGCAAGGCCGTGATCGTAGCGATCGACGACGACCCGGAGACGTTGCGCCTGTTGGTCGAGAAGCTGGAGGACACGCGCTACCAGGTGGTGCCCGCCTCCAGCGGCGCGTCCGGCATCGCGCTAGCGCGGGAGCTCAAGCCTTACGCCGTGACGCTCGACGTCATGATGCCGGAGATGGACGGCTGGACGGTGCTGCGCGCCCTGAAGGCCGAGGCCGCGACGGCGGAGATCCCGGTCGTGATCTTGAGCTTCGTCGACAACCGGATCCTGGGCTTCAACCTGGGCGCCGCGGCCTACCTGACCAAGCCCGTCGATCAACGGGACCTCGTGCGCGCCCTGGATCGGTTCCGGGGCGAAGGGCGCAACCACGTGCTGGTGGTGGACGACGACGCCGACACCCGCTCGCTCTACCGCGAGTTGCTGGAGGCCGAAGGGCTGGACGTGGAAGAGGCCCACGACGGCCGGGACGCGGTGTCGGCCCTCGGCCGGCGGGTCCCCGACATCGTGGTCCTGGACCTCATGATGCCGCACATGGACGGCTTCGAGGTGGCGGCCTGGATGCGCGCCAACCCGTCTACCCGCCACGTGCCGATCCTGGTGGTGACGGCCAAGGAGCTGACGCCCGACGACTACGCGCGCCTGACGGAGGTGCAGCGCGTGCTCGCCAAGGGGGGCGCCGGCGAAGCGTTGGTGATCGAAGACCTGAAGGCGCTGTTGGATGCCGCCCGGGACAGCCGCCGGCCGGCCGAGGAAGTCCGATGAAGCGCGTCCTCCTGGTGGAAGATTCCGCCGACAACCGTGGCATCATCCGCGAGCTCGCGGAGTGGATGGATTTCGAGTTGATCGAAGCGACGAACGGGCGCGAGGGCGTCGATCTCGCCCTGGCCGAGCGTCCGGACCTGATCCTGATGGATTTGAGCTTGCCGGTGCTGAGCGGCTGGGAGGCCACGCGGATCTTGAAGGGTTCCGCAACCACGGCCGCCATCCCGGTGATCGCGTTGACGGCTCACGCGATGGACGGCGATGAGGCCAAGGCCCGCGAAGCCGGCTGCGACGCCTACGTCGCGAAGCCCATCTCGATCGTGCCGTTCCAGGCCATGTTAAAGCAATACCTGGGAGCCGACGGATCATGAGCCTGCCGCTGGTCTTGGTCGTCGACGACAACCGCTACAACGTGGACCTGGTGGTCCAACTGTTGGAGGATGATTTCGAGGTCCAAACGGCCGCGAATGGCCTGGAGGCGCTGCAGCAGATCGCGCGGCGTCGCCCGGACCTGATCGTGCTGGACCTCATGATGCCGGTGCTGGACGGCTTCGGCGTGCTGGAGCGCTTGCAGGCGGAGGGCGGACCCTTCCTGCCCGTGATCGTGGCCTCGGCCGCCACGGAGCGCGAGGCGCGGCTGCGCGCGCTCAAGCTGGGCGCCCACGAGGTGCTGGCCAAGCCCATCGACGGCGAGGAGCTGCGCGTCCGCATCGGCACGCTGCTGGCCCTCAAGGCCTCTTACGAGGAGATCTCCGCCCTCCAGCGTGCGGCCCTGGCAGACAGCGAAGCGCGCTTCCAGGCCTTCATGGACCATGCGCCGCTCGTCGCCTCGATCAAGGACGCCGAGGGCAGTTACCTGTATGCGAACCGCGCCATGAAAACCAGCGGGATGCAGCTCACGGACAACCTGGTCGCCCTGGAGCGTGAGGTCCGCACGACAGGGCGGGCCGCCGAGACCGAAGAAACCGTGGTGGGCGAAGACGGCGACACGCGCCGGTACCTGGTGCTCAAGTTCCCCATCCAGGAGGCGGCCGGCGGCCAGTTGCTGGGCGGCATCGGCATCGACATCACGGAGCGCCAACGGCTGGTGGAGGCCCTCCAGGCTGCCGACCACTATAAGGACGAGTTCCTCGCCGTTGTCAGCCACGAGCTACGCACGCCGTTGAACTTCATCATGGGCTTCACCAGCCTGTTGGCGGACGAGGTCCAGGGCCCGGTCAACGCCGGCCAGCTCGAAGCGCTCGAGAAGATCCTGATGGGCACCGACCGCATGCTCCGCCTGGTGGACGAGCTGTTGGACTTCGCGCGCCTGCAGACGGGCAAGTTCCGGCTAGACCCCATCGCCACGGACTTGAACGACGTGGTGCGGGAGGTCGTTACCGCCATGGCGCCCGCCGCCGCCCACAAGGGCATCCGGCTCGTCACGGACGTACAGGTGCCTGGCCGGCTGATGCTGGACGGCCCACGCTTGGGCCAGGTGCTGTTCAACCTGGTGGACAACGCCATCAAGTTCACGCCGGCGCAAGGCGCCATCACGCTGCGCGCCTGGATGCAGGCCGACGTCCTGCACCTGGAGGTCTCGGACACCGGCCGCGGCATCGCGGTGGAGAACCTGGCCCGCATCTTCCGCCGCTTCGAACAGGTCGACATGAGCAACACCCGCGCGGCCAACGGCGTGGGGCTGGGCCTGTCCATCGTGAAGGCGCTGGTGGAAGCGCATGGCGGCCAGCTAGAGGTCAAGAGCGACGTGGGCCGAGGCGCCACCTTCAGGATCGCGCTGCCGGTGGCTCAGGACTCCGCGAGCACGATGAGCCGGTCGTCTTCGGCGTAGACCACCTTCTCGCTCTTCTTGGGGTTCACCTGGATGCCGTACTGTTGCTTGGGATCCTTGGCCTTGGCCAGGATCCGGCGCCCGATGGCCACCTCCCCGCGGCGGCGCGCCGACTCCACCACGGTGTAGAAGTCGATCGGCGTGCCCGTCTGCACGTAGTCGGCCATCGGCTTAAGGTAGATTTCCTGGCCTTCCGCGTCCAGCAAATCCTGGAAGACCGCGTTCAGGTGCTTGTTCTCCGACACCTGGGCCAGCATCAAGGAAATCAGGTTGCTCGAGACG
>JAQBPE010000277.1 GCA_028287685.1 Cyanobacteria bacterium RYN_339 | reverse complement strand
CGTGCCGGCGGCCCAGGTGCCCAAGGAGCCGCGCGTCCATGGCGCCGAGGAGCTCTCGCAGGACCTCGAGCAACGGCTCGACCAGGACGCCGTCCGCTACGTCCTGCAAGTCCAGGGCTACGTCGATCCCAAGACCACGCCGCTGGACGACGCCCGCGAGACCTGGAACACGCCCTGGGTGACGGTCGGCGAGCTCATGTTGCCGCGCCAGAGCCGCGTGGAGCGCGCCGCCGGCAAGAAGCAAACGGACGCGGAAGTAGACCGCCTCGCCTACAGCATCGGCAACCGCTGGAGTGACGACCCGGGCTCGTTGAAGGGCGTGGGCGACATCAACGCGATTCGCGAAGCGGCCTACCAGGCCAGCGCGGAGGGCCGGGGCATCACCGGGGCGGCCGGCAAGCGCTGTCCGTTTGGGTTTGCCTAGCCGGCCCAGCCGGAGGCCAGCACGAAGATCGCGCCGCCGTGCGTGATGGTGGAGGCCACCACGCCGTAGCGCGAGCGGACCAAGCCCGCGACCGTGCCCTCGAACCACACGAACGCCAGCAGGAGCGGACCGACGTTGGTCACGGTCGTGACCAGGAAGGTGTGGAAGAGCGCGAAGCACAGGCCCGATGCGAAGGCCGCTCGGATGGGGCCCGCACTGCGTTCCAGCAAGCCCTGTAAGTAACCGCGGAAGAGCGCCTCCTCCAGGAAGTTCCCCAACAGCGCCAGCACCAGCAGCGGGCCCAGGTTGATGGCGGGGACCGGCGGCAGAGGCACTTCGGGAATCAAGGTGTGGCGCAGCAACAGCACCGGCGCCACCACCACGATCATGCCCACCAGCCCGGCCAACACGGCCCAGCCGGGTTTGCCGCGGAACCAGACCAGCAGCTTGGCCAGCTCCGGCTCGAAGGCGTTGATGATGAAGACGCCGGCGAAGCTGGCGAGCCCCAGGTCGATCAGCATGACCGGGTCGCTGGGCAAGCGGATCGAGCCGCCGGGCGTGATGGTCCAGAGCCCCAGGGGCGTCAACGCATCGCGCAGCAGCACGAAGAGCAGGATGTAGACCACGATGCGCAGGTCGATGCGCTGGCGCGGCAGCGCGATGAGCGTCAGGATCCCAATCAAGAAGCCAGGAGCGACGCGGAGCGCAAGCGCGATGAGCGCGGCAGGCAGCATGGTCGCCCTAGGTCCCCGGGTGCAGCGCCTGGCGAACTTCCTTCGCCAGTTTCTCGCTGTCGGTCAGGATGAAGAGCTTGCCCTCCATCATGACGGCCATGTCGCACGGGGAGTCGATCACCGTCGGCTCTGGGTCTGACGGGTGGCGCTGGACGGCGAAGACGTAGACGCCGCCCTCCGCGTCGTAGGAGCGCGTCACCTTGACCTGGGTCGCCACGTCATAAGGGAAGAAGACCACCTCCACCACGCCTTCGGGTGTGGTGAGGTGGGCGGCCTGGTGGGTGTCTTCGAAGAAGCCGTTGTAGACGGAGTGGTTGACGGCCCGCACGCGCACGCCGCGCGCGACCAGCCGCTGCACGAAGTCGGTGGCGAAGGCCAGATCCTTGCGCAGCGCGGGCTTGCCGTGAAGGTACGACAAGCCGGGCGGCGAGATCGGAAACGCGGGGTCCGGCGTCCCGGCATAACCGACCAGGAAGGGCATCAAGGCGCAGAGCAGAAACGGACGACGTCGCATCGCTGGAGTCTACCATATGGCGCGGCCCCCCGGGATCCCGGGGGGCCGTTGCCTTAACGCTGAACGCGTCGGTTGACCTGTTTGTACAGCCGGTCCTTTTCCTTGCGGACGGGCTTGTTCGGCGCCTGTCCGGCGTCTAACAAGGCGCGCTGGGCGCGCAACCGGGCGTAGTGCAGATCGCTCTGGTACTCGGAGCTCATCCTTGGCCTCCTGGGTTGGCTGTCCGTCCGTGGACCCGGTAAACCGTGAGCGGCGTCACCGACAACCGCGCTGCTTACCCTCTATCCATCGGCAAGGTCCGCCCAGAAGTTTAGGACCCGATCCACTCCGCGAGGTTCATAATTTCGTGCGTGGCCTCTTCGGGCCGCAGCAGCACGCGTCCGCCCCCCGCGGGGACGATCACCGGCTTGTACCAGGCGGTGGCCTCCAGCTGGCAGGCGAAGTACCAGCGGCCAGGCGGCACGTCGAAGACGGCGAGGCCGGCTTCGTTGGTGTTGGCTTCCACGTAGCCGAGGTTCGCGTTGCCGCCGGCCTTGCCAATCGCCAGGCGCAGCGCCTCGTTGCGCTTGCCCAGCCAGCGCGCATAGAGCTCGCGGTACTGGGCGTTGGCCGCGTCGCCGCCGCCCACGCCGGCGTTGTACGCGGAGATGATCGCGTTGAGGTCGTGCGTGACGTTCCCACACCAGATCTGGCGGCTGTCTTCGCTGGCCAGTACGTCCGAGGGGGACTGGTCCGGCTGGCGCTCCCCGTACTTGCGGAAGACGTTGTCGAAGCGCGGCAGCAGGAGCTTCACCAGCTCCCGGTCGCTGGAATGGGCCTTCACGAAGGCCTCCCGGAAGTCCTGCAACTGCACGGCATGGACCAGGTGGAAGGAGTTCCAACTGGGCACGGGCGGGATCAGCTTGTTCGCCTGCGCCACCGAGGCCGGCGGCACCGGACGCCACTGGTCGAACCGCGACTGCACGGCGGGGAAGAGCTTCTTCACGTCGTAGGAGAAGGCCACGACGGGCAGATCGGCGCCCACGGGGCCATTGTCCAGGCGGGCCGTCACGTAGACGGGCACGGCCGCGGCAGGCCCGGCAATCAGGACGGAAGCAAGCAACGACAGGGCGATGGACCGGCAGCGCATACGGGAAGTATTCCCCGAACGCCCGCCCACGCACGCTGCGTAGGATTTCTTTACAAAAGGGCAAGGCCCGCACGGCGTCCCCGCTGGCTTCCAGGGCGACGGCTAAGCAGCCGTTTCGGTGTAGATGCATAATTTGTTATGAATTCTTATGTTGACGCCCAAGAGCCCGAAAGGTCTGCATGCCCCTCACCATCCTGGTCGTCGAAGACGAAGTCTCCAACATGCAAATCATCCGGCTCAGCCTGCAGGCCCTGGGCCACGACGTGCAGTGCGCTTTCGACCCGGAAAGCGGCATCCGGATGGCGCGCGACGGCGACCCGGACGTCATCCTGATGGATATGATGTTCAAGGGCGCGGATATCGACGGCCTGGAGGCCATCCGCCGGCTGAAGGCCGATCCGGCCACGGCGGAGATCCCGATCGTCGCCCAGACCGCCGCCGTGCTGGACTTCACGGAGCGCTGCGCCGTACTGGCCGGCGCCGCGGGCATCATCCACAAGCCATTCCGGCGGCGGCAATTGGTGGCCGCCATCGAGGCGGCGATCGCCGGCGAGCCCATCCCCGACGTGGCTTGGCACCTCGTGCCGATGCCGGCGCATGTGCGTTCGTCACCGACCGTTCCCGGCCGGGTGACATAATACATTTCCTATGTTTGTCGAGACCGTGGACCTCGTCACCCCCTCCAACGCCGCCTACCTGGCGGGCGTCGGCCTGACGCGCCTCACCGAGTTGCAGCAGCAGGGCCACATCAAGCCCTTCGTGACGATCGACGGCCTGAAGTTCTTCCACAAGGCGGAGGTGTTGGCCCTGCGCCACTTCCTCGACACGCTGGCCGGCCGTAAGCCCAGCCGGCCCTTGCCGCGCACGCAAGAGCTCTTCTGATACACTGGGGAAGTCGCCCTTCGAGCGAGGATCCCCGTGAGCACGCCTTCCCACCAACCCGGCGCCCTTGAGGCCATGACCACCTTCATGCTGGCCCGCGCCCGCGATGTGGGCGTGACGGAAGGCCAGATCTTGCAGCTGTTGGGCTTCAAGGGCGGCGTCGGCCCCATCGAGACGTTGCTCTCGGGCCGTCCGCCCACGGAGACCTTCCCCGAAATCGCCCAGGGTATCCGCGACGGCACGGACGAGGTCATGAAGCTGACCAAGGCCTCCGTCGAACAGGCCATCCCCATGATGGTGATGGACGAGCTGAAGCCGATGATCCGCAAGATGACGATGTTGAGCCCCGAAGGGCTCCGTCACCTCGACGTTTACGTCAACTTCCTGATTTCCCAGGGCTTGATCAAGAAGTAGAGCCACCCGTGCTTCTTCGGCGCCGGCTTCGGCTTTGGCGGCGGCGGTAGGATCACGACCGGCGGCGGCGGCACGACCACCGGCGGCGGCGGGGGGGGCGGGGTGGGCGCGTACGGGATCACGGGGCCACTGGCAAGATCGGCGGCCGGCGAGAAGCGCCGTACCCCCCAAAGGTGGTTGTCCGGGCCGAACCACTTGTCGTAGTCAGGCGTACCGGGCGTCAGCTCCACCTGTTGGATCGTCGAGAGGTCCAGGTTGTCCCAGGTCACCGGCGTGACGGCCTTGTTGAGGTTCTCGTAGGTGCCGTACGCGATCGTGACGCGCCCATCGGGCTGCACGTCGACCACGTTGACGGTGTGGTTCACCTTGCCGTTGGCGTCCCAGTCGTAGAACAGCATGTCGCCCGGGCGCAGGTCGCCGACGTCCACCTGGCCGGTGGCGTCGTCGTAGCCAGCCACGCCGTTGCCGTTGGCGTCGTTCACGCGCCGCGTATAGGTCTTGGCCAGGTTGTCCGCGCCGACCTGGGTGAAGACCAGGTTTTCGCCGTGCACGTTGGGCAGGCCGCCCGTGCGGGCCTCCGTGTAGGTCTGCCAACGGCCCCCGGACGAGGCCAGCGGGTTCGGCAGACCGGTCGACTTGCAGAAGTCGAAGAGCAGCTTGCAGGCAAGATCCGCGCAGTCGACCTCGACCCCGCGCCGCATCAGCTCGCGGATCTGGGTCTGGACGAAGGCGCCATACTCCTGCGAGGCGCGCTCGTTCCACCCGCGGTTGCGGGCGTTGCGGGGGGCGGCGTCGTAGCGGTCGGGCACGCCGTCGCCGTCGCGATCGACGGGGGTGGCGCGGCGCACGGGGACAGGCGCCTGCGGGGTGCGGCGGATGGGCGTTGGCATAGGGGGTTTATCGTTAACGTCCGTTCATACCCGGATAAGGACTGGATAAGGGCACGTTAACTACTGGTTAAGAGATGCGCAAAGCCTCTCGTTCCAGTATGATCGCCCCATGTTGCCCCAGGACCTCCTTGCCGGCCTGCGCGCCCTGCTCCCAGCAGGCGCCGTGCTCTCGCGCCCGGAGGAGCTGCTGGTCTACGACTGCGACGCCTACACGATCGAGAAGGCCGCGCCGCTGGCCGTGGTCTTGCCCACGTCCACGGAAGAGGTGGCGGCCGTGGCCCGCTTCGCGCACCAGCACGGCTTGCCGCTGGTCCCGCGCGGCGCCGGCACCGGCCTGTCCGGCGGTTGCCTGGCCCACGACGGCGGCATCATGTTGGCACTGACGCGCATGACCAAGGTGTTGGAGGTGGACCTGGCCAACCGCCGCGCCGTGGTGGAGGCGGGGCTGGTCAATGCGCGGTTGACGGAGGCGGTGGCGCGGGACGGCTATGCCTTCGCGCCGGACCCCAGCTCGCAGTCCGCCTGCACGATCGGCGGCAACGTGGCCGAGAACGCCGGCGGACCGCACACCTTGAAATACGGCGTCACGGTGAACCACGTGCTGGCGCTCGAGGTGGTCTTGCCGGACGGCGAGGTCGTCTGGCTGGGCGATCGCACCGAAGACGCGCCCGGCTACGACCTGCTGGGTCTGATGGTGGGCTCCGAGGGCACGTTCGGCATCGTGACCAAGGCGGTCGTGCGCCTGGTGCCGCAACCCGAGGCCGTGCGAACGCTGCTGGCGATCTTCCCCAGCGTGGCGGACGCCAGCAACGCCGTAAGCGCCTTGATCGGGGCCGGCATCGTGCCCGCGGCGCTGGAGATGATGGACGCGCTGATCCTGCAGGCCGTCGAGGCCGCGTTCCAGTATGGTTTCCCTCTGGATGCGGGCGCCGTGCTGATCATCGAGCTGGATGGCCTGGAAGCCGGCCTGGATGCCCAAAAGGACCAGGTGCTGCGGCTTTGCCACGAACACCTGGCGACGGAGGTGCGCGTGGCAAAGGATGCGGCCGACCGTGCCAGGCTGTGGCTGGCCCGCAAGAAGGCCGTGGGCGCCGTCGGGCGACTCTCGCCCAGCAAGATCACCATGGACGGCGTGATCCCACGAACCCGGCTGCCCGAGGTGCTCGCGGCCATCTCCGAGATTGGCGCGCGCTACGGCCTGCGCATCGCGAACGTCTTCCATGCCGGCGACGGGAACTTGCACCCCGTGATCCTCTTCGACGAGCGCGACCCGGCCCAGGTCCAGACCGTGCTGGAAGCGGGCGGCGAGATCCTCAAGGCCTGCCTGGCCGTGGGGGGCAGCATCACCGGCGAGCACGGCGTGGGCGTGGAGAAGAGCGCCTTTATGCACTTGCAGTTCACGGCCGCGGACCTGGCCGCCATGGCCAGCTTGCGCGAGGTCTTCAACCCGGACGGCCGGCTGAACCCGGGCAAGCTGCTGCCCGTGCACCGCGGCTGCGCGGAGCTGCCGCGGCGCTTCAAGGGGGCCGCGACGTGAGCTCCTTCGCGCTGGACGGACTGACGCCGGGCACGATCGCGCGCCCGGTGGATGCCGCCGAGGCCGGCCGCATCCTGGCCGAGGCGCACGCGGCCGGCCGGGCCGTGGTGCCCTGGGGCGGCGGCAGCCACCAGGCCGGCGGTAACCCGTTGGCACGCTACGACCTCGCCCTCGACCTGCGCGGGTTGGCCGGCGTGGTCGACCACCAACCCGCCGACCTCACGCTGACGGTGCGGGCCGGCACGCCCTTGGCCGTCGTGCAGGCAGCGCTGGCCGCGCACGGGCAACTCCTCCCGCTGGAGGCCGAAGACCCTGCCACCGCCACGATCGGTGGCCTTGTCTCCGCCGGCGTCTCCGGTCCCTCGCGCCTGGCATATGGCACCGCGCGCGACTTCACTATTTGGACCGCAGCCCTGCAGGCCGATGGGACGGCCGTCCACGGCGGCGCCAAGGTCGTGAAGAACGTGGCCGGCTACGACATGACCAAGCTTTATATGGGCAGCCTCGGTTCGGCGGGCGTGTTGACGGAGCTGTGCTTCAAGCTGCGCCCGCTGCCTGCCACCCGCCCGGTCGTGATCGCGGGCTTCGAAGAGCCCGGCGCGGCCGCCGACGCCCTCGCGGAGCTGGCGACCGGCCGCCTGGTGCCCAGCCTGGTGACCATCGTGCACGGCCCGGACGCCTGGGGCGAGCCCTACAACCTGGCCAAGTGGCTGCTCGTGATCGGCGCGGACGGGCCGCGTGAAACGACGTCCTGGCAGGTGGAGCGCTTCTTCGGCCTCGCCTCCGCCCAGGCCGCCCTGATCACCAGCCTTGACGGCGAGGAGGCGTTGGCCGTCCGCCAGGCCTTGATGACGCCGCGCTCGCAAGGGGAAGTGCGCCTCGATCTGCGCGTCTTGCCAGGCCAGACCGCGTTGCTGCTGGAGGCCCTGGCCTTCATGCCGGAAGGCCCGCCGACCGGCGTCTTTGCCGAGGCCACGTTGGGCGTGGTCCGGTGCACCTGGGCCACGGCCTCCGACGCCTGGCGCGCCGCCGCCACCTTCGCGGACGACCTGGGCGGCCGCTGGACTCTGGCCGCGGCCCCGCTGGCGCTGCGGCGCGAGGTCGACGTCTTCGGACCCGCGCGCCCCGATCGGGCGTTGATGCGGCGCCTGAAGGCAACGCTTGACCCAAAGGGGATTTTGGCCCCCGGACGCTTCGCCGGCGGTTAGTGCGTACGCAAATGCATCGGGAGCGCGCTTCAGTTGCTCTTATATTAAATTTAGGATAAACTAAATCTGTTGTTTACCTAAACTTAATGGAGGCCCGCCCATGACCAAGTCCGCCGCCCTTGCCCTGGTGCTCGCGTTCGGTTTGTCCGGTTGTGGCGTGGCCCGCACCGCCAGCCCCCTGGCCGTGAAGCCCGCCGCGCTGACCGTGAAGGCCAAGGGCCCGGCCGACGTCGTGCGCGCCATCAAGGTCTCCGCCATCGCGATGATCGGCTACGCCGACAAGGACCACGACGCCAAGCTCTCGCCGGCAGAGGCGCTCTCCGTGGGCTACAACGACAAGATGTTCGCCCCGCTGGACGCCAACAAGGACGGCTTCCTGACCGAGGCCGAAATCACCAGCGACACCGCCATCAACACCGTCTGGATGCCGCTGATGGGCTTCATGGGCCAGATGTTCGGCGGCCTCGACGCCAACAAGGACGGTGCCATCACCCGCAAGGAGCTGGACACGCCCAACTTCAAGGTCACGGCGACGCCCTGGCAGACCGCCCCGGAAGCCGACATCGTGGACAAGGGCTTCGCCTTCAGCGACCGCAACGCCGACGGCGGGCTGGATCAGGAAGAGCGCGTGACGTTCCTGGCGTACTTCGTCGAGCACGGCTACAAGCTCAACATCTCGATCCACGGTTAGGTCGCTTGCAGCGCCGGGGGCCAGGGCGTATCGTTAAGGCGTGACCACCCCTGACCTCGCGGCGCTCTACGACGCTTGCATCCACTGCGGACTCTGCCTTTCAAGTTGCCCTACCTACCGGGAAAGCGGCAACGAGGCGGAGTCGCCGCGTGGGCGCATCTATATCATGAAGGGCCTGGCCGAAGGCCGGCTCGATCCGTCCGTTGGCGTGACGGAGCACCTGGATGCCTGCGTAGGATGCCGAGCCTGCGAGACGGCCTGCCCGGCCGGCGTGGCGTATGGGTCGTTGCTCGAACGGGCCCGCGCCCAGTTCGTGGAGCCGCACCGGCCCGTCGGCGCGCGCACGCTGTTCTGGCGCCCGCTGATCCGGCAGGTCTTGCCCTTCCGCGGGCGCATGGCGGCGTCGACCATCCCGGCTCGACTGGCCCGCCAGCTGCTGGTAAAGAAGGGCAAAGCGCCCGGCTGGCTGCCCAAATCCCTGGCGCGCTCGCTGGAGGTGCTGCCCGCCCCGCAGCCAGGCAATCGCCTCCCCGAGTGGACGCCGGCCGTGGGCGTCGAGAAGGGCGTAGTGGCCGTTTTGGAAGGCTGCGCCATGTCGGTGCTGTACCGCCGCGTGAACCTCGCCACCGTCCGCTTGCTCGCCCGCGCCGGCTACCGCGTCTGGGCGCCGCCCGCCGGGGGCTGCTGTGGCGCCATCCACCTGCATGACGGCGACCCGGACGGCGCCCGCGCCATGGCCCGCGCCAACCTCGCGGCCTTCGACCGACCGGACCTGGTGGCCATCATCAGCAACGCCGGCGGTTGCGGCGCCGCCTTGCACGAGTACGGCGAGCTCTTGCCGGATGACCCGCGCGCGAAGGCCTTCTCGACCAAGGTCCAGGACTTCTCCCAGTTCATCGCGACGCAAGACCTGCCGCCCATGCAGCCGCTGGACGCCACCGTCACCTACCATGACCCCTGCCACTTGGCCCACGGGCTCAAGGTCCGCAGCGCGCCGCGCGAGCTGTTAAAGCGCATCCCGGGCCTGACCTACGTCGAGCTGCCGGAGTCCGACTGGTGCTGCGGCGGCGCCGGCAGCTACGCCCTCCTTCAGCCGGACCTTTCGGACAAGCTCTTGGCGCACAAGCTCGCGAACGTCGAGGCCACGGGCGCTTCGATCCTCGTCACGCAGAACCCGCCCTGCCTCATGCAGGTTCAACGCGGCCTCGACGTGGCCGGCAAGCCCGTCCGGCTGGTGCACCTCGCCGAGCTGCTGGACGAGCGCTACATTTAAAACGGCGCGGGGCGCGCGACCAGCTTGCGCGTGTCGTCCCGGCAGTTGCACAGCGAGAAGTTCACGGCCTGGTACAGGCGGTCCACTTCCTTGTTGATGGCGTCCTGCCGCAAGGCCAGCTGGTTGAGGTAAGCCACGGCGCCGTCCTTCTTGTCCGCGTCGAGATCCCACTTGCCCGCGGGCATGTGGACCGTGGTCAAGTCGAGCGGGATGTCGGCCGGCAGCCCGTTTCGCAGCAGCGCGCGCACGGTCGCGAGCAGCGGGTTGAAGTCTTTGGGCGAGAGGTCCGCGTAGCTGACGCGGTAGTCCGTCAGTTGCCAGATCCGGAGCAGCTCGCGCGCGACCAGCGTGGAGGCCAGGTCGATCGTCACGTCGGAGTTCAGGCCTTCTTCGGGCGTGCGCGTCAGGCCCAGCAGCTGCACGGTCTTGCCCTTGACCACCACCTCCGCCTCGAGGAAGAAGGCGATGCGCGCGGGCACGAACTTGAAGTAGGTCATCCCGTCGTCGTCCGTGTAGCGGTTGGGCAGCAATTGGATGGCCTTGAGGTCGTAGCCGCGCACGCCGACGAAGGCGTTCAACACCGGCAGCTCGGGGCTGACGGCAGCCTGCAACAGGCCGAACGGGCGGGGCGTGGCGGCGTTGGTGGCGGCCGGCTCGGGCGAGGCCGTGCCGTCTTGCCGCGAGCCTTCGACGCGCGTGCCGTTGCCCAGCGCCGCGGGGGCCTGGACGTGCACCGTCAACAGCTGGATGAAGGTGTGTTGGTCCGCGATGCTGGTGGCCGCGTCTTCCGACGCCCGTGGCGCCGGCGTGGCTGAAGCCTTGGAGGACAGCCCCGGAATCAGCTTCTTGAGGGCGTCACACCCGGTCAGGCCGGGCGCCAAGACGGCGAGGCCCAGCCCGATGGCGAGGGCGGTGCGGAGGCGCTGGGACGTAAGGCGGACGCGGTTCATGGCCCCACTATACCCAGGCGCCTCCCCGGGCTACTTAACGACCAGGTTGACCAGGCTGCCCGGCACGACGATCTCCTTGATGATCGACTTGCCCTCCAGGTGCTCGCCCACCTCGGCCTTGGCCAGGTTGAGCACGTGATCCTTCGAGGCTTCGGCCGGCACCACGATGCGCGCCTTCAACTTGCCGTTCACCTGGACGGCCATCTCGACTTCGCTCTCGCGGGTCAAGGCGTCGTCGAAGCCGGGGAACGGCTCGTAGGCCAACGTCTGCTTGTGGCCCAGCAGCTGCCAGATTTCCTCCGCGATGTGCGGGGCGAAGGGCGCGAGCACCAGCAAGAAGCGCTCCATGGTCGACCGCGGCAGCTTTTCCGTCTTGTAGCACTCGTTGATGAAGATCATCATCTGGCTGATGGCGGTGTTGAAGCGCATCGCCTCGATGTCGCCGCCCACCTTCTTGATGGTCTTGTGCAGCACGCGCTCCAGCTCCGGCGCCTCGTGGCCGCCGATGGCCGGGTTGAGCCCGCCTTCCTCCGTCACGAAGATGCGCCAGACACGCTGCAGGAAGCGGTAGCTGCCTTCCACGCCCGTGTTGCTCCACGGTTTGGTGGCCTCCAGCGGGCCCATGAACATCTCGTAGAGGCGCAGGGTGTCCGCGCCGTACTTCCCCACGATCGTGTCCGGGTTGACCACGTTGCCGCGGCTCTTGGACATCTTCTCGCCGTTCTCGCCGAGGATCATGCCCTGGTTGAAGAGCTTGGTGAACGGCTCGCTGGTCGTGACGTGGCCCAGGTCGAACAGGATTTTGTGCCAGAAGCGCGCGTACAAGAGGTGCATGACCGCATGCTCCGCGCCGCCCACGTACAGGTCGACCGGCATCCAGTAGTCCTGCTTCTCCTTGGAGGCGAAGCTTTCCAGGTTGCGCGGGTCGACGTAGCGGAGGTAGTACCAGCAGCTGCCGGCCCACTGGGGCATGGTGTTGGTCTCGCGCTTCGCCGGCTTGCCGTCGTACACGAGGTTGACCCACTCCGGGGCCTTGATCAGCGGGCTCTCGCCCGTGCCGGCCGGCTTGATGTCGTCGAGCTCAGGCAGCGTCAGGGGCAGCTCGTCCTCGCGCAGGGTCGTGAACGTGCCGTCCTCGAAGTGCACGACCGGGATGGGCTCGCCCCAGTAGCGCTGGCGGCTGAACAGCCAGTCGCGCAGCCGGTAGGTGACCTTCTTGCGGCCGACGCCCCGCTCTTCGAGCCAGGCGTTCATCTTCGCCTTGGCCTCGGCCAGCTTCAGGCCGTCGAGGAAGCCGGAGTTCACGTGCGGGCCGTCGCCGTCGTACGCGGCCTGGGTGACGTCGCCGCCCTGGACCACTTCGACGATGGGCAGGCCCATGGCCTTGGCGAAGTCCCAGTCGCGCTGGTCGCCGCCGGGCACGGCCATGATCGCGCCCGTGCCGTAGTGGGCGAGCACGTAGTCCGCCACCCAAACCGGCACTTGATCGCCGTTGGCGGGGTTGGTGGCGTTGGCGCCGTTGAAGACGCGGGTCTTCTCCTTGGCGAGGTCGGTGCGCTCCAGGTCGCTCTTGCGTGCGGCCAACTCGCGGTAGGCCTGGACGGCCGCCTTATCGGTGGAAATCTCGTCGACCAGCGGGTGCTCCGGGGCCAGCACGCAGTAGGTGGCACCGAAAAGCGTGTCGGGGCGGGTGGTGAAGACGGTGAAGGCCTTGTCGCCCACCTTGAAGTCGACCTCCGCGCCCTCGCTGCGGCCGATCCAGTTCCGCTGCATCTCCTTGATGTTCTCGGGCCAATCCAGGGCGTCCAGGTCGTGCAGCAGGCGCTCCGCATATTCCGTGATCTTCAAGACCCACTGGCGCATCAGGCGGCGCTCGACGGGGTGCCCGCCGATCTCGCTCTTGCCGTCCTTGACCTCCTCGTTCGCCAGCACGGCGCCCAGCACGGGGCACCAGTTCACGGCCATCTCGCTCTCGTAAGCCAGGCCCTTCTTGAAGATCTCGAGGAAGATCCACTGGGTCCAGCGGACGTAGTCCACGTCCGTGGTGTTGATCTCGCGGGTCCAATCGTAAGAAAGGCCCAGGCTCTTGATTTGCCGCTTGAAGGTGGCGACGTTCTTCACGGTGATGTCGCGCGGGCGCTGGCCGGTCTTGATGGCGTATTGCTCCGCGGGCAGGCCGAACGCATCCCAGCCCATCGGGTGCAGCACGTTGAAGCCCTTCATCCGCTTGTAGCGCGCGATGATGTCGGTGGCCGTGTAGCCCTCCGGGTGCCCCACATGCAGGCCGTCGCCCGACGGGTAGGGGAACATGTCCAGCACGTAGTACTTGGGCTTGCCCGGGATTTCCGTCGCGACGAAGGTCTCGTGCGCGTCCCAGTGCTGCTGCCACTTTGGCTCGATGGAGGCGGGATCGTACTTGGCCATGCGGGGGCTCCTTTGCTGCGTGGCCCTATCTTAGCAAACTTTAAGCGGTTCTTCACCCGCCCTTTACCGGGTTTGCGAGGGTTGCGGCGATAACGCGGAGGGAGGATCTTCATGCGACGCTTGGGCATCTTGGTGACGTTGGCCGTCTTGACGGCAGGGTGTGGCGCGAGCCGCAGTCCGCTCATGGCTTCCGCGGTGGGCTCGCCCGTTGGGTTCGACGCCCTGGCGACCGCCAAGAGCACCGCCTACGACGATCTCACGGTGGCGCCGGCGGCCGATGACGCCCGGGCATGCAAGTGCTCGGCCGTGACCGCCACCAACGAGAAGTTCACGATTGGCCTGCAGGCCGACGGCGACAAGCTCGTGGCCGTTTCCGTCAATGGCAAGTTCCTGGTCGAGCATGGCGCTTGGGCCAATTCCAAGGGCAAGGAAGACCTGGACGCGGCCGCCGCGCAAGCCCAGGAAATCGACGACATGCTGGCGGACGAAAGCTCCAAGGCCGCCGACAAGGCCAAGGTCGCCTCGCGGGCCCTGACGCTCGCCCGGATCTACAGCGGCCTGCAGAAGGCCAAGGCCGAAACGAAAGCGCGCACCGCTTTCACAGACGTGAAGAAGGCGATGCGCGTGTTCATCAAGGCCAACAGCCCCAGCGCGGGCAAGGACAAAGGCCAGATCGGCGTCTAGGCTCCGCCGGCCTTCGGCAGCTCGACCAGCCGGCCGGCGGGCACCGACAGGTGCCCCTCGATGAAGGCCAGGCCCATGGTCAGCCAGCCCACGATGCCCGGCCAGGCCAGCTCGTAGCTCGTGCGACCGTTCTCGCGGCGTTCCGTTACGATGTGGTGGGCCCGCAGGACGCGCAGGTGCTCCATCACGCCCAGTTGGCTGATGCCGACCTTGCGCGTCAAGGTGGAGGCGTCGCAGGCGCCCTCTTCGAGCGCGATCACCAGCAGCAGCCGGTGGGGATGGGCCAAGGTGCCGAGCAGATCGCCCAGCCGCGAGGTGGTGAGATGGACGTCGATCATGGCGCGCTCCTTCGGCGGCTGGGGTGCCCTCGGATCGTCGCGCGATCCGCCCTTGCGGATCTGTGACGGCCCCCCCTTTTCCACCACGTCACGGTACGATACACGCATGATCGAAGCCGTAATCGTCTCCGCCGTCCGCACCCCCATCGGCCGCTACGGTGGGGCCTTGAAGGACATCCGGCCCGACGACCTCGCGGCGATCGCCATCCGTGCCGCCGTCGAACGGGCCGGCGTCGATCCCGCGGCGATCGAGGACGTGATCTTCGGCGCGGCCAACCAGGCCGGCGAGGACAACCGCAACGTGGCGCGCATGGCCGCGCTGCTGGCAGGCCTGCCGATCGAAGTGCCGGGCCAGACCGTAAACCGCCTGTGCGGCAGCGGCTTGCAGGCGATCATCACCGCCGCCCATGCCATCCAGGCGGGTATGGGCGACGTCTACGTGGCCGGGGGCGTCGAGTCGATGACGCGGGCGCCGCTGGTCACGCTCAAGCCCATGGCGGCTTTCGGGCGTGGCAACCTGGAGCTGGTCGACACCACCATGGGCTGGCGCTTCACCAACCCCAAGCTCGCCGCCATGCACCACCCTTACAGCATGGGCGAGACCGCGGAGAACGTGGCGGAGCGCTGGGGCATCTCGCGCGCCGACCAGGACGCCTTCGCGCTGGCCAGCCAGCAGCGGGCGGTGGCCGCGATCGAGGCCGGCCGTTTCGATGCGGAATTGGTGCCCGTGGACGTGCCCGGGCCCAAGGGCCAGGTCACGCGGGTGGACCGCGACGAGCACCCGCGCGCGGACGCCTCGATCGAGAAGCTGGGCGCGCTCAAGGCGGTCTTCCGGGACGGCGGCAGCGTGACGGCCGGCAACGCGTCGGGCATCAACGACGGCGCGACCGCCCTGGTGTTGATGTCCGCGGAGCGGGCCCGTGCGGAAGGCCGTCGGCCGCTCGCCCGCTTCGTCAGCGGCGCGGTGGCCGGCGTGGACCCGGCCGTCATGGGCATCGGCCCGATTCCGGCAACACGCAAGGCGCTGGCGCGCGCGGGCGTGACCGTCGCCGACCTGGATCTGATCGAGCTCAACGAGGCCTTCGCCGCCCAGGCCCTCGCCTGCATGCGGGAGCTGGCGCTAGATCCGGCGCGCGTGAACGTCAACGGCGGCGGCATCGCGCTCGGCCACCCGCTCGGCAGCTCCGGCGCCCGCATTGCCACCACGCTGATCCACGAGCTCGATCGGCGGGGAGGCCGTTATGGCCTGGCCACCATGTGCATCGGGGTAGGACAGGGGATCGCCGCTGTTTTCGAGCGTCTTGGTTAAGGGAACATTTTGCCCGGGTCGATCGTCATTGACAACAGAAGGTAGCTCGCCTGATCATGCTTACCTGCTTAGAACCCAAGGGGCCCATGCGTTATGGGCTTCAATGATGAGGAATCCACTTTGAAGAATGTCCTTCGTTCGGCCCTGCTCGCCGCGGCCGTCGTCACCATGGCCGGTTGCACCGGCGCCGCCGGTCTGCTGAACCAGATCCCGGGCGGCGTCTTGCCGTCGGGCATCCCTTCGGCCCCCGCGGGCACCACCCCGACCGGCACGACCGCCACCACGGCGCCGACCACCACCACCACCACCACCACGCCGACCGCCGCGCCGAACACCAGCACCACGACCGCCGCGTCGTGCACGCGCACCTCGCCGTCCGGCACGCCCGATCTGCTGTCCGGCACCGCCTACGGCAAGTTCAACGGCCAGCATGTGCCCGCGACCTGGGGCGGCGCCTACCACACCGAGAAGGAAGTCTGGGACGCGATCAACTCCAACTCGTCGCTCACGCCGGCTGACTGGGCCTGCTTCCAGAAGTTCTACCCGGGCGCCTACACGGCCTGGAAGGACCTGGCGTCCACCTACGGCGGCTAAGCCGACAACACCAGTGAGGGCGGCTTCGGCCGCCCTTTTCCATCCACGAGAGAAAGGAACCGACCCATGAAGAACGTCCTTCGTAACGCCTTGCTGGCCTCCGCCTTCGTCGCCCTGGCGGGCTGCACCGGCGGCATCCCGGGCCTGCCCAGCACCACCACGCCCGGCACCACGCCTGGCACCACGCCCGTGGGCACCACCCCGACGAACAACACCACCACGACCACGCCGACCACCACGACGACGGCGACGTGCCAGACCAACTACTCCGCGACCCCGGACACCGGCGCGTCGTACCTGGGCGCCTACAGCGGCAAGAAGCTGCCGGCGGGCTACAACAACGCCTACTCCTCCGAGGACCAGGTGACCGCCCGCATCACGCAGGCGAAGAGCGACGGCAGCTGGACCGTCTACCAGTGCAACTACGCCGACGCGGTCGCCGTGTGGCGCTCCAAGGGCAACAGCTAGCCTTCGGGTTAGGGTGGGGCGGGCTGCGGCCCGCCCCTTTTTCTTTGGCTGGGGTATGAAAGCCGCGATGCGCGTCGTGATCACCACCGTCGGCTCCCGCGGCGACGTCCAGCCTTACGTGGCGCTGGGCGCCGGGTTGGCGCGCCGTGGCCACGAGGTCACGCTGGCCACCCACGCCGGGTTCGAGGGACTGGCGCGCGCCCATGGGCTCGGCTTCTTCGGGCTGAAGGCAGACCCCCAGGAGCTGCTCAAGACGGAGGCCGGCCTGGGCTTCATCGAGTCCGCTGCGAACCCGATCCTCTTCATCCAGCGCTACCGCGAGGTGTTGCAACCGCTGGTGGAGGAGGTCAGCCAGGAGTTGCTCGCCGCGGTCGCGCCCGCCGAGGCCGTGATCTACTCGCCGCTCTCGCTGCCGGCCTACGATTTCGCGCGCGCCAACGGCGTGCCGGCCGTGCTGGCTTCGCCCGTGCCGCTCACGCCGACAGGCGACTTCCCGTTCATGGTGATGCCCGGCGGCGTCGACTTCGGGCCCTGGCTCAACTACCTCACGCACCACGCCGCGATCCTGGGCGTCTCGCTGGCCACATCGAGCGCCTCCACGCGCTGGCGCCAGCTGGTGGGCTTGTCGCCCCAAGCCGGCGGCCCGCTGAGCGGGCGGACCGAGGCCTGGGCGGTGATGCATGGCATCAGTCGGCAGGTGGTGCCGCGACCCAACGATTGGGGGCCGGACTCCGTCATGACCGGCTACTGGTTCCTGGACGAGCCCGAGGGCTGGACGCCGCCACCGGAGCTGGAAGCCTTCCTCGACACTGGCCTGCCCCCGGTCTACGTGGGCTTCGGCAGCATGCCCGGGCGCGATCCCCAGGCCCTGGCCGCGATCGTCTTCGATGCCCTCGCCTTGGCCGGTCGTCGCGGCGTCGTTCTCTCGGGCTGGGGAGGCCTGGGGCGAGGCGACGTGCCCGACCACATCCACATGATCCATGACGTCCCCCACGCCTGGCTCTTCCCGCGCATGGCGGCCGTGGTCCACCATGGCGGCGCCGGCACCACCGCCGCCGGGCTGCGGGCGGGCGTGCCGTCGATCTTGACGCCGGTCTTCGGGGATCAAGAGTTCTGGGGCGCCCGCGTGCGCGCCCTGGGCGTTGGGCCAACTCCCTTGCCGCGCGCGCGCCTGAACACCTGGGAACTGGCCGGGGCCATCCAGCGCGCGGTGTCCGACCCCGAGATGGCGCGACGCGCCCGGGTCCTCGGCGCGGCCATCCGGGCGGAGGACGGCGTGGCCGAAGCCTGCGAGTTCTTCGAGCACTACGTCGGTGGACAAGCCCGGGGGACCGGGGGACAATAAAGCGATTTTGCCCCCGTAGCTAGCCAGAGAGGAGCTTACAATGGCCGTAACGCTCGAATCTACCCCCATGTGGATCAACGGCGAGAAGGTGCCCGGTACGGAGCACCTCGAGGTCCGGAACCCATACAACGATACCGTCATCGCCCAGGTCGCCGTGGCGACCGAAGCGCAGGTGGACGCAGCGATCGCCGCCGCCCGCGCCGCCTTCGAAGGCGCTTGGATGAAGGTCTCGTCCGCCAAGCGCGCGAAGATGCTGGGCAAGCTGGCCGATCTGATCCGCGCGAACGCGGAAGAGCTGGCCAAGCTCGAAACCGCCAACACGGGCAAGCCCATCAATGCCGCCAAGGGCGAGATGAGCCACGCCGCCGACGTGTTCGACTACTACGCCGGCCTGGCCGGCAAGATCCAGGGCGAGACCGTCCCGGCGCCGCCGAACTTCATGAGCTACACGACCTGGGAGCCCCTGGGCGTGTGCGCGCTGATCGTGCCCTGGAACTTCCCGCTGGTCATGGCGGCCTGGAAGCTGGCGCCCTGCCTCGCGGCCGGCAACACCGCCGTCTTGAAGCCCTCGGAACTGACCCCACTGTCGGCGCTGCGCCTGGCGGAACTGGCCGCGGAAGCGGGCATCCCTGCCGGCGTGCTGAACGTCATCAACGGCCGCGGTGAAACCGTGGGCGCTTACCTGTCGCAGCACCAGGGCATCGACAAGATCGCCTTCACGGGCGGCACGGAGACCGGCCGCGCGATCATGATCGCCGCCGCCAAGGGCATCAAGCGCGTCTCGCTGGAGCTGGGCGGCAAGAGCCCTGGCATCGTCTTCGCCGACGCCAACATGGAAGAGGCCGTCGCCGGCTCGCTCTACGCCATCTACGACAACGCCGGCCAGGCCTGCAACGCCCGCAGCCGCGTCTTCATCCAGGAGAGCGTCTACGACGACTTCGTCGAGAAGTTCGTCGCCAAGGCCCAGGCCTTGAAGGTGGGCGACCCGATGGACCCCGCCACCCAAATCGGCGCGCTGATCTCCAAGGAGCACTGGGACAAGGTCCACTCGTACGTGACCTTGGGCCAGCAGGAGGGCGCCATCGTCCTGACGGGCGGCCAGAAGCCGGCCGACCTGCAGGGCCACTACTACGCCCCCACGGTGCTGGGCGGCGTGACCAACCAGATGCGCGTGGCCCAGGAGGAGATCTTCGGGCCGGTGGTGG